>NZ_VISM01000001.1:1219583-1531666 GCF_007827455.1 Lutibacter sp. Hel_I_33_5
TTTCTATGGCATCTCCATTTGCATCTGTAATTTGGTTCGTTAACGAATAACCAACAGATGATATTGGTTGTAAACCAACTACAAATCCTGCTTTCTGACCAATTGGAAATCCAAAACTAATATAATTTAAACTTGTTGAGTTTGATGTTTGTGCACCAGAAGCATCTTCTATTGTTAATCTATTATTTAAGATTCCAAAAGAATAAGTAGTTAATCTTAAATGCGCATTGGCTGCTGGATTTGTAAAGTTTAAATAGTATCCACTTGCAAAAGCAACCCCTATACCTCCCATGGAAGCCTGCTCAACAGTTTTGGGACTAAACTCTTGTCCTATTCCGAAAAAAGAATATGGTGACGAATTTGTTCTTTGTGCTGTTAGTAATGTTGCGGTTAGTAGTAAAAATATCAGTAAAACCCTTCTAATCATTCCTCTTTATTATATATCAATAATGTATTTAAACCCTCTAGTAGAAAATTTTGATTGGCAAATATGCTACTTTTTAATTGTTTAGCCAAGAAATTTGTATCTCCACCTGTTAAAACTACTGTTAAATCTGTATATTTTTCTTTATACTGAGAAATTACACCTTCAATTTCTTTTATAACCCCATTTACAATACCAGAATTCATACTTTCATTCGTAGAATTTCCAATGAAGTTATCAGGTATCTTTTTTTCAATTAATGGTAATTTTCCAGTAAAATTATGCAATGCTTTATACCTCATTTCTACACCTGGTGAAATTGCCCCGCCTAAATATTCTTTTTTATTATTTACAAAATCAAACGTGATACAAGTTCCAGCATCAATAACCAGCACATTTTTATTCCTATATTTATGTATTACTCCAGATGCTAATGCTATTCTATCAACTCCTAAAGTTTGTGGAGTTTTGTATAAATTTTTAAAAGGTACTTTAGTTTTTGACGAAACTAGCAAGGTATCTGCTAAAATCGATATCCTTTTTAACTTATAATCACTAATTTTTGCAACCGAAGACACTATAATTGAAGTAATATTTCTTTTTTTTACAATTTTTTTTATTTCAGAAACAATTCTTGATGTATCCAAAATAAAAAGCTCCACTAAAGTATCTTGCTTAAAGACAGCTGCTTTAACTCTAGTATTTCCTACATCAATAATTAAATTCATTAAATTGTTTTAATCTGATTTCAAAAATACAATAGATTTTTTAATTTTTATTTGGCACATGTAAAAAACCCGTTTATATTTGCATCCGCTAAAGCGATGGTACCTTAGCTCAGTTGGTAGAGCAAAGGACTGAAAATCCTTGTGTCCCTGGTTCGATTCCTGGAGGTACCACAAAAAATCCCAAGCAATTTGCTTGGGATTTTTGTTTTTACAAATTCTGTAAATTAATGGTTTCTTGAGATGTTAACTCTCGCCATCTACCTCTTGGTAAATTCTTCTTGGTTAACTCTGCAAAAACAACTCTATCTAGTTTTACTACTTTATATCCAATATGCTCAAATATTTTACGAACGATTCTATTTCTTCCTGAATGTATTTCTATCCCAACTTCTGTTTTCTTTTCACCTTCTACATAAGAAACTGCATCAATAAATACTTTTTTACCTCCAATAACTACATCACCTCTTAATTTATCTAAATCTTTCATATCAAGTTTTCTATCTAAAGATGCGTGATATAATTTACGAATAACATGTTTTGGATGTGTTAATTTTTTAGCTAATTCACCATCATTAGTAAATAACAGCAAACCTGTTGTCATTCTATCTAATCTCCCTACAGGATAAATACGCTCAGAAGTTGCATTAGCCACTAAATCCATTACTGTTTTCCTACCTCGTTCATCATCCATGGTAGTAATATAATTTTTAGGTTTGTTTAATAAAACGTAACGCTTTTTTTCGATAGAAAGTAAAGTTCCATCAAAGCGAACTTCATCGCCAGGCTGAACTTTATAACCCATTTCTGTAACTAATTTCCCGTTTACAGCAACACTTCCATGCTCAATATATGTATCAGCTTCACGCCTAGAGCAAACTCCTGAATTAGCAATGTATTTATTTAAACGAATTCCTGAAGTATCGCTTTTTGGAGCCCCAGATTGTTTTTTCTTAAAAGGTTTTTGAAATCTTTTTTTATTCTGAGGAGTGCTGTTTTTGCCAGCTTGTCGTCCTCTCGACGAGTTTTTATTTGAATCCATTTTTTGATTTTAAAATGCCCGCAAATTTACAGTTAAATATTTGATTTCTAGTTTAATTTATCAATCACTTTTTCTACAATTAAACTTGTATCGATAAAAAGTAATGATAAAACACCAATAACTAAAAGAAACTTTAGAACATTATGTAGAAAACCGTATTGTTTCCTTTTAGTAGAAACCCATAAATAGATTCCCACAAAAATCAATATCAATAGAGCAAAATAGAAATAATATTTCATCAAACTTATAGCTGGATAACTAAATAATATTACAATAGGAATTACCGTTAAAAACAATAAGAATATTGAAACTTGTTTTGTTCTTTTTTCTCCGTACGCTACTGGAAAGGTTTTATAATTATTTATTATAGCTCCTTTTATATTTTCTAATTCTTTAATTAATTCACGCACCATAATCACTAAAAAAAGAAAAATTGCGTGCACAAATATGATTTTAGAAAAGTTTTTAAAGTAAATAAAAACTGCAAAAAATGGTAACATCATTAAAATTGTTGCTGAAAAAATTCCTGTAAAAGGGAATCGTTTCAATTTATGGGAGTAGAACCAAATTCCGAATATATATATTGAGAAAAACAAAGCAACACGCCAAGAAACTAAAAATCCAATACTAACACCTACAATATTTAAAAAGAAATAAATAGACAGTTTTGTTGATTGTTTTATATAACTATCTATCCCCGTTTTTAAAGGCCTATTAATAGTATCTGCTTTAGAATCGTAAAAATTATTGATAATATAACCAGCAGCAACCACAAAAACTGAGGCTAAAACAATATAAAATAAATGACTATCTAAAATTACAGCTCTGGGTGATTTTTTGGGAGAGAAAATAAATATAGCTGCTAAGTATTGAGCAGCAACCAATACCAAAATATTGTACCCTCTTATAACCGATAAAAAACTGAATAGTTTATATAATAATACAATTGGTTTAGTAGTAGCCATAGTAGTAGCACTAAAATCTATACACCAACTCTAATTTGTAGTCTTTTAAACTTTCTTGGGCTTTTTGATAGTCTTGGGCAAATCCTAAAATATAACCACCACCACCTGATCCGCAAAGTTTTAAGTAATAATCGTTTGTTGCAATTCCTTTTTCCCAAACTTTATGAAAAGCTGTTGGAATCATCGGTTTAAAATTAGTTAAAACTACTTTAGAAAGGTTTTTAACATTCCCGAATAACGATTTAATGTTTCCATGTAAAAAATCATCGATACAAGCATCTGTATGTTTAACAAATTCTTCATTCAACATTTTTTTGAACCCTTCATTTTTCATCTTATTCATAAAGATGTTAACCATAGGTTCTGTTTCACCAACTTGCTCTGAATCTAATAAGAAGACTGCTCCTTTCCCTTCTTTTTGTGAAGGAATTCCAGCAGGCTCAATATTTTCTTTAGAGTTGATTAAAATTGGTAAACTTAAATATGAGTTTAATGGATCTAAACCAGAACTTTTTCCGTGAAAGAATGATTCCATTAAAGAAAATATAGCTTTTAACTTTAATAATTTATCGCGAGTTAAATTTTCTAAAACAGTAATTTTATCGCTTGCATATCGATCATAAATTGATGCCACTAAAGCACCAGAACTTCCAACACCATAACCTTGTGGAATAGAAGAATCGAAATACATCCCGTTATCAATATCTGCCTTTAATGTTTCTAAGTCAAAAGAAACTAAATCAGTATCTATGTCAACTAAGTAGTTATATAAAGCCAGTAAGTTTTTATTTGATTGTAAATATTCTTCTGATGAATTTTCAGAAGTTTTTAAAGCTCCTTTATAAGAGTTAAAAGGTATTGCTAGTCCTTTAGAATCCTTAATAATGCCATATTCTCCAAAGAGCAATATTTTAGCATAAAATAATGGTCCTTTCATCAACTTTTTGATTTTTCTTTAGTACAAAAATACAATTTATAGCGCATACTATTCAGATTCCTATTCATTTTTATAAAAAGTTTTCCAAACACCAACTTTTTCGCCATCCTTATATTTTCCTTTAATTTTAATTTTTCCGCTTTTATAAAACTCTTTCCAAATTCCTGCGCGCATGCCTTTATTATATTTCCCTTGCTCCTTTACTTCGCCACTTTCATAATAGACTTCACGCTTTCCATGTAACCTTCCTTTTTCGTAACGGACCTTTTGGTACGGGTTTCCATTCGTATGAAAATACATCACTACACCCTCATATTCTTCTTTCAAAGGAGTATTAACAGAACTAAAACCTTCCATTTGTTTTACACCGTTTTTGTAAAAATCTACAATCCAAAATCCATTTCCTTTCTTAGCTGGAATTGGTCTATAATATGTTGCTTTTTGTTTGGATGTAATATTCCAATTGCTATCAAACCAAACGGTTTCTTGAGCGTTTATTGAGGAAGTTAAAAACCCAACAAACATTATAATAACTAATGTTGAAGTTTTCATTTTTTGTTGATTTAAGATTCTAAAGCTTTTTTGCTCCCAACCCTGTGTTATCACAAATATACTGATTTTTTTGGCAATGCTTAGAAAGCACTCTTTCTATAAAGGTTTCGACAGCTTTTTTCTCATCTAAAGGATACAATACATGCACATTTGCACCAGCATCTAATGTAAAACATATATTACTTTTATGTTCTTCTCTATATTGCCAAATTTTATTAATAATTTCCAAAGTATTCGGTTTCATTAAAATAAAATACGGGTTACTTGCCAACATCATTGCATGCAGTGTTAAAGCTTCACTTTCTACAAGATTTATAAATTCTTTTATCTCGCCGTTTTGTAGAATTTCTGATAGTTTCTCTAAATTCTCATTCGCTTGTTTAAATCGATTTTCTGCATAAGGGTGATTATGCATTAACTGATGTCCAACGGTTGAAGAAACTTGCTTCTCCCCTTTATCAACTAATAAAATAGTGTCTTGATAATTTTCAAAAATTGAATGTACTTTATGTGGAAATTTAACACCAAATAAATCCGAGCTTCCTTCTATTGCTGGGTGATTTCCCCAAACAACTAATGGCCCTTCTACACTTCTACTAGCACTACCTGAACCTAGTCTCGCTAAAAATGATGCTTTTTTATTGATAAACTCAGCTGTTAATTCAGAATTTAATTCCTTTTCCAAACTCAATAAACACATAGCTATTGCAGATAATCCGCTTGCAGAAGAAGCAATTCCACTACTATGCGGAAAAGAATTTTCTGACTCAATAGTCATTCTGTATTCAAAAATATACGGACAATACGCTTTTATTCGTTCAAAAAACTGTGCGATTTTAGGTTTAAACTCTTCTTTCTTTTTTCCTTCAAAAAACAATTCGAATTGAGGTGTAAATCTTTCGACTTCACTCAAAATGACATTCTTTTCAAACTGAATACTTGTTATCGTATGACAATTGTTTAATGTAAAACTAATAGATGCGTTTTTTGGAATTTGAGGATCGCTTTTCCCCCAATATTTAACCAATGCAATATTACTTGGAGTTTGCCAAGTAACTTTAAAATTATCAATAGATTTTGAAAATGAATTCGGAATAAATTGTGCTGTATTCAACGTATAAATTTTGGGGTAAAGATAAAATTTACACTACACTTTTGCTAATTTTTGTAAAACCGTTTCTTTATAACTTCTACTTATTGGTATTGCTTTTTTTCCAACTTCAATAAATTCGTTTGTGTAAGAGGTGATTTCTTGTAATGAAACAATATAGGATCGATGAATTCTTAAGAACTCTTTTGCCGGTAATTTTTCATCAATATTTGTTATGGTTTCTCTTGTAACAATTGAAGTATCATTTGTAATAACCTTAACATAATCGCCTAGACTTTCTATATATTTAATTTGATTAAAATTGATTTTCACCATCTTTCTCTCTGATCTTACAAACATAAAATCCGAAGAAGTTTCTTGCTCATTTTTTTCAACTTTTACAATTTGATGTGTATCAAAAACTTTCTGAACCGCTTCTAAAAATCGATCGAAAGCAATCGGTTTTAATAAATAATCAACTACATTTAAGTTAAATCCATCTACAGCATAATCTCTATAGGCAGTTGTAAAAATTATCTTCGCCTTTTTATTAATAATTTTAGCCAAACTTAGCCCTGTGATTTCTGGCATATTAATATCTAAGAAAAATAAATCTACTTCTTGATTCTGCATAAAAATCATTGCTTCAGAAGCATTTTTACAACTTTTTATCAACTCTAAATTTGGTGTTTTTTCTATATATGACGTAATGATTTCTCTTGCCATTGGCTCATCATCTACAATAACACAACGTACTTTTTTAGACATCTCTTAATGGAATTTTTAAATCAACGTTATATACATTTTCTGAAGATGTAATTCCAAGTTCAAAATTATCTCTATATAACATTTTCAATCTTTTTTTAATATTTTCTAAACCAATCCCTTTTTTAGAATTTACATCTCTTTTTGCTGAATTTTCTATTGCAAACATCAAATGATTATTGGTAGTTTTAAGAATAATATTCACTTTTAAAACATCATCAATTTGTATACCATGTTTAAATGCATTCTCCACAAAAGGCAATAATAACATAGGCGCTATTTGAACTTCATCTGCAAGTAATTCTTTTGAAAAATGAACTTCTAAACTTTCTTGAAAGCGCATTTTTTCTAGTGCAATATAATCTTCTATATGCTTAATTTCATCACTTAACAATACCTGAGGTTTATCAACTTGATATAAAATATAATCTAACAAATTAGACAATTTTAAAATCATATCTGGTGCTTGGTCAGATTTTTTTAAGGCAAAACCATATAATGTATTTAAGGTATTAAAGAGAAAATGTGGGTGAATTTGCATCTTTAAAAATTTAAGCTCCTGCTCCTTTAATTGAAGCTGAGTTTGTAGAAACTTATTTTTTAAATCTTCATTTTTAATGCTAGACAGATAACTATACATCACCAAACTTAATGCTGTTGCTATCAAAACCACAAAATAGATTCCTAAAATTATTAAAGGTAATGATTTGGTGAGCGCTTCATTATTTACATCAACTAAATAAGAAGAAAAAAACAATCCATAAAAAACAGAAATAATAATTCCTGAAAAGGAAATGATAAACGTATAAAAACTATAGAGCGCAAATAGCGTATATTTTTTTTTGAGTAAATAATTAGGAATTAAATACAAAACCACAAAATAGCTTACTAAAATAGTAATTGGCATTAAATACCCCGAAAAACTATTTACATAATTAATATTTGTGCTTCCATAGCCTAAAAAATAGGTGTAAAAAAAGTAAACACCAATCCAAAAGAGTATGTTTAGTGTGATATAAAAAAAATACTTCGCTATTTTCATACCCTTGCAATATCTACTTTTTTAGAGAAAACTCATCTTTTTTGCGATAAAATTCACGAAATTGGTGTTCAATAACCGATTTAACAATTTTTACTAAAACTTGTGTTATTTTGGTTGAATAGCTAACTTTTTCTTAATAACATCGATTAAAAAAAATAACAGCTTAGAATAAAAATATATTTGAAGCATAATAACTTTAAAACATAAAATTATGAAACTAATATTTGCTAATTTATTAAACGACGGAGGACCAACATTTATGTATCCAACATTATTAATGCTTATTATTTGTATTGCTTTAATAGTTAAAGCCTTTTTAAAAGGTGATGCAACTGGTAAAACAGTATCATTGATAAAACATATTAGTCTTTTTGTATTGGTTTGGGGATTTCTAGGTTTATTTATTGGATTAATTGGTGCTTTTGATTCTATACAAATGGCAAATGAAATTAGCTCTGGTGTCTTAGCTGGAGGTTTAAAAATTGGTTTATTATCGCCATCTTTTGGAATGTTAACTTTTTTAGTCGCTAGACTTGGAATTATTGGATTGATTTTTAAGGAAAAATAAACCTACACTTTCTGATTAATTCACTTATAAAATTTTTATTATGAAAAAATGCACTCTTATTTTTTTAACCCTTCTATGCTCTTTATTTTCTGAAGCTCAAATTGCAAACAAAGAAAACTTAGATCAATTATTCGATACTTTTGAAAAGGAAAATAAAGCTATGGGAACTGTTTCTATTTTAAAAAACGGTCTAGAAACATATCAAAAATCTTTTGGCCTTTCAAACATTAAATTAGACAAGAAAGCTAACGAATATACTAAATACAGAATTGGTTCAATTACAAAAACGTTTACCGCAACTATTATTTTACAATTAGTAGAAGAAGGAAAGTTAAGTCTATTAAGTTTGGTCAGTGATTATTTTCCTCAGATACCAAATTCAAATAAAATTACAATAAAAAACTTATTATATCACAGAAGTGGGCTATATAATATTACTAAAGAAAAAGGGTTTCATGTTTGGATTAGCAAATCTAGAAATAGAAAAGAAATGCTGGCTAAAATAACTAACCATAAAGTAGATTTTCAACCTAATGAAAAAACAGCTTACTCTAACACCAATTATATCTTACTTTCATTCATCGCTGAAAAAATTGACAAAAGAAAATTTTCTAAAATATTACAAAGAAGAATTATAAAACCTCTAAATTTAAAAAGAACCATATTTGGAAAAAAAATTAAAATTAAAAAGAATGAAGCCTTCTCTTATTATTGGGAAAATACTAAATGGAACCCAATAACTTTAGAAACAAACTTAAAAGGGCCAATGGGAGCTGGAGCAATTGTTTCAACAGCAAAAGAAATAAATGTTTTTTACAGTAATTTATTTTCTGGAAAACTAATTTCTGAAAATTCATTGCAAAAAATGACAACTCCAATAAATGGTATGGGAATGGGACTTTCTGTTATGAAATACAAAGGTTTATTAATTTATGGACATGATGGTGGAATAGATGGTTTTAGGTCAATGGCAGCTTTTATACCAAAAAAGAAACTTTCTATTGCTTTTACACTTAATGCTTCTAATATTTCAACAAGCGGTACTCTAATTGAAATTATTGATACTTACTTTAAAAACGACCCTACCGTAAAAGACATTCCTTTAATTGATTTAAAAACGGAAGATTTAGACAAGTATTTAGGCATTTATAGTGGAAGTTCTTTTCCTTTAAAAGTAACAATCACAAAAAAAGAAAATGTCCTATATGCTCAAGCAACTGGGCAACCCATATTTAAATTGAATGCTTCAAAGAAAAATGTCTTTAACTATGACCCTTTAGGAATTAAATTCACGTTTACCCCAAAGAACAATTCTGTAACTGTAAAATTTCAAGGAAATAATCATCTCTTAACAAAAGAATAATTACAATAAATCTAAGTGTAAAACTCTAACTTTATGATCTTAAGAATGCTCATAAAAATAAGGTAATAGTTTTTTTAGTTAGTTTAATTCAAATACTCATTTCTATTTAAGGAATGAGTATTTTTGTATTTAGAAAAAACAACAAGCGTATTATTACTGTGAATAGAAAAATAAAATTGATTTGGGATTTTAGAGGCGAAGATGCATTAGAAATGGCAAAACATCATTGTTTGCATTTAAAAGAGTTTGCGCTAGCAGATTCTTTATCTTTCCATGAAATAGACTTTAAAGAACTAGATAATTTTTATGCCTTAGCTTTTATTATTGTTGATGAAAAAGACATGAAAATCTATAGAGATTCTCTAAAACCACATAGAGGGGAAATTGCTTAATTAATATTAGTTATCTCCATTTAAATTCGGAATGATTATTGATAAATTCTTCTAATAATTAAATCTTTAAAAATGAAGAATCCGCAATTTCATTATTTGTTAGCATTAATCTTCTTAACAATTGGATGCTCAACATCAAAAAAAACACTGGTTACTACTGCTGATCATCAAAAAAATAAAGAGGTATTAATATATGTTAAAACAGAAACATATGATGATAACATCTAAGAACAATTAATAGATGATCAATTTAGAGAACTTGAAGACTTGACATTACCTAATGTAATAACACATTACAAGAAAAAAGATACTTTAGAGTATGATTGCGAAATAGAAATAGTTTTCGATAAGTTAGTTATTAAAGATAGAAAATATAAAAAAAATAAGCATTTTTCAAAAAACGTTTCATTGCAACAAGCTCAATCTGACGATGGTCCCATAAATCACACAACAAGAGTTTACGGATTTGTTTTTCAAAACATAAAAGAAAGAAAATTACGTTGGGGTATAAAAATGAAAGTTAATGCTAACTCCAATAAATGTAAACTAACAAATAACGTTTTTAAAGGAAAACTTATCTCAAAATCAATAAACAATACAGTAAGTGGAGATGAATCTGCTATATCAAGAAAATATAAAGAACTTCATGGAAAACCTTTATTAAGAGAAAAAGAGATGGTAGAAAAGGTTGTTAAACAGGTGTATAAAAAAATTAAATTTCAGTTTAAAAAACATTCATAATTTTCTTACACTTACTAAATCCAAATAGACGGAAAATAGTCAATTAATTTAGCTAACTTCGTTTTTGTGTGATATAACGAATCAAAACTCGATTATATCGGTAACTATTATTACAACAAGTATGAAAAAACTGATAATAATATACTTTTTGATTTTTAATTCATTTTGTTCATATTCTCAAACAAATGAAAAAATTGAACATTTATTAGATGAAATATTATTAATTGATGGAAATTATAATAATATAATTGAATCTAAACAGGCTAATGAACTAATTTCTTATGGAGAAAAAATCTTACCTAAATTGACTTTTTTCTTTACATCTCTTGAAATTTCAAAATTGAGTTATAAATGCTACAATTATAATTTTACAAAAGGAGAAATCAGCATAATGATAGCTGAAAGAATTGAGCCAATTCCTAATTTTAAGATAAAATATCCTGTTGAAAATTATTTATGGGCAGGATGTAAAGGATTCCCTAAATGGGTTAACTATAATATACAAAAAATAAGGGTTGGAGGACTAGAACAATTTAAACTTATATACACTAAATGGTTGAACAGTTCAAAAAGAAAAAGGATTAATAGAAAGAACAAAAGGAAACTTAAAAAGATGAAGAAGCACCTTTAGGTATGACCGTATAAAATTAATTGCTAGTTATAGTCAATTTACGAAAGTCCTAACAGACTTTCTATCTGTGATTTATTTGCAAACTTTAGTGCTTAAACGACACAACTGAAACATACACAAAAACGAAAACAAACCTCAATCCTCACTCAAAGCTTTCGCACAAATAAAACCACCAGTCCAAGCATTTTGGAAGTTTAAATTTTTAGTAACAGAATCAATATATAAAACTTCCCAAACAAAAAAGATTTATATATTTTTACTGAAAATTATTAAGATGATAAAATTTAAAAAAATAATTTACTTTACCCTTATAGCTTTTAGCTATACTTCGTTCGCTCAATTTAGTGAACCTTACAGGCCGTCAAAAGCAGTTCTCGTATCTGGTGACACTTTATTAGGAATGGGTAAAATAAAAAATAAGTCATATAAATATAAACCTCATTTAAAAGCAAAACCTAAACAAATTGACTTTTCTAAAATTGATTTTGTTCAAATTAGACATTCCAAAGACAACATTAAAACATATAAATTTTTATTATTAGAAGGAAAAGAAAAGTATAGAACTGTTCGACCTTCTATTTCTGGAAGTAGAGTAGAATTATTTTTTAATTCTTACAACTTAAGTTCAACTGGAGCTGGAGGAATTAGCGTTAATCAAACTATAACAAAATATTATATTAGAAAAACTGGAGAAGAAAAAATAAAATATCTCGGTAAATATGATCTTTTCGGAAAAATGAGAGAAAATGTTATTAAATATTTTCATGATTGCCCTGATTTAATTGAAAAAATAAAAAATAAAACTTTTAGAATGAGAGATGGTTTAGAAGATGTAATTACATTTTATAATGAAAATTGTAATTAGAAAAAAGTTGAAAAAACCTCAATCTTCACTCAAAGCTTTTGAACAAATAAAACCACCAGTCCAAGCATTTTGGAAGTTAAATCCACCAGTGACGGCATCAATATTTAATACTTCTCCAACAAAAAAGAGGTTATTATGTTTTCTGCTTTCAAAACGTTTAAAATTTATTTCTTTTAAATCTACACCCCCAGCTGTAACAAATTCTTCTTTAAATGTAGTTCTTCCATTGGCATTATAAACACCTTTTGTTAATTGGTTTGCTAAATTTTCTAATTGCTTATTATTTAAATCTGCCCAGTTCTGGTTTTGTATAATTTGGGAAGCAATTACAAAACGCTCCCATAAACGTTTAGAAATTTCAGTAAATGGAGATTTTAAAATGACGGTTTTTCTCGGTTCTTTCTTTTTTAAATTCAATAGAACGTTTAGAATTTTATCGGTAGGTCTTGACAACCAATTTACCTCAACATTGTATTGATATTTTTTATCAGCTAAAATACGCGCACCAAAAGCAGAGAGTTTTAAAATCGCAGGACCGCTCATTCCCCAATGCGTTATCAATAAAGGTCCAGAAGCTTCTAATTTTGTTCCAGTAATCGTTACGGTAGCATTTGGCACAGAAACCCCTAACAAATCTACCAAACGTTTATCGTTGATATTAAATGTAAATAAAGACGGAACAGGTTCTATTATAGTATGATCTAAGGTTTTACACAATTCCCAAACTTTTTTACTAGAACCAGCAGCAATCACTACTTTATCTGCAATAAATTTATGCTCTTTTGTGTTAACAAGCCACTGGTTTTCTTGTTGATAAACTGAATTTACTCCACAGTTTTTCAACACTTTAATACCTAGTTTATCAACAGCATTCTCAAAACAATCTATAATAGCTTGACTAGTATTTGCTTCTGGAAAAACACGATTATCACCTTCAATTTTTAAAGGCACGCCTTTATTTTCAAACCATTCAAAAGTATCGCCAGTCATAAACTGATGAAATGGTCCCAATAACTCTTTTTCTCCTCTCGGATAAAATTTTACTAATTCTTTTGGCTCAAAACATGCATGAGTAACATTACAACGTCCACCTCCAGAAATCTTTACTTTCTGCAAAACGTCATTCCCTTTTTCTAGAATGGTTATATCTAAATTTGGATTATTCTCTTTTGCGTTTATGGCTGTAAAATATCCTGCAGCTCCACCTCCGATAATGATAATTTTATTCATATTATTTCAAGACCTCTCGACTGCGCTCGAGGTGACATTTAGAAAGTTATTTATCAGGTCGAGCGCAGTCGAGACCTAATTTAATATTATAAAATCATTTCTGAATACTTAAGAATTGTTTCAAACCCTTTATTTTTAAAATAATCTGGTGTGTCATTATTTCCTGTAGCCAATACAAAATCGCCGCCCCAAGCACCTAAACTTTTTACAGCACCAAAATAATCTGGAAACAAGTTTTCTTTTATTGGCTTCAATTTAATTATTGAACTTATAATACGTTCATGCTCAATAATTATTTTATCTAAATCTTTAACTGAAAAAGCTTTCACAAATTCATCCGATAAATTTGAAATTTGTTGAATGTCACTTTGAGCGGAATCGAAAGGTCTTTTCTTTATATAATCTCTATATCTCTTTATACCTTCCTTACTATCTTGCTTTTTATTTAAGTGAACAAAAAACAATTCATCAGAAAAATCTGGATAAAATTCAACTTGATTTACAATCGGTTTTCCGTCATTTAATTGATAAAAAATTGGCGAATCATTTTGTGCACAAGCGATATCATATCCACTACCTTTAAAGGAATTCCATAACAATTTAAAAGCATCCACTTTTGCCCAAGAGGCAATATTATTAATTAATGTTGAAGAACTCCCTAATCCCCAATTTTGAGGAAATGTTAGATTTGTTTTTACAACAAAACCATTTTCTGTTTGTAAAAAATCTGGATTCAACTTTTTAGCTTCTTGTAAAATTTCTAGCAAGGTTTCTGCGATAAATTCAGCGTTTCCTTCTTTTTCAGAATTAAAAGTACAGTTAGCCAATCGTAATTTGGGTAAATCAAAAACAGCTTCAAACCAACATTCACCAGTATTAGTAAAACTTCCCCAAATCAATTGTGATTCCTTTATCGGCTCAACAACTAAATCTTGTCCAAATTTTGTTGGAACAGCAAGTGATTTTGCACCGTCTAAAATTAGGTATTCGCCTGTTAATAAAAGTTTTCCGTTACTATAATGATTCATTAAATCTGTCTGGTCGAGCGCAGTCGAGACCTTTTTTGCAATAATATTTATAACCTCTCGACTGCGCTCGAGGAGACATCTTTATTTCTAAATCCCTGACTTTTCAGGAATGACAACTTATATCAAACTAAGTTGAATTGTTTAAAATGATGTGTGAAATGTTTTACATGAAATTTACACCAATACTCATAATTTAAATCTCCAAAAAACGGATGAACAATACTATCATCATTATTTTTTTTGTAATAATCTTGAAAAGCAGCGATCTGATTATATAATTCATTTTTTGCTTCTTCCAAAGAATCAAAAATCATTTTATTAGGTTCTTCCGATAAAAATGGCGCTTTAAAACCAACTTGCAATTCGTTATTGGTATTTAAAAAAGGTTTTCTTCTAGCTGATTTATCATCAGAAACAAAAATATTAACTTCTTTACTTCCGTTAGAAATTTGTAAAATTAAACTCACATGCTCAATCATTTGTTGTGCATTCATTTTACCAAAACTAGGTTTTGTAGTAACCGTTAATTTTGACAAATAACCTTCAACTTCTTTTTTATCTAAAAAATTAACCCAATTGATTGTTGGTTTTCTAAGCGAATTTAATTTATCAATTACTGCACTATGAGATGCTGTTTTATTTTCAAAATAAGCAGCAACTTGTTCTTTTTCTTGATTGGTTGCATTTTGTTGATTTAAGATATTCATCAAATGCATCTTCATATGTCCATGCTGAATTCCTTTGGTTGTTAAAGCTCTTAAGGCAGCAAAATTTTGTGCTAATCCAGCAGTTGCCATAATTTGCATCAATTCTCTTGCTGAAGGTTTTTGCAGCATTTCCAAAGATAATTTTGCCATAGGATGCAAAGCGGTTAATCCACCAACGGTACCTAATGCTAACGGAATCTCTATCCAAAACCTAAAAACACCATCTTTAATTTCACAATGTGTTAGACTTCTATACTGTCCATCTTTTGACGCATACGCATGTGCTCCAGCTTCAACAGCTCTAAAATCATTCCCAGTAGCTAACACAACGGAATCTATGCCATTCATAATCCCTTTATTATGCGTAACCGCTCGATAAGGTTCTATTTGTGCAATTTTTACTGCTTGATAAAATTTTTCTGCAAACTTCTGTGGGTTCTCTCCACCTAGTTCTTCTATCTTACAACGTACCTCAGCACGCACTACACATTCAGGAACATAATTAGACAAAATACTCATAACAATCTCTATTTCATCATTTCTAAATTTAGCAGCCATCGCTTCTAAACACGAATTAATAAAGTTTGCTCCCATTGAATCTTTCGTTTCAAAAGTTACATGTAATTGATAGTAATTATCTAGTTTTTCTGTCTTATCAACTAACTGAATATCTAAAATTCCGCCACCACGCTTTTCCATATTTTTGGTGATGGAAGCTGTAGCAGCATACAATTCAGTTTTATTTTGATTAAAATAATGTTCTAATTCTTTTTTATCTCCAGCGTACATAAAATGTACTTGACCAATTTTAGTGGTTGAAATAACCTCAGCTTTAAATCCGCCACGAGAACTCCAATATTTAGCCACTAAAGAAGCTGCCGCAACTACAGAACTTTCTTCTACAACCATTGGAATCACATAATCGAGTCCATTTATTATAAAATTTGGTGCTATTCCGTAAGGCAAATAAAAATTGGTAACCGTATTTTCTATAAAATCATCATGAAGCTGCTGCAATTTAGAATCTTGATTCCAATACTGCTTAAGCGTTTTTATAATTTCTGGTTGCTGATTAAAATAATTCTTTGCCAACCATTCTATTTTTTCTTCTTTTGAAAGTTTAGAAAACCCAGAAATAATTTTAGACATTCTTTTGTCAATTTTAAAGTTGAGCAAAGATAAATGAAACCTATTAAAATAAACCTACGATTTAGGATTTCTAATTTTTTAAGGTGTTTTTTGCCGATTTTTCCGTAAACTTGGCAAGCTTTTATTAAAACCGCAAAAATACATGAAGAAATTATTCATATTGTTTCTTGGGATCTCAACTTTTGTGAATGCACAGAAAAAAGATATCACCCTAGAAGACATCTGGAAAAAAGGAACATTTAGAGCAGAATACATGAACTCTCTAAATTCTATGAACGGCGATTATTATTCGCTTTTAAACTACGCAAACGGAAGCTCTTCCGTAGACAAATACAGTTACAAAACCTTAGAAAAAGTCAACACAATTGTTGATAGTAAAGATTTTGAAGATATTAAATACTTTGAATCCTATACATTTAATAATGATGAAACAAAATTGATTTTAGGTGTCGATTTTAAGCCTATTTTTCGTCATTCTTTTTTAGGAACTTTTTACACCTATGACATTGCAACTAAATCTACACAATTAATTGGTAAAGATATTCAGAGACCTACTTTTTCACCAGACAGTAAAAAAGTAGCTTTTGCAAAAGACAATAATTTATTTGTTACAGACTTTACTACAAATACAACCTATCAAATTACAAAAGACGGTAAGAAAAACGAAATCATTAACGGTATTACAGATTGGGTTTACGAAGAAGAGTTTGCTTTTGTAAGAGCTTTTGAATGGAGTAAAGACAGTAAACACATTGCTTTTTTACGTTTTGATGAAAGTAAAGTAAAAACCTTTTCTATGGATGTTTACGGGACAGGAAAATATCCAACTCAAGAAGTATTTAAATATCCAAAAGCAGGTGAAGATAATGCAATTGTAACCTTGCATATGTTTACGTTAAGTAATAAAAATACTAGAAAAGTTGATGTTGGTGAGTATGAATATATCCCGAGAATTAATTGGACAAAAGACAACCATACACTTTCTGTAAGAACTTTAAATCGTCATCAAAATGATTTAAAATTATTCTTTGTGGATTCAAATTCTTTAGAAAAAACATTGATTTTAAATGAAACCGATAAAGCTTATGTTGATGTTACTGATGATTTAACTTTTTTAAATGATAATAGTTTTATTTGGACAAGCGAGAAAGATGGTTACAATCATATTTATCATTATAATAAAAGTGGAAAACTAATCAATCAAATCACTAAAGGAAATTGGGAAGTAACTTCTTACTATGGTTTTGATGCTAATAAAAAAACAATTTATTATCAATCTGTAGAAAATGGTTCTATAAACAGAGGCGTTTACAGTATTTCTTTAAAAGGAAAAAAGAAAAAATTATTAAGTAATGCTTCCGGAAACAATAGAGCATCCTTTAGTAAAAACAGACACTTTTTTATCAATACATTTTCAGATGCAAACACACCTCCAGTGTATACCTTAAGAAATAACAAAGGAAATATCTTAAAAACGATAAAAGATAATGCTAATTTAAAAGAGCTTATTTCTAACTATAACTTAAGTAAAAAAGAATTTTCTACTATAAAAATTAATGGGTACGATTTAAATATGTACACCATAAAACCTTCAAATTTTGATTCTTCAAAAAAATATCCTGTTTTAATGTATCAGTATTCTGGACCAGGATCACAAAGTGTATCTAACAGATGGAATGGGTCGAATGATTATTGGCATCAAATGTTAGCACAAAACGGGTATATTATTGTTTGTGTTGATGGACGTGGAACAGGTTTAAAAGGAAGAGACTTTAAGAAACTTACCTATATGAATTTGGTGAAATTAGAAACCGAAGATCAAATAGCTGTAGCTAAAGAGTTTGCAAAAAAACCATATGTAGATGCTGATAAAATTGGTATTTGGGGTTGGTCTTTTGGAGGTCACATGAGCACAAATTCACTTTTAAAAGGGAACGATGTTTTTTCTGCTGCAATTGCAGTTGCTCCAGTTACTACATGGCGTTTTTATGATACAATTTATACAGAACGTTATATGCGAACGCCAGAAGAAAATCCTGCTGGATATGACGACAACTCACCTATTAATTATCCAGAATTATTAAAAGGAAACTATATGTTAATTCATGGTACTGGTGATGATAATGTACACGCACAAAATGCTATGAGAATGGCTGAAGCATTAATACAAGCTAATAAACAATTTGAATGGGGAATGTATCCAGATAAAAATCATGGAATTTATGGCGGAAATACAAGACTTCATTTGTACAATAAAATGACTAATTTTATTTACAAAAACTTAGGGAAAAAGGATAAAAAACAAGTACATAAAATTAAAGGATAAAAACTATATAAAACATGAGTGACTTAGTAAAACAACCACACGAAAAAGAATTATTTGGACATCCAGTTGGATTGTACGTTTTATTCTTTGTAGAGATGTGGGAACGATTTTCTTATTATGGAATGAGAGCACTACTTACATTATTTTTAGTAGCTCCAATTATTACAGGTGACCCACAATCAGGGTATGGTTGGTCCAATTCTGAAACAATTGCATTCTATGGAACTTATACAATGTTTGTTTACTTAACCTCTATACCTGGTGGATGGATTGCCGATAAATTTATTGGTCAAAAGAAAGCTGTTATGTTAGGTGGGTTACTCTTATGTTTAGGTCATGGTATTTTAGCAATAGATGCTCAGTGGGCATTTTTTACAGGATTAATATTAATTGTAATTGGAGTTGGTTTTTTAAAGCCAAATATATCTTCAATGGTTGGTGGATTATATAATAAAGGTGATGATAGAAGAGATCGTGGTTTTTATATTTTTTATATTGGAATTAATTTAGGTGCATTCTTAGGTGCATTAATAGTAGGTGCTGTTGCTGCAAAATATGGATGGCATTATGGTTTTGGTTTAGCTGGAATAGGAATGGCATTAGGTCAAATTGTATATTTATATGGTCAAAAATATTTAAAAGGTATTGGAGAATTTTCAGGAGGAGACAAAGCCACAACTGAGGAAAAAGAAGCTAGAAAAAGACCACTAACTAAAATTGAAAAAGATAGAATGTTAGTTATGTTTTTATCTTTTTTAATCATTGTTGTTTTTTGGGGAGCTTTTGAACAGGCTGGAGGATTAATGAGTATTTACACTGATCAAAAGACAGATAGAATGTTATCTTTTTCTTTGCCATTGATTGGTAACGAAGTACCAGCAGCAGTTTTTCAATCTATTAATGCATTTTTCATTATTACTTTAGGTACTCTTGTAGGTAGTTTTTGGCATAAATGGGGCAAAAAAGGGAAAGAATCATCTTCATTATTTAAAATGGCAATTGGAGTAATAATTATGGGATTTGGATTCTTTTTCATGAGTAAGGCATCTACTGAAGTTGTTATGGATGGAGAAAGAATTGCAGAAAAATCTGCAATGGTTTGGTTAGTTTTAGCTTATTTATTTCACACCATTGGAGAATTATGTGCTTCTCCAGTAGCATTATCTTTTATTACAAAATTAGCACCTTTAAAATATGCTTCATTTATGATGGGAGCTTATTTTGCTGCTACCGGATTTGGGAATAAACTGGCAGGATTAGTTGGGGGTATATCTGAAAATGCTGGAGAATTTCAAGTTTTTACAGGAATTGCAATTTTTTGTTCAGTTTTTGCATTATTAGTTATTGCTATTTTAAAACCTTTAAAACGTTTAACCCATGGTGCTGAAGACATAAAAGGTTCAAAGCATGAAGAAGCTGAAGGATTCGAATTAGCTGACAATTAAAATTATTAAAAACCTCATAATTCATTTATTTATGAGGTTTTATATTTCTATAAAAATTCTAACACATAAAATATGAATACAGATATTGAAAACCTTTTTAAAGACAAAGTTTTAGGACATCCAGCTGGATTGTTTGTTTTATTCTTTACAGAAATGTGGGAACGTTTTTCGTATTACGGAATGCGAGCATTATTAGTTTTATTTTTTACAGCTTCTTTACTGGACGATGGTTGGGGCTGGCCAAGAGAATGGGCATTTGCAATTTTTGGAACCTATACTTCTTTAGTTTATCTATCTACCATGGTTGGAGGATATTTTGCTGATAATGTTATTGGTATAAGAAAAGCTGTTGTAATAGGTGCATTATTAATGACTTTGGGACATGCATGTATGGCTGTAGAAACTTCTTTCTTTATTTATATGGGATTAGGTCTTTTAGTTATTGGTAGTGGTTTTTTTAAACCTAACATGACTTCTATTATTTCTGAAATGTATAAAGGCAAAGAAGGTAAAAAAGATGGTGCTTATACTATATTTTATATGGGTGTAAATGCAGGAGCTTTTTTAGGAATTCTTCTATGCGGTTATTTAGGCGAGAAAATTGGATGGTCGTATGGTTTTGGTGTTGCTGGTATTTTTATGTTGTTTGGATTATTACAATTTTGGTTAGCCCAAGGTATTTTTGGAAGTATCGGTGATGGTCCTAAAAACAAAAATGAAGACGTTTTAGACGTAGTACTTGGAACTGAAGATTCTGTAACAGAATTTGATGAGGTAGAAACAAAAAGAAATCCATTTGATGGTTTTCAAAAAACCTTAATTGCTATTTCTTCTATTTTAGGTTTATTATGGATTTTTAACGATCCTATTTCGAAAATATCTGAAGGGAAATACAATATTTTCCCATTCGAATTTGCAGGTTATACAGGTTCAACAATTGCAATAATAACTGCTTTTTTAATTTTTATTCTTTTATTAGTTATTAGAATACCAAAATATACACCAGTTTTAAGAGACAGGATGTTAGCTGTAATGTTTTTTGCTTTTGTAACTATTTTCTTTTGGGCTATTTTTGAACAATCTCCAAGTTCATTAACCATTTTTGCAAGGGATTACACCGATAGAGTATTAGAAGGAAGTGCTGGTCTCATATTTAAGATAGTTAACTCTTTAATGACAATAGTTCCTTTAGGAATTATTACTTGGGTTTTATATTTGTTATTCCAAAAAACATTTGAAAAATACAAATGGTCAAATATATTTCTGACTATTAGTTTTATCATCATTTGGTTTATTGCTATTTGGATGTTAAATGAAGAATTTCAAAAAGATACAACTGAAATTCCAGCATCTTGGTTCTCAATTTTAAACTCATTATATATTATCACTTTAGCACCTTTATTTTCTAAATGGTGGGAAAGTAAATACAATCCAAATGCAAATATGAAATGGGCAATTGGAATGGGATTATTAGGATTAGGTATGGCAGTAATTGCTGTTGGTGCTGGAGATATTGAACCTGGTGCAAAAACAGCATCAGTTAGTGTTATTTGGCTAATTTTAGTATATCTTTTCCATACTATGGGAGAACTTTGTGTATCACCCGTAGCGTTATCTTATGTATCAAAATTGGTACCAGGTAGAATGATCGCATTTATGTTTGGTATTTGGTATTTAGCTGTGGCAATTGGAATGAAATTAGCAGGTGTATTTGCAGAGTCATCAGAAGCAATTGCGCAAGAGAAAGGAATTAGTAGTTTCTTCTGGATACTAACTGGAGTCTCTTTTGGATTAGCAATTTTATCTGCTGTATTATATCCTGTGATTAAAAAATTAATGCACGGAGTTAAATAAATCTTATTATAAAAATTAAAATAAAAGCATCGAAAATTCGATGCTTTTATTTTTTGTAAATTTGGCATACAGTTTGCGACGTACTAAGTATGAAAAAATATATTTTACTTTTCCTTTTAATAAGTTTTGCTTTTAATAGTAATGCTCAAAAAGTTAATTGGGTTTCATTTGAACAAGCCATTGAAATTAATAAAACAGATCCAAAACCTTTTATCATTGATATCTATACCGATTGGTGTGGTTGGTGTAAAAAAATGGATAAAACTACTTACAGCAATAAAGTAATTATTGATTATATAAACACTCATTTTCATGCTGTAAAAATGGATGGAGAAGGAAAAGATGATATTTCTTTTAAGGGAAATACATTTAAATTTAAAAAACAAGGTAGAAATGGGTATCATGAATTAACTGCCACTTTAATGAATGGTAAATTGTCGTATCCATCAACCATTTTTTTTAACAAAAAGGAAGAACTACTCCAAAATGTTCCAGGCTACTTATCTAAAGAAAAGCTAGAAAAAATACTTGTCTTTTTTAATGATAAAGTTTACGAAACTTCCAATTGGAAAGATTTTGAAAAAAGTTTTAAAAGCAACCTATAATATCAAACTTTAAAACAATTCGTTTTAATTTTTTTCATTTCCTTTTTTCTTTTAAAGAAGAAAAATACTTCCAATATCATACACCTTATTTTTTGTAACAGAAAAGCATACTTTCATGTACAAAAAATTAAGACTTACAACATTATTTTTTTTTAAATTCAATATAATAGTTTCTTTACACGTATTATAATACAAGTAAAAATCAACATAGGAGTGGTTTGCTGGGATGGCGTAAAATCGCTCCATTTGTTGATGACAATACAATTATCATTCACTTATTTATACTAATTGCGCCTGTTGTTTTTGTGTTATGAAAAGATATATTTTCACTTAAAGAAGTCAATTTCCATCTTTTTACATAACTTTTATAATTAGACCCATCGGCAATAATTTGTTCTGGGTTTAATTGAGCAATCATTCTTTTTAAATTGATTTTAGGCGAATTTTGTAATATCACAATCGGTTTAATTAAACCCTTTATGTTGTATACACCTAAGCTATCAATCACTAAAATATGTTTCCCGTTCTGATTAAAAATTAATGGATATGTAGTGTGATATACCGTTTTTACGTGCTCACCAATTTTATAGGAAGTCAATAACTTTTGGTTTTGGATTTCTAAACTATCTAGGGTATGGTAAACCAATAACTGCTCTCCTACTCTTTTACCGATAATAGATTTTCTGTTTTTATGAAAAACAACAAACTGATTTCTTGAGTTTTTTATCGTTTTCTCAACTATTAAAACTGCAAAAAGTAATGCTATCGATATTGAAAACACAACAGTTCTTTTAAATGATTTTTTGCCTAAATAAGAAACGCCACTAATAATTAATACATACCAAGAAATCATTAAAAAAAATGACATAGAAATTTCTCTCCATAAAAACCCTTCTTGTTCTGCAATCCAACTAACAAATTGATTCATAATTGAGATAATACCGCTATAAAATTCAGCTATAAATTTTGGGAGAATTGATAACAGAGCTAGTATAATTACTAAAATTCCTCCGAATAAAATCAATCCTAGAAAAGGTATGATTACTATATTAGAAAGTATAAATAAGCTAGGAAACTGATGAAAATAATATAAACTTATGGGTAAAACTCCTACTTGTGCCGCGATAGAAACCGTAATTAACTGCCAAAGCTTATCTACTAACTTGAATTTTGGCATCCATAGAGTATACAATTTAGGTTGCAACCAAACAATTCCGAATACAGCTAAATAACTTAGTTGAAAACCAACATCAAATAAAAACATCGGTTTAATAAGTAGTAGAAAAAACATAGAGGTAATTAAAGAAAAATAGATGTTGTTTTTTCGGTTAGATAAACTACCAATTGCTATAAATGTAAACATAGTTACTGCTCTAACTACAGATGCAGATAAACTTGCTATAAATGCAAAAAACCAAAGTAGAATTACAATTAATAAAACTTTAATTTCTTTACCTTTTTTAAAGTATTCTACTGGTTTTAAAAGCCAAGAAAGCAATAGCAAAATAATTCCGATATGCAATCCAGAAACTGCTAGGATATGTATTGCACCTGCATCTGCATAATTGTTTATTAACTCTTTGGAGATATCTTGTCTTTGACCTAATAGTAAAGCGTTTATTACACCTAATTCGTCTCCTACAAAACCATCCTTATTTAAGGATACTTGTATTGTTTTCCTAATGTTTTCAGAAAATCCAAATAAAGAAACCTCATTATTTTCTACTATTTTTAGTGTATGATATTCAGTAAAAACTTGGTTATAGATTCCTTGTTTTACTAAATAATTTTTATAATTAAACTGATGAAAATTTAATGGTGGTAAAACTTCTTTTATAGTAGGGTTTGTATATATTTTATCATCAACCTTTAAAATGTTTTGAGCAGTGTCTTTTTTAACATTTAGTAATATTTTACCAATTGTTTTTGTTTCATTTATTTGAATGACCGTTGCCTGATATTTATCATAATAGATACCTGGTTTTAATACTTTTTGAATTTTTAAAATAGCTCTAAAATCTTGTTGTAGGTAATTTTTATAATGATCTCTATAGCTAGTTTCATTATTAATGTATGTTGTTGAAACTCCTATACAAAACCAAACAAGAAGCGTTGTTATTGAAAATAACACCTTCTTTTTTAGTTTTAAAAATAGCCAGAGAATTCCTAATAAAAAACCAAAGAGAATTCCTAGTTTTAAAAATCCGTAATGCCAAAATTTAGTGTAAAATTGAATGAGAATCCCAACAATTAACATCAACAGGAAATGTATGGGAATATATTTCGATAAAATTTTCATAGCAAGTTAAAGTTACTAAAAAACTTTAACTTAGAATTTTATTCAAAAAAACTATTTATAACAACTGATTTAACAAACTATAATTAACAAGTTCAACTACAGAACTTAAGTTTAATTTTCGTAAAATATTTTTTCTATGGGTACTAATTGTATGGTGACTTAAAAATAATTTATCTGCAATTTGTTTAGTAGTATTATTTAAAGCAATTAATCTAATCACATCTAATTCTCTATTGCTTAAAGAAATATTTAATAATTTTTGAGAGTAGTTTTTATAGTAAATAGTCTCATATTCATTCTTATCATTTAGTTTTTTTATAACTCCAATAATAGGTCTTGGTTCTCCATTTCCAACTATTGAGCAATGTGCAACCCCAATAATAGGTTTTCCAGTTTCATCAAAAAAAGTAGGGCTCTGGTGCTCATACAAATTCAGATATTCTCCTTGAGCATTTTTAACTCTAAAATTCCATGTATAAGTTAACTTTGATCTATCTTCTAATGGCACTTTGGTCATTGTAAAAAGCATTAAATCTTCTATCGCAGACATCCAAATTGGTAAATCTTCTGGATGATGATTAGAAAACCAATAAGAAGCTCCTATTGTTTCCATCTTTTCAATATCTAAGCCTAGAGCATATTCAAAATTTTTACTAACAAACTCATAGAGTTGAGTTGTAGTATTGGTTACTATAAAAAAAGATTGTATTGGCGGTAAATATTCATCAAGTTCTCTAAGTTTATTAATGTGTTTTTCTACAATCTCTCCTTGATATTCTTTTTGAGTTTTAAAAATTTCTTTAAATATATCTAATGTATTTTCACTCATTCTCAATCATTTCTTTAAAAAATTCAAATTACAATACTCTTCTTGCTTTTACAAAAGCTCTTTTCCAATATTTTTGTGATAACAAAGATTCTATAACACCTCTTGAAGAGGTAGAATGAATAAACTTAATAGCTCCATTTTTTACTGAAGTTATTAAACCAACATGGTTTATTCTATTATGTCTTTTACTCGTTTTAAAAAAAAGTAAATCACCTTTTTTCACTCTATTTAATGAAACAGCATGCCCTTTTTTCGCCATCATTCTAGAAACTCTAGGTAACTGAACATTTTCTTTTTTAAAGGAAACAAAAACTAAACCAGAGCAATCCATTCCTTTTCTTGTAACTCCGCCAAACTTGTATTTTGTTCCTTTATAATTTTTAGCGACTCTAATAATCTTATCAACCTTAGAATTGGATTTGTTAGTATTTGACACTACTTTTTTTGTTGATGAACAAGAAGTCATCAACAAAGAAAAAACACTGATAAAAAATAATAATTTACGCATTTTTCAAACCTTTAATAATTAACGAAGCTGTTTTATCTGAAGCTCCTCTCCCACCTAATTTTTGTTCTAAATCGTGATATTCTTCGAATAAAGTTTCTCTATGATTCTGATCAAGAATTTTAGTCAATTCTAACTTCAAGTTTTTTGCAGTAAAATCACCCTGAATTAATTCTTTTACTACTTCTTTATCCATAATTAAATTAACCAAAGAAATAAATTTTAAAGTAACAATTCGTTTTGCAATTTGATACGATATGGTGCTTCCTTTATAACAAACAACTTGCGGCACTTTAAACAAGGCTGTTTCTAAAGTTGCTGTTCCCGAAGTTACTAATGCAGCGTTAGAAATACTTAATAAATCGTATGTTTTATTATTGATGAATTTTACATCTGAATCTTTAATAAATTGCTTGTAAAATTCAAATGATTGACTTGGCGCTCCTGCAATTACAAATTGATAGTCCTTAAAATCATCAACCAAAGAAAGCATTACAGATAACATTTTTGTAATTTCTTGCTTTCTACTTCCTGGCAATAAAGCAATAATTGGTTTATCGCTTAAATGATGTTCTGCTCTAAATTGTTGTTCATCAACTTGTTTTCTATCAGCTATTTCATCTAATAAAGGATGTCCAACAAAAGTAACTTTATAATCATGCTTTTTGTAAAATTTTTCTTCAAAAGGAAGAATTACAAACATGGCATCTACATCTCTTTTTATCTTTTTAATTCGCTTAGATCTACTTGCCCAAACTTGTGGAGAAATATAATAATTGGTTTTAAATCCTTGCTCTTTTGCCCATTTAGCAATTCGTAAATTAAAGCCCGAATTATCAATAAAAACAATCACATCAGGATTAAATTTTGCAATATCTTTTTTACAGAAAGAAATAAATGAAAGTATTTTTCTAAGATTAGAAATCACCTCAGCAAACCCCATAAAAGCACGTTCTTTATAATGACTCACTAAAGTTCCGCCAACAGATTTCATTAAATCTCCTCCCCAAAATCGAATGTCTGCTTGTGTATCTTTTTTATACAAAGCTTTCATTAAATTAGAACCATGTAAATCTCCAGATGCTTCTCCAGCAATGATATAATACTTCATAGGGTTAGAAGAATTTCAATACAAAAGTAAGTAAAGCTATTAAAATCACTGTCATTAACACACCTCTAGCTCTATAATCTTGCTTTTTTTTGATATAAATAAAGAATACAAATAAATTGGGTAATGCAGCTAAGGTTAATACTTGTCCGTATAAATCACCTTGTTTTATTAAATCGATGGTTTCATAAAAACCGTAACGAGAAAAATATTGTAAATACAGAAATAATCCTGCACAGGTTGCAAATATGGAGACTAATACACCTATTAAAACGTCCTTTTTTATAGATCCCAAGAGTTTAATTTTTGAATTGCATGATGCGCCGTCATATCAAACTGAACAGGAACCACGGAAACATAACCATTTTCCAATGCCCAAACATCGGTATCTTGTCCTTTATCTTTGTTTACAAACTCACCAGACAACCAATAATATTCTTTACCAAACGGACTTTTACGTTTATCAAAATCTTCTTTCCAATAGCCATTTGCTTGTCTACAGATTTTAATTCCTTTTATTTCTTCTTCTTTTAAATCTGGAACATTTACATTTAAAACAATACCTTCTGGCAAACCATTCAATAACGTATTTAAGGTAATCTTTTTCACAAATTCTTCTGAAGGTTTAAAATCTGCGTGCCATTTAAAATCTAATAAAGAAAATCCAATTGCTGGAATTCCTTCAATACCTGCTTCTACTGCAGCACTCATTGTACCTGAATAAATAACGTTTATTGAAGAATTTGACCCATGATTAATTCCTGAAACACATAAATCTGGCTTTTTATTCAGAATTTCACTTACCGCCATTTTTACACAATCTGCTGGTGTACCCGAACAGGTATATTCTAATTGCGGCCCATCATCTATAGTAATTGGGTTACAATGTAACACATTATCAACTGTAATTGCATGTCCCATACCGCTTTGCGGACTATCTGGCGCAACAACCACAACTTCACCAATTTTATTCATAATTTTAATTAAAGCTCGTATTCCTGGAGCAGTAATTCCATCATCATTCGTCACTAAAATTAAAGGTCTTTCTTGCATTTTTATAGATATAAACTTTTAAACAAATGTACTAGAAAATCGCGGAAGTTTATTTTAACATTTTGTAAAGATTAATCTTAGCTCTTTTTGTGTAACATTGTATTAGTAAAACTAAATTACTATGGCTCGCGTAATTACAAATCTTTTAATCTTAGCAATGTTAACTTTAACATCTATTTTAAAAGCGCAGGACACTCAAAAAAAACCTTGTTCAGAAATTGAATACAGTCAGTTTAATTTTTGGATTGGAGAATGGAATGTGTATGATACAAAAGATAAATTAATAGGCACTAGTAAAGTTTTAAAACAACATAACGCATGTGCGTTACAAGAAAACTGGACTTCTGCTTCTAGCTCAAGTAAAGGAACTAGTTATAGTTTTTACAAAAAAGGAGATACGACTTGGAATCAAGTTTGGGTAGACAATTCTGGAGGTTCTTTATTTTTAAAAGGAGAATTTACAGGAAATCAAATGATTTTATCTAGCGAATTTAAAGAAGGAAAAAACGGTGAATTTTGCGATAGAATTACTTGGACAAAAAAGTCTGATGGATCAGTAACACAGGTTTGGGATCGGGTAGCTACAGACGGTTCTGTAATACAACAAGCCTTTAAAGGAATATATAAAAAGAAAGAATAATAATTTTTGGCATTATTTTAGTAGTTTAGTATTCAAATTAACAAAAAGAATAAACGACAACAGTTTTATATGAAATTCAATTTTAAAAATACACTTATATTAATCGCATTTCTAACGATAAGTGCCCCACTATTTGCAAATAACAATCCTAAAGATAATGATCCTGAAAAAGATAAAGTTTTAGTTTCGGTACTAAATTACATGCTTTCTCGCGGACATTTTGTGGAAAAAAATATTGATGATGATTTTTCTGAACTCGTTTTTGATAGTTTTATTGATGGTTTAGATCCAAGTAAAAGATACTTTACGCAAGAAGACATTCAAGTTTTCTCTCAATATAAATATCAAATAGATAATCAATTAAAAGAAAGTGATATCAGTTTTTACAAATTGGTGTATGGACGTTTTACTGAACAAATAAAAACAGCAAAAAAATATTATGGAGATATCCTTTCAGATTCTTTTAACTACAAAAAGAAAGAAGAAATAGATTTAGATTATTCTGAAATTCCTTTTGCTTTAAATGAGAATGAATTAATTGATTATTGGCGTAAACAATTAAAATTACAAACGCTTGGAAAAATTCAAGAACGAGAAGAACAAGAAGCTGAAAAACTAAAAAAGAATAAAAAGTTTAAGAAAACTTCATTCAGAAAAATTGAAGCTGAAGCTAGAAAAGAGGTACTGAAAAACATGGAGGATTTATACATGCGCATTGAAGAATTAGAACATTCTGATTGGTTTTCTACATTTTTAAATAGTGTAGTTTCAGGTTTTGATCCCCATACTTCATACATGTCTCCTAGAATTAAAACTAGATTCGACCAAGAAATGTCTGGTAAATTAGAAGGAATTGGAGCACGTTTACAGAAAAAAGGAATCTACACTCATATTATAGAATTAGTTTCTGGAGGCCCTGCGTGGAAACAAGGTGAGTTGGAAGCTGGAGATATTATCCTAAAAGTTGCTCAAGCAGAAAAAGAACCCTTAGATATTGTTGGTATGCGTTTAGACGATGCTATTAAATTTATTAAAGGGAAAAAGGGGACAGAAGTAAGATTAACCGTTAAGAAAAAGTTAGACGGTTCTACCAAGATAATTTCTATCATTAGAGATGTGGTAGAATTAGAAGAAACTTTTGTTAAATCTACAGTTATTGAAAAAAACGGAAAAAAATATGGTCTAATAAATTTACCAAAATTCTATATCGATTTTAAAGACAATAACTACCGTGATTCTGCAAAAGACATGGAAACAGAAATTGAACGATTGAAAAAAGAAGGTGTAGAAGGTTTGTTAGTCGATTTAAGAAATAATGGTGGTGGCTCGTTAAAAACAGCCATAGAAATCTCTGGATTATTTATAAAAGAAGGTCCAGTTGTACAAGTAAAATACAGAGGAGAAAAACCGGTTATAGAAAATGACAGAGATGATAAAATTCAATGGGAAGGTCCTTTAGTAGTGATGGTAAATGAATTTTCTGCCTCAGCTTCAGAAATTTTTGCTGCTGCTATGCAAGATTATAAAAGAGCGGTAATTATCGGGGGAAATCAAACCTACGGTAAAGGAACTGTTCAAAAAGTATTGTCAATTAATCAATTTTATCCAAAATACGATAAAGACTTAGGGTTCTTAAAAATGACTGTTCAAAAATTCTATAGAATTAATGGCGGATCAACTCAAAAAGAAGGCGTGTATTCAGATATTGCCGTACCAAGCAGATATAGTTATATGGAGTTTGGCGAGCGTGATATGGATGGAGCTTTGTCTTGGGATAAAGTTGCTCAAGCAGATTATACGCAGACGAATTCTTACAATAACTTTGCAGATGTAGTGTATAACAGTAAAGATAGAGTGAATAAAAGTAAAGATTTTCAATTAATAAATAACTATGCCAAATGGTTAAAAGAAAATCAAGATGACACAACTTATTCTTTAAATTATAAGGAGTTTGTAAAAGAAAATAAAGATCAAAAAACACATGCAAAAAAGTTTAAAGATGTTTTTAAATTTAGCTCTAAGCTAAAATTTAATTCACCTAAATACGAATTACCCTTATTTAAGCAAGATACTATTTTAAAAGATAAAAGAGTGGCTTGGCATAAAAACTTATCTAAAGATATTTATGTAAACGAAGCTTTAAATGTGCTAAGTGAGCTTAAAATGAAAAAAGAAGTTGCTTTAGTTAAAAACTAACACTTACTTTAATAAATAATATAAACCCGATAGCTTTGATAAGGCTATCGGGTTTTTTACATTTGTAAGAGATGGATACACCAAAATCTCTTTGGCAATTAGCTTTTCAGAAATTTAAAAAAAATAAGGTTGGGCTTTTTAGCTTGTGGTTTATTTTTATATGTGGTTTTGTCGCACTTTTTTGTTACCCATTAGCTCCAGATAGTACGAATAATGCAAACCAGATGCATTTGGAAATTCATTCTAAAAATCCAGGTTTTTCTACCTTAATGCTTACATTTCCTTCAAAAGAAAAAAAAGAACAATCTTGGTTTCAGTTTTTACTGAATGGAACTCAAAATTCTGAAACAGAACTTCCTATAAAATCATATAAGACAGTACAGAATCAACTAGAGGTAATTGCCTATTCAGACGGATTGGCAAAACAATATCCTTTATCAACTTTTAATAATACACCAGAGAAATATATAGAACAGAGAACCTTTTATTTTGGTACGGATAAATTTGGAAGAGACTTATTAAGCAGATTATTAATTGGCACAAGAATTTCATTTTTTATCGGTTTTATCGCTGTATTTATTTCACTTTTAATTGGTGTTTTTATAGGTGCTATTGCTGGTTATTTTGGCGGTAAAATTGATGCGTTCATCATGTGGGTCATCAACATAACTTGGTCAATTCCAACATTATTACTCGTTATTGCTATCATCTTAGCATTAGGAAAAGGCTTTTGGCAAGTATTTATTGCTGTAGGGTTAACTATGTGGGTTGAAGTAGCAAGAATTGTACGTGGACAAGTAATTACCACAAAACAACAACAATATGTAGAAGCTGCAAAAGCGTTGGGATTTTCAGATTTTAGAATCATTTTTAAACATATTTTACCTAATATTTTAGCACCCGTAATTGTAATTGCTGCAGCTAATTTTGCAGGTGCTATTTTAATTGAAAGTGGCTTAAGTTTTTTAGGAATCGGTGCACAACCACCAACCCCATCTTGGGGCGCTATGATAAAAAATCATTATAATTATATTATTGTTGGTAAGCCTTATTTAGCGATTATTCCAGGACTGGCAATTATGAGTTTGGTAATGGCTTTTATGATGATTGGTAACGCGCTTAGAGATGCGCTAGATGTAAAAAATTAACATATGGAATTTTCAGTAGAATTTAAAACTCGATGGGCAGATTTTGATGTAAATAAACATATGCGGCACACCGCTTATAATGATTATGCCGCTGAGACTAGAATCCGTTATTTTAAAACTTGCAATGTAACTCTAGATGACTTTACAGAACATAATGTTGGCCCCATACTTTTTGAGGAGAACACCTCATTTAGAAAAGAAATTCATTTAGGAGAAAATATTACCTGTACCATTAAACTTGTTGGTGTTTCTAAAAATGCAGAACGATGGAAAATTAGAAACGAAATTTTTAATGAAGCTGGTAAATTAGCTGCCGTTATAAATGTATTTGGTGCTTGGTTAGACTTAACAAAAAGAAAGTTAACGACACCTCCAGAAAAATTTAAAAACATATTTACAGACATGCCAAAAACTGATGATTACAAAGACATCATCATTAAAAAATAATTTGTAAAAGTTTTAATATGAATTAGTTATAAAAAAATTACTAACTTTAACGTAATTATTAACTAATTAAAACTTAACAACATGTTTTCAAAAAACAATTTAATTTCTACAGTAGTTGCTACACTTTGGGCTTTTTTTGGCGGCTATTTACTTTGGGATATCATTGGAGGATCTTTATTAGAAAGTCATAAAGTGACTGCCGGTTTAATGAGAAGTACGCCAGATTATTTTCATTTAATTCTTGGATGCTTTATTGTAGCATTAGTATTTAGTATCGTTTATTCTAAATGGACTCGCGGGCAACACAGTATATCTCAAGGTGCAGAATTTGGATTATGGATTAGTATCCTTTTTGGTTTGGGTAATGGATTAATCGACTATTCTACTGCAAATATTTTAGACATAACTGGCACTTTAATAAATGCTGTTTTATTCGTTGTATATTATGTAATTATGGGAATCATTGTAAGCTTAGTTTATAATAAACTTTCTGGTGCTAAGGAGTGATTTTATAAAATGTTTTAACAAGGAATAAGCTCTTCAAAAATTTGAAGAGTTTTTTATTTAGACGTTAACATGTCTGGAGTTGCAACTGTTCTAAAACCCATATGGTCTGATGCTGAATCTGCAACAACTCCCATCTTTGCTGATATTCTAAAACTTGAACAATAAGATGCATGACATAAAAAAGAACCACCTTTCATGATATATTCAACTTGATAAGGATTATTTGGATTGTAATATTTATTCGCTCCTTTTGGATTTAACAAAGGCTTTGCAATATCTATTTCTTTATAATAATTAACATTAAACAAATCGCTTGTTACTTCCCAAACATTTCCTGCAATATCATACAAGCCAATACTGTTGGGTGGGTAAGATTTTACCGGAGAGATAAACTCAAACCCATCGACACTTTCATTTTTTACTGGAAAAACACCTTGCCAAGTATTCGCATTAGCATCTAATTTCTCTGATTCATTTCCCCAGGTAAAAATAGCATTGTTATTAGAACCTTGCGCAGCAGACTCCCATTCTGCTTCAGTTGGCAAACGTCTATTTGCCCATTTACAATAAGCTAAAGCGTCTTCATAAGCAATATGCACAACAGGGAAATTATCTTTCCCAACAAGGTTAGAATTTGGTCCTTCTGGATGTTTCCAATTAGCGCCAATTTTCCATGTCCACCATTGAGAATAATTTTGCATGCTTACAACCGCATTTACATCTTTATTAAAAATCAAACTTCCTGGTTGTAAAATAGAATCGTGAGGCTTTTGAGCATTTGAAGGAAGTTGTTTTTTCATTTCTTCCCAATCAATTACTCTTTCCGCTATCGTAATATAATTAGTGGCTTCTACAAATTTTTTATATTGTTTATTGGTAACCTCAGTAATATCAATAAAAAAACCATCTACAGTTACCTTATGTGCTGGCTTTTCTCTTTCCATAGCATATGTATCAGACTTTTTTGCACCTTGAATAAACGTTTTTCTCTCAACCCAAACCATCCCTTTAGGAGGGTTAATTTTAGATATTTCTTTATCTTTAATTGTCTCTTTTTCTTTTGAGTTCTTTTTACAACTAAAAGAAATAGCAACAATGCAGAAGAAAACTAGTTTAATGAAGTAATATTTTTTAATCATCTTATACAAATAAATTAAAAAATCGCTGAAAATCAAAAGATTAACAGCGATTATTGTACAGGCGGAGAGACTCGAACTCTCACACCTCGCGGCACTAGATCCTAAGTCTAGCGTGTCTACCAATTCCACCACGCCTGCATTAATTTAGGACTGCAAATATAAACAATCCACTTAAACTGCAAAGTAGTTCATAATTATTTTTCTATTTTTGAAAGAGACAAAAAAAACAATCCATGCAAGACATAAAAACGTATATCAAAAATAATAAAGAACGCTTTTTAAATGAATTAATTGAGCTTCTTAAAATTCCTTCAGTAAGTGCAGATACAGCATTTACTCAAGATGTTTTTAATACAGCAGATGCAGTAAAAACTAGTTTAGAGAAAGCAGGTTGTGATAAAGTAGAAGTATGTGAAACTCCTGGATATCCAATTATTTATGGAGAAAAAATTATAGATAAAAACTTACCCACTGTTTTAGTCTATGGACATTATGATGTTCAGCCAGCAGATCCAATCAATTTATGGGACTCGCCACCGTTTGAACCTATCATTAAAAAAACAGAAATTCATCCAGAAGGCGCAATTTTTGCACGAGGATCTTGCGATGATAAAGGACAAATGTACATGCATGTGAAGGCATTAGAATATATGACATCAACAGGTAATTTACCTTGTAATGTTAAGTTTATGATAGAAGGTGAAGAAGAAGTTGGTTCCGAAAGCTTAGCTTGGTTTGTACCAAGAAATAAAGAAAAACTAGCCAATGATGTTATTCTAATTTCAGATACTGGTATGATAGCAAATGATATTCCATCAATAACAACAGGTTTACGTGGTTTAAGTTATGTAGAAGTAGAAGTTACAGGGCCAAACAGAGATTTACATTCAGGGTTATATGGTGGTGCCGTTGCAAACCCAATTAATATTTTAACAAAAATGATTGCCTCTTTACATGATGAAAACAATCATATTACAATACCTGGGTTTTATGATAATGTAGAAGAATTATCTACTGAAGAAAGAGCAGAAATGGCAAAAGCACCATTTTCATTTGAAGCCTATAAAAATTCTTTAAAGATTAAAGATGTGTATGGAGAAAAAAGCTATACAACAAACGAAAGAAATTCAATCCGACCAACTTTAGATGTAAACGGAATCTGGGGCGGTTACACTGGCGAAGGTGCAAAAACAGTAATTGCAAGTAAAGCCTATGCAAAAATCTCGATGCGATTAGTTCCAAATCAAGATTGGAAAGAAATAACTGAACTATTTAAAAATCATTTTGAAAGTATTGCTCCAAAATCTGTGTCTGTAAAAGTTACACCACATCATGGCGGTCAAGGTTATGTTACACCAATTGACAATATTGGTTATAAAGCGGCAAGCAAAGCGTATGAAGCTACTTTTGGCAAAACTCCAATTCCGCAAAGAAGTGGTGGTAGTATTCCTATTGTAGCTTTATTTGAGCAAGAATTGAAAAGTAAAACTATTTTAATGGGCTTTGGTTTAGATTCAGATGCAATTCACTCACCTAACGAACATTTTGGAGTTTGGAATTATTTAAAAGGTATAGAAACCATTCCGTATTTTTATAAATATTTTACTGAATTATATAGATAAAATAATACTTTGGGCGTTTCCCAATTATTTGAAATAAAATAATTGGGTCAGGCTTTTCGTTACAATCTTTTACCTTGTTCTCGATACTCGCTACGCGAACTCGAACCGACGGTAAAAGGATTTCCACTACAATCCTTAACGCGCTTTCTTGCCAACTTATAGAAAATTGAAACATATTTAAACTCTACATTTGTAGAATTCATTTTTTTACTCTATGTTTGTAGAGTAAAAAGTGAATTCTTATGCAATTATCTAAAACAGAAGAACAATTAATGCAATATTTATGGAAACGTAAAAAAGCATTTTTAAAAGAATTATTAGAAGATTTTCCAGAACCAAGACCAGCTACAACAACCGTTGCAACTTTATTAAAAAGAATTTCTGATAAAGGTTTTATAGATTATAAATTATTCGGTAAGTCTAGAGAATACTTTCCTATTATAAAGAAAACAGACTATTTTTCTAATCATGTAAACGGATTGATAAAAAATTTCTTTAACGATTCCGCAAGTCAGTTTGCTTCATTTTTTACTAAAGAAACAAATCTTTCAACAGATGAATTAGAAGCACTTAAAAAAGTGATTGACAATCAAATTAAAAAACAACAAAAATGATAGTTTACATTTTAAAATCAGCAAGTTGTTTAGCGTTATTACTTTTCTTCTATCATTTAGTTTTAGAGAAAGAAAAAATGCACAACTTTAATCGTTATTATTTATTAATTGGGGTTGTTGTTTCATTATTAATTCCGTTTGCAACAATAACAATTAATGCCATTCCAGAAACTATTGCAACAATTCAAACCATAGAGCAACCAAAATATGTTATAGAAGAAACTGCTCCTTTAATTATCGAAGAAACAATAGATTACTCAAAATATGTAATTGGATTTTACATTTTAATTTCATCAATATTACTCATTAGATTTGGAAGAAATTTATTTAAAATCATTCAAAAAATTAGAGTTAATAAACAATTAGAACACAAAAATGCAACTTTAGTTTTAGTAGATGATAAAATTTTACCACACACTTTTTGGAATAAAATTTTCATAAACAAAAAAGCTTATGAACAAGGTGAAATTGAAGAGGAACTTTTTACACATGAACTAACACATGTTACGCAAAAACATACGATTGATGTATTATTAATAGAACTTTTACAGGTTGTCTTTTGGATAAATCCTTTATTTATATTTCTTAAAAAAGCAATACAATTAAATCATGAATTTTTAGCGGATGGAACCGTTATAAATCAGCATAAAAATACATTCCAATATCAGCATTTATTATTGAATAAAGCTGCTTGGAACAACGAATATTACTTGGCCAGTAATTTGAATTACTCACTTACTAAAAAAAGATTAAATATGATGACAACAAAAAGTTCACGTACAAAAATCTTGTTAAAAAAACTGGCGGTAATTCCGCTATTAACAGGATTTGTTTTTCTCTTTGCAGAAAGAATTGAAGCACAAGAAGTTATTAAGACTATTTATGAGAAAACAGAAAATGGTAAAAAATTGACAGATTCTGAAATTTATAAAGAATATGTTTATCAACAAGGCTATATACAAACAAAGGATGAATATGGTAATAAAATCTATAAAAAGTATTCTGAATTATCTAAAGAAGAAAAAAACAAAGTTCCACCACCACCGCCTTTAAAATCAAAAAATAAAATTCTATCGAAAGAGTTATTTGAAAAATTAAAAAACAATCAAAAATATGCTGTTTGGATTGATGGAAAGGTAGTTGAAAATGAAGTCTTAAATAAATATAAAAACTCAGATTTTCATAACTCCTATGTAAGTTTTATACATGCAAATGCTAGAAGTAAACGATTTCCACAAAATTATCAAGCATATTTAGAGACAAAAAAATATTTTAAAGATAATATTGAAAAAAGAGTTTACAATTTTGTGAAGTGGAAAAAAGAAAAAGAAAGATTTAAAAAAGCAAAATGGCAAAAAGGGCCAGATGGAGAACAAATACAAATCATTGAATCTCCAACTAAAGAATATATTGATTCAGAAATCCAAAAAGAATATTCATCAAAAATAACAATATCTGAACAATCTATTACTGGAAATAAAAATAATGCCACTCTAGAAGAACTAAAAGAATATAATGTTTTAGCTAAAAAATATAATAAAGTTGATATCGAAAAACGTATCATTAAATTAAAAGATTTAAATAGATTGGAGATACTGTTTAATAAACTTTCTGAAAAACAAAAGAAAGATGCTCAATCGTTTCCAGAATGTATTCCTTCAAAACCAATAATAAAAAATGATAATTATAGAGAAGTCAGTGCGAAATTTATTAAATCTTCGTATCTAAAAGAATTAAAATTATACTTAAAACAAATTCAAATTTACAAGAAAGATAAAAGTAATTACAATAAAAAATTATTAAATAGTCACTATACTAACATAAAATACTTGTACAATAAAATAGACTCACAAGAAAAAAACATCCCACCACCACCAATGATTCCTGTTCCGGAAAAGGATAAAAAAACAATAAAACCTGTAAATTTAGATGTTGAAAAGGATAAAAAATTAATTTTAAACGGAAATCAAATTGATAGAAAAAAAATTGTAAATGAAATTATAAAAATTAATGCACATTTATCTAAAGAAGAACAAAAAGAGTATGTTATTGTATCAATTATTATTCCAGATAAAAGCTATTCAACATTTGTAAATAAAATCCGATTAGAATTAAACCAAAAAAGAATTTCTTTTATAGTTGTTGGTTATAAATCAGAATTAAAAAAATCACACAATCCTAAACATATCAGTATATATGACGGCCTAACAATAAATGAAGCTAAAATAAAAAATGAAAAGAAAAAAAATAAAACATTAAAAAAAGATTCTCCTTGGTCAATAAGTGAGCCTAAATTTGAAATAGTAGAATTTATTCCAGGTAATCATAAACTCGAAAAATTTAAAAAAAATGATATAGATTTCACAAAAGAGTATAAAGACAATGATAAGATTAAATATTATTTAGATGGAAAGAAAATTTCTAAAACTGAATTAGATAAAATTAAACCAACAAATTTCAAAAATGTTAATGTTGATAAAAGAACAAATTCAATTTTTATAATTACAAAAAAAGCGACTGAAGTTAATAATTTAGTGAGTAGAACAACTTCAGAATCATTTCCAAAAAAGGAGAATACCAAAAATGAAATAAATAGTGGTTGGATTTACTCTAATAACAAAACATTGTTTCACGTAAAATTAAATGGTGAAAAAAAATATTTCAACCGATTTGGGCATTTAGTTAATAAAAGAGGGGAAGTATTATCTAAAAATGGAATTGGCAGTACTGGTTGGAAAAAAATTAACGGTAATACCTATTTCTATATAACAAGAAATAAAAAAACTGAATATTTTGATCAAAAAGGAAATAAAGTTAAATTCTAAACTTTTGTTAAAAGCCTCACATTGTGAGACTTTTTTGTAACATATACTTAAAATTATCGTTGGTATTGTATACCAAACTTATATGTTATGCTTAAAAAGTTTTTTCTTACTTGTTCTGGAGTCGATCTAGATATTATTAAAAATTGTGCAAACGGAGAACAGAATAAATACGTTGGCATTGGTGCAACCGTATTTTTCACAGCAATAATGGCAACGATTGCTAGTAGTTATGCGTTATATACAGTTTTTGAAAATATTTACACTTCAATTTTCTTTGGTCTTATTTGGGGATTACTCATTTTTAATTTAGATCGTTTTATTGTTTCTACTATTAGAAAAAATGATTCTAAATGGAAAGAAATTGTACAAGCCTTACCTCGTTTAATTTTAGCAATTATCATTGCTATTGTGATTTCTAAGCCTTTAGAAATGAAACTTTTTGAAAAAGAAATTAATCAGGTTTTATTAACTGAAAAGAATCAAATGACGTTGGATAACAAAACTCAGATTGCGCAACAATTTACACCCGAAATTCAAAATATTCAATCAGAAATTGCTGGTTTAAAATCTGAAATCACTTTAAAAGAAAACGAAACCAATGTTTTATATGAAACGTATATAGCGGAAGCGGAAGGCAGAAAAGGAACAAAACTTTTAGGTAAAGGACCTGTTTATAAAGAAAAAAGAGAAAAACACGATGCAGCTTTAGCTGAACTAAGTCAACTTAAAAAAGAGAATGCAGAAAAAATAAAAGAAAAAGAGAAAGCTATTGTAAGTTTAGTTGAAAATCAAAAAACTGTTGAAACAAAAACACAACCAATTATTTCTAATTTTGATGGTTTAATGGCTCGTATTAATGCTTTAAATAAATTACCTTGGTTACCTTCTTTTTTTATATTCCTATTGTTTTTAGCGATAGAAACATCGCCAATATTTGCAAAACTAATTGCACCTAAAGGCGAATATGATTATAAATTGGAAGATAAAGAAACTGCTTTACAAACTTGGGTAGCTCAACAAGTAAATCAACGCGAAGAAATGCTGCAAGCGGATATTGACATCAATAAAAAAATATATTCAGATATTAAAACTGAAGAAGAATTATTTGCCTACAAACAGAAAATGGCTCGTGATTTAATGAAGCTTCAAGCTGATTCTTTCTATAAAAAACAACAAAAAATGTTGTAGTTTCATTCCGAACTTGTTTCGGAATCTCAGTATGAGAAGCTGAAATAAATTCAGCTTGACGTAATAGTAATCACAAAATTTGGCAAATAAGCCAGCGTTAGCGATTGAAACGGCATCCTTTTTAGTTGTCAGTTCGAGTGAATTTGTGAAGAATGAACAAATTTGTGTCGAGAACAAAAACTAAAAAGATATAGTGTAAAGCGCGACCTGAAAGGGAACGTCCAACTTCTCGGCCGTACTCGAAATGACATTCTATTCTTTTTCAGCCATTTTCTTTACATAATCTGTAATAATTACAATCTGAGTTGGCCCAACTTTGCCTTCTATATATTTTGCATTTTCATGATCTAAAGAAATTCTACGCACCGCAGTTCCTTGTTTAGCGACCATGCTAGAGCCTTTTACTTTTAAATCTTTAATCAACACAACACTATCGCCAGCTTGTAAAATAGCACCGTTAGCATCTCTATGGATTATCTTTTCACTCTCATCTAAATGATCTCCAGATTCTTTGGCAAAACGCAAATCATCATCCTCTAAATACATCATATCAAGTAAATCTTTAGGCCAACCTTCGTTTCTTAATCGTGATAGCATTCTCCAAGCAACAACTTTTACAGCTCTAAATTCACTCCACATAGAATCATTTAAACAACGCCAATGATTTGCATTTGTTTCTTCTGGATTGTTAATTTGAGTAACACAAGTTTCGCAAGCTAATAAACTACCATCTACTCCACCACCGCCTGTTAATGTAGGTTTTACTTCATAAATTGATAAATTATCTGTTGCTGCGCATAATTCGCATTGATTGCCACTTCTTTTTTGTAAATCTTCTAATAAACTCATGCTTAAATTTTAGTGGAGTAAAAGTACATATAATAGAAATAGTTTATCTAAATTTAATTAGGTTTGTCTTTCCAGCGAAAGCAGGAATCTATAGTTAGCTTTATATGGATTCCCGATTTCTCGGGAATGACAAAAAAATGAACATCATGTATTTAGAAAGTGAACGACTAATTATTAGAGATGCAAAAGTAAGCGATGCTGCTTTTTATTTTCAATTGTTTAATGATCCTGATTGGATACAGTTTATTTCTGATAAAAATTTAAAATCGGTTGAAGAAACCGAAGTCTATTTAAAAGATATTTTATTGAAGAACTTTCAATTAGGTGGATTAGGTTTTTTTACAGTAATTTTAAAAAAAACTAATGAACCTATTGGAACTTCAACAGCTTTACAAAGAGAAAAACCTGAATATATTGATATTGGTTATGGATTTTTACCTAAAGGAAGAGGAAAAGGTTACGCTACTGAAGCTACAAAATTGATTATTGAATATGTGCGTACTACTTTTAAACAAAAAAAAGTGTTTGCTTTTACAATGCAACATAATAAAGCTTCACAAAAATTATTAGAAAACCTCAACTTTACATATGTAGGTCTTCAAAATGTTTTTGATGATGGTGAAGATGCTGTTTATGAGTTTGAGTTTTGACATTTGTCATTCCCGAGAAATCGGGAATCCAAACTAATCATTCAAAATATTATCATACCAATCGCTTGCTAAATCTTTCCATTTAATATTCTCTTTTTCTATTAACTCTATTTTCCAAGACCTATTCCATTTCTTTAATTTTTTCTCTCTATCTATGGCTTCATTAACGTTTTGAAAAGTTTCAAAATACATTAATTTATTCACACCATATTTTAGTGTAAATCCTTTTTTAATTCCCATTTTATGTTCGTAAACTCTTCTTTGTAAATCATTTGTCATACCAATATATAACGTCCCTCTTATTTTACTAGCTAAAATATAAACGTAATATTGATGTATGATTTTCATAATTCTAAACTAATTCTGGATTCCCGATTTTTCGGGAATGACAAAGAGATTTTCATTTTTATTACTAAAGAAGTAAATTTATAACGAATTACTTTATGTTTGTCATTCCCTTGAAAAAGGGAATCTAGACTACCTTTTTAGGCTTTCAAATTCTCGGGAATGACAAACATGCTCTGTTATTTTAATTCTAAAGAAGTAAATTTAAATGTATTACCGTCAAACAAACCTTTATCTGATAGTTTTAAAGAGGGAATTACCAACAACGCCATAAAAGACAAACTCATATAAGGAGCGCTTAATTCACTTCCCATTTGTTTTGCCATCGCATCTAATTCAGCATACATTTTTCCAATTTCTTGTGCTGGTTTATCAGACATAATTCCTGCAACTGGTAGCGGAACAATTTTTTCTTCTGATGCAGTTACAGCACAAACTCCACCTCTATTTTTAGTGATTAAATTCACTGCTTTACAAATCATTTCGTCAGAAACTCCAACTGCAATAATATTATGAGAATCATGCCCAACTGAGCTTGCAATTGCTCCTTCTTTAAGTCCGAAGTTTTTTATAAAAGCAATTGAAGGCGCTGCATTTTTGTAACGATTTACAACCGTCATTTTTAAGACATCTTTTTCAACATTAGAAACTAAATTCCCATCAATAATTAAAGAATTAGCTTCAATTTGATTTGTCACTAATTCACCATCTAAAGCTTCTATAACTCTTATTTTTTTTGCTGTTGATTCAAATCTAAAATCTTCAACTTTTTTCTTTTCAGTATTAAAGTTATTTAAAACTTCAAATTCAATATTTTTTACAAAAGATTGACCATTCTTTGAAACCAATTCTCCATTAATATATGTTTCTAAAACCTTAAACTTTTCTAAATCTTCAATAATAATAAAATCTGCATCATCTCCTTTTTGCAATAATCCAACATCTAAGTTATAATGCTTTACAGGATTTATACAAGCAGCTTTTAGAACTTTAAAAACTTCGATTCCTTTTGAAACTGCTCTTTCACATAATTGATTGATATGACCTAGCAATAAATCGTCCGGATGTTTATCATCAGAACAAAACATCATATTCTCAAAATGTTCTGGCAACAAATCAATTAATACTTCAAAGTTTTTTGCTGCACTTCCTTCTCTAATAATGACTTTCATTCCTTTCTGAAGCTTTTCCAATCCTTCATCATAGGTAAAACATTCATGATCTGTAGAAATTCCGGCAGCAATATATTTGGTTACATCTTCTCCTCGTAAACCTGGTGCATGACCATCAATTGATTTGTTATTATTTTTTGCGTGTTGAATCTTTTTTAAAACTTCTTCATCATCAAACAAAACACCAGGATAATTCATCATTTCTGCTAAATATTTGATATCTGGGTTTTCCATCATCAATTTAATATCATCAGAATTAATTACCGATCCAGCGCTTTCAAAAGATGTTGCAGGAACACAAGATGGTGCTCCAAAATTGAATTTTAACGGAACTTTCTTTCCATTTTCAATCATGAAATCCACACCCTTAACGCCTAAAACATTTGCAATTTCATGAGGATCTGAAACTGTTGCAACTGTACCATGAACAACAGCAATTTTTGCGAACTCTGAAGGAACCAACATAGAGCTTTCGATATGAATATGTGCATCTACAAAACCAGGAAGGATAAAATTTTCTTTAGAATGATTCGCTTTTCTAATGTCAATAATTTTTCCGTTTTTAACTTCAACTTCTCCTTTATAAATATTTCGATTTAAAATATCTACAATTTTTCCTTGTACAATCATCTGTTATTTTGGGTATATAATTTGATCTAAAGCTACATCAAATTTATTAAGGTCTTCTATTTTTTCTACTGGTTTAAAAAAGTTGATTCCTACTGTTTTTACTTCATTTTTACATGCTGATAAAAATCGATCATAAAACCCTTTTCCATAACCAACACGGTATTTTTTTACATCAGAAATTAATAAAGGAACAATTACTAATTCAATTTCTTTTACATCAATTTCTTTAGCATTTACAGGTTCTGGAATTCCGTAGGTGTTAATTTTTAAGTCGGTTGATCTATCAAAAATATAATGCTGTAAAGTATTATTAGAAAAATCACTTTTAGAAACTACAACCGTTTTTTGATGACTTAACAAATAGTCGATTATCGGATTTGTATTGATTTCTTTTTGCTTTTCAATAGATAAAAAAACATGAACAAATTGAATTTGAGAAAAATCATATTCAAAAAATTGAGTATAAATATTTTCTTGAATGTCTAAAATTTGACTTTCAGTTAACTCTTTTCTCTTTTGTTTATAAATTCTACGAAGTGTGTTTTTTTTCATGAATAACAAAGATATCAAGAATATCTTTCTACATGAAATGGTGTTAAATTTAAACTTGTTTTCTTATCAGAAATAATTTCAGAAACTAATTTACCTGTTGCTGGCCCTAAACTCCAGCCCATCATTGCATGCCCAGAAGCAACTGTTACATTTTTCACCTTAGACAATCGTCCAATATAAGGTAATCCATCAGGGGAACACGGTCTTAATCCACATTCTGCATTTTCTTTTTCTTGCTGATTAATTTTTAATCCGTTATAGTAATTTTCTCCTGCTCTTGCTATGGCATGTACTCTTTTTGCGTTTACGTTATGATTAATTCCTCCAATTTCCATCGTTCCAGCAAACCTTGTAAAACCATTCATGGGTGTTACTGCAACTTTTGCTTCCATTAATATTGCGGGGATATTAATTTTAGTTTCTCTTTCAACATTAATTCGATATCCTTTTCCTGCTTGAATTGGAATTTCAACTCCTAATTTTTTAGCCACTTTTTGTGTCCAACTTCCAGTTGCCAAAACAATCTCATCTGCTTTTAATTCTTGACTTTCTGTTTTAACAGCTTTCACTTTTTTATTATCAATAACAATATCAACTACCTCTTCATTTGATAAAATAGTAACTCCATTTTTTTCTAAATAGTTTTTTATTTGAGGCATAAATTCATTAGGCGTCATATGTGCATCCGAATGATAATACACTGCACCTTTAATATTTAAATCTACATTAGGTTCGAGTTTTTTAACTTCTGCTTTCGATAAATTTTCTACTTTCAAACCTTCATTAATCGCTATTTTTCCCGTATTCCATTCTTCTTCACCCACTTTTTCAGTTTGATAATACATTAATAAACCTTTATGCTTATAGAAGAAATCAAACTCATTTGAAGTTTTTAATTCTTCAAACAACTCTCTACTCAATAAATTTATATCTTTTATAATTGGGATTGATTGTGCTACTTTTTTATGCGTTGCTGATTTTTTAAAAAAATAACTCCATTTTATAAAATCATAATCTAATCTAGGTTTTACATAAAACGGACTCGATGAATTAAACATCCATTTAATCCCTTTTGAAATCATTCCAGGAGCTGCTAAAGGAATAATATGACTTGGAGTAATATACCCAGCATTTACATAAGAAGCGCCACTTTTAAAATCAGACTTATCGATAACAGTGACTTGATGTCCTTCTTTTTGAAGATAATATGCAGAGCATAAACCAATAATTCCTCCTCCGATTATGATTACTTTTTTACTCATATTAAATTACACTAAATCCATAAGCGTACGGATCATCATCAGTATCAATCGTAATGGTATTATGTCCATATATTTTTGCCCAACCTTTAACACTTGGAGTAATTGCTAATTTTCCATCTAACAATGTTTCTTTTTCTACACATCCAATAAACTTAGACCCAATAAAGCTTTCATGAATAAAAGGTTCGCCAATTTTTAATTTTCCTTTTGCATATAATTGTGCTAAACGAGCAGAAGTTCCTGTTCCACATGGGCTTCTATCAATCGCTTTATCCCCATAGAACACTGTATTTCTTCCTGATGATTTTGGGTCAATTGGATTTCCTGTCCATAATAAATGGGTTACATTTTTTATTGTTTTATTCTCGGGATGAATAAATTTTTCTGAATATTTTTGGTTGATGCGCTCTCTTACTATTTGAGAATATTGAATTATTTTACTTGCTGTAAAATCATGAATTCCAGAAAAATTTTCTTGAGGATCTATTATTCCATAATAATTTCCACCGTAAGAAACATCGAAATTAATTTCACCTAATTCTGGACATTCAACCGATAAGTTTTCGGCAGCCAAATAACTTTTAACATTTGATAATTTTACCCAATCTACTTTATTCTTTGTTTGCTGATATTCGATCTCCACTAAACCTGCAGGAGCTTCCATCCTAATTTTTCCTGGAGTTTTAGGCGTTACTAAACCTTCTTCTATAGCAACAGTTATTGTCCCAATAGTTCCATGTCCACACATAGGTAAACAACCAGAAGTTTCTATAAATAAAATGGAAAAATCATTTTCTGGATTGTGTGGTGGATATAAAATTGAACCACTCATCATATCATGACCACGAGGTTCAAACATCAATCCTTTACGAATCCAATCATATTCTTTTATAAAATGCTGACGCTTTTCACTCATGGTTTTTCCAATCAGTTTTGGCCCACCTTCTTTAATTACACGAACTGGATTTCCACACGTATGCGCATCAACACAAATAAAAGTCGAACTACTCATTTTATATTTTTTCTAAAGTCTGTTCACCATTTACATTTCTAGAAATGTGTAACGGATTCTCATTTTTCAATTCGTCGGGCAACAAATCATTTGGCCAATCTTGATAACTAAATGGACGTACCCAACGCTTAATTGATGAAACTCCAACAGCTGTAAATCTGCTATCGGTAGATGCTGGATAAGGCCCGCCATGAACCATCGATGGACAAACTTCTACACCAGTTGGAACTCCATTAAAAATAATTCTTCCAACTCTATTTTGTAGTGCTGCAATAACTTTTGAATATGAACTGATTTCATTATCATCAGAAATAACAGTTCCCGTTAATTGCCCTTCTAATTGTGAAATTATCTGTTGTAACTCATCTGAATCTTTACATTGAACCACCATCGAAAACGGCCCAAAAACTTCTTGATGTAATGTTGGATTTTCTAAAAATATCTTTCCACTTACAGTCGTTATAACTTGTGATGCATAATTTGATTTTACTGCACTTTTATACTCATTTACAACTTGTAATCCTTCTTGTAAAATTAATTTAGACTTATTGCTTTCGTATCCTTTTACAATGTTTGGATGTAACATACAAGACGGATTCATTGCTACCATTGTATCAGCTAATTCTTTAGTGAAATTTGATAAATCATCACTTTTTATTCCTAAAATTAACCCTGGATTTGTACAAAATTGACCTGTTCCTAAATTAACAGAACCTGCATAGGTTTTAGCAATCGCTTCTCCTCTATTTTTTAATGCTTTTGGTAATATTACAACAGGATTTATACTTCCCATTTCTGCAAAAACAGGAATTGGTTCTTCTCTTTTTATTGCTAGATCTAATAATGCCCTTCCTCCTTTTATACTTCCTGTAAACCCAACCGCTTTTACTTTTTGATGCGCAACTAATTGTTGTCCAACTTCTATTCCGCTTGAATTTAAATTTGAAAAAACACCATTTGGCATATTTGTTTTTTCTGCTGCTTTAATAATTGCTGAAGCAACTAATTCTCCTGTACCTGCATGCATTGGATGCGATTTTACAATTACGGGACATCCAGAGGCTAAAGCCGCTGCTGTATCTCCTCCTGCTGTTGAATAGGCTAACGGAAAGTTGCTTGCTCCAAAAACCACAACGGGACCTAATGGAATATTCATTTTTCTAATATCCGATTTTGGCATCGGTTCTCTATCGGGAATTGCTGTATCTATAGTAGCATCTACCCAAGAACCATCTGCAACTAAATCTGCGAATGAACGCAATTGAAAAACAGTTCTACCTCGTTCTCCTTTTGCCCTTCCTTCTGGCAAACCTGTTTCCGAGCAATACGTTTTTATCAATGTATCATCTAATGCTAGAATTTCATCAGCAATTGCATTTAAAAAAGCAGCTTTTTTACTTCCAGAAATTGTGTTGTATTCTTTAAATGCATTAGCTGCTAATTCAATAGCATCATTAATTTCTTCGTTAGTAGCTTCAAAAAAAGTAAAATTATTTTCTTTATTTGCTTCAGGATTAAACGTTGTATATGTTTTTGTCCCTTTTGCTGATTGTTGACTTCCTATATAATTTTTTCCTGATATCATCCTACAAATTTTTATATGCTGGTAATGTTGGTCTTACTTTTAAACCTTCTTCAATTATTTTCTCTATTCGGATTCTTTCTTCTCCTTGTAACATTAATCTTGGCGCTCTCACATATTCTGAACCAATATTTGTGAATTTGGAAGCTAATTTAATGTACTGCACTAATTTAGGATTAATATCTAATTCTAACAAAGGCATAAACCATCTATATATTTCTAAGGCTTCTTTAACTCTACCAGCTTTTTGCAACTCATAAATAGCAACCGTTTCTGCTGGAAAAGCATCAACTAATCCAGCTACCCAACCATCTGAACCTATTAATAAACTTTCTAATGCCAGGGTATCTACACCACATAAAATAGCTAATCTATTTCCAAACCTATTTTTGATTCTTGTAATGTTTGTAGTATCTCTAGTTGATTCTTTAACTGCTTGAATATTTGAACATTCTTTCAGTAACTCTTCAAACATATCTAAAGTAATTTCAATTTTATAATCTACTGGATTGTTGTAAATCATAATTGGAAGTTTGGTGCTATTTGCAACTGTTTTAAAATATTCTACAACTTCTGCATCGCTAGCTTTATAACGCATTGGAGGCAACATCATTAAAGCCTTTGCACCATCTTCTTCGGCTGTTTTTGCTAATTCTATAGCGGCTTTTGTTGTTTGCTCTGCAATGTTCATTAAAACTGGAATCTTACCTTCAACTAATTTTACGGTTTCTCTAGTTAAAATTCTACGTTCTTCATTTGTTAGTGTACTAGCCTCTCCTAAAGTTCCTCCTAAAACAATTCCATGAACTCCAGCATCTATCTGAGCTTTAATATTAACACTAAACATTTCTAAATCTAACTCATCATCTTTAGTAAACTGAGTTGTAACTGCTGGCATAACGCCTTTCCAAACTATATTCATATTCTTAATATTTTATTCAAAATTAATATTGATTTCTGATAATTACATTTTTAAAATTATCTGAAATTAATACTATACTATCCTATTTTGTATTTTAACAATTAAATATGAATATTATTTGCATATTTTTACAAATTAAGATGAGTGAAAATATATGAAGGTTTTACCTTTTAAAATTCCGAAGACTAAAAATATAGGTCTTATTTATCAAGAAGATAAAGCCTCAATTTTTTATGATAAACTTCATCAACATGAAGAAATTCAAATTTGTATTATCATTCAAGGTGAAGGAACGTTAATTGTTGGCGATACAATTAATGAGTATAAATCTGATGATATTTTAGTAATAGGAAGCAATATTCCGCATGTTTTTAAAAGCGACATTTCTAATTGTAAAGAATCATTTATGATCTCTTTATTCTTCACAGAAAAATCTTTTGGTGATGATTTTTTTACATTTGATGATTTTAAAGAAATTACAGGTTTTTTCAAAAAATCACAAAGTGGATGTAAACTTTTAAGTAATCAACAGAAAGTAAAAGAAATATTTTCAAGCCTTAAAAAAGCATCAAACTTAGAACGTTTTATCAGCTTACTAAAAATTATAAAGCACATAAACAATTCAAAAACTAGTCCTTTAGCAGATTTCATTTATCCTAAAAATTATTCTGATAATGAAGGAAAAAGAATGAGAGATGTACTTGATTTTACAATACATAACTATGAGAAAAATATTTCTTTAAGTGTAATCGCTTCTAAAGCTAATATGACTCCAAATGCTTTCTGTAAGTATTTTAAACAGCGTACTAATAAAACTTTTTTTACTTTTTTAAATGAATTAAGAGTGGAACATGCGTGTAAATTATTAACTACCAATAACAATTTATCTATTAGTGAAATTGCGTTTCAATGTGGTTTTAGTAACCTATCTAATTTTAATAGAAAGTTTAAAGAGGTAAAAAAAACTACACCTTCAAAATATAAAACGTTTAAGGATTAATTCCTTACTTTTTTTATTGAAAAGTAAAATATAGTTCCTTCATTTACTTTAGAATCTACCCACAAATTACCTTGATATAAATCAATAATTTTTTTAACAATAGATAATCCTATTCCGGTTGAATCTTTATTGTTTTCTAACTTATAAAAAGTTTTAAATATCTTTTCGAAATACTTTTTATCAATTCCTTTACCATTATCTTTTATCCGAAAACTCCAGTAATCTTTAGAATCAAAATACAATATTTCTATAATTCCTTTTTCCTTATCATTATACTTAATCGCATTTCCTATAATATTTTGAAACAATTGTAGTAATCTAAACTTATCTCCTTTAACAACTGGTAGGTCATCTTTAATAATAATTTCTATATGATCTGGAATTACAGTTTGATTCAAATAGTTATTTATTAATAAATTTAAATTAACTTCTTGGATTTCGTCTTTGTTTCTTCCAATTGAGGAGTAATCTAAAATACCGTTAATTAACAACTCCATTTTATCTACATTGGTTCTAATAAGATCTAGATTCTTCACACCTGCATCATCTAACTTATCTTTATAATCAGAATGTATCCAAGAAGTTAAAGCATCTATACTTCTTAATGGCGATTTTAAATCATGAGAAACCATATGTGCATAATCACTTAACTCTTTGTTTTGATACTCCAAATTATTTAGTAATATATCTCTTTGCTTATTTATTTTTACAATTTCATTTGTTTGATTTTCTATAAAATCTAACAATTTAGATTCATCTATATCAACGGATTCTTGACCTTCTGAATACTGCAAACCAGCAAAGTTTAAGTTGCTAAGAATACTCCTAAGTTTATTGATTACTAATTGTTGTGATTCGGTTTCTTTTTTTAGTTGAAGATTTGCCTCAACCAACTCATCAGAACTGATAGACATTGCTCTTTGCAACATTAAAAATTGATCATCAAAATTATTGTACGAATTATTTACAGCTTCAAAAAATGCTTGTAAATTCTTATCAGAACGATATTTTTCTTCTAATTTTTTTCGTAATTGTCTTAATAGTAAAGAGTTCATCATTCACTAATTAAGGTTATAGTCATTGTTTGATTATGAAGTTGTGCTTTTTGTTCACCTTCAAAAGGTGCAATTTCACCATATGAATAATACCCACAAACAGTAATTTTATCTCCAAAAACTTCTCCAGCTTCCTCAATTTCTTCTTCTACTCTTTGATCCAAAACTAATTTTCTACCGATACAACTTACTAAAAGTGCTAATTGAGGTTTTTTAGTTTTCTTATCCATCGCTTGCTTCGCTGCTTGTTCGGCTGCATTTGCAATCTGATCTACACTTGTCATCATTAACTGTACAACTGAATTTTCTGGAATATTCCCTGCCAAAATCATTGTATTATCTTCTTCATTAATATTTAAAATAGTTCTAACAACAGGTTGTTTTTCATTATCCGATTTTACATTTAATGGGTACAATAATGCTGCAGCAGGTAAATCTTTAGCTTTATCGCCCAAATATTTTTTATATAAATTTAATGCAGGTTTATTATCTAATTCAAAAAGAATATTGTCTTTAGACTTTGTAACTATTCTTTCTGGGCCAAATGGTGTCCAACCTCCATGAATTGAGAATGAAGATTCAAAAGTTTTTCCATAAAAACCAATTGCTACAATTTCTCCAGATTTTGGATTTTCGTTATATGAGGCTAGCGTTTTTTCAAATCTAGCATCATCCCCACACAAACCTCCAGTTATTAAAACACCTTCTGAAGCTACTGAATTCATTCCATTTGTAAGCAAACTACCGTTTACAAAACTACCTTCCGAAACTACAAAAACATGTTTTAATCCTTCGGATGGAAATTCATTAATTAAATTACTCCCAGTTACAAAACTATCTAAATTAGAAGTAACAATATTACTAGATTTTATGATGAAATTTGTTTTTTCAAATTCAATTGCTGTTATAATAATAGATTCGTTTTCTACTGTATTCTGATAAATATTGCCGGATGTAGAGCCAAATACTATATGACCATCTGGAAATAATTTTCTTACATCAGAATATACATTTTCATCTTCCAACAAATAGCGATCACCAAATACTAAAACTAAAGGTTCTTTTAATTCATTTTTTTTACTAACATACTGCCAATCTGAATTTTTATCTCTCTTTAATTGTAAAGTTTTCATAACAAAAAAACATGTTAAATGTTAGTAAATTATTTTTAGAATTAGTCTTTAAAATTTCAAGAAGAAATTAATTCATTATAACTCCAATAAGAAAATATATTATCAATTTTAGAAACATAATCTTCGTATCGAAGTGGTTTTATTATATAACCAGCAATACCGTTTTTATAGCAGCTTTTTATATCTTTTTTATGATTAGAAGTTGTTAAAATTACAACAGGAATATAGCGTAAATCTTCATCCTTTTTTAAGGTTGCCAAAAATTCTGTTCCATGAACACGTGGCATATTTAAATCTAATAATATAATATCTGGCAAGCTATTCTCTTCATTTTTTAAGTACTCTAAAGCTTCTTCACCATTACTATTCGTAGTTACTTTTAGATTCATAGACAAACTAGAAACTGCTCTTTGAAACTTCATCTTTTCAACTTCATCGTCTTCAACTAAAAGAACTTTAATATTAGAATTTGACATGGGGATAATTATTTACACAATTTATAACGTTTGTTAAAGTAAGAATTTATTTTTGATTTAACAATTTTCCAATTCTTCTTTTAATTTTTTAGAAAGACTTTTTACTATTAAATTGTATGAATGATCGATTAATTCGAAAGCAAATTTATCAGAAACATCATTATTTAAATGTACCGTATTCCAATGTTTTTTATTCATATGCCAACCAGGGTTTATACTTTCATATTCACCTCGTAATTCTTCTGCCCAATCAGGATCACATTTTAAATTCATTTTAGTATCCCCTTTTTCCCAACTACTTAACCCAACTAGCGCAAACATTTTGTTCATTACTTTAAAAACTAAAGTTACATCATCAAAAGGAAAATGTTCTGTTACTCCTTTTTTAGCGATGCAATAATCCCTAAGTTGCTCTATATGCATTATTCTATTCGTTTTGTATTTGTATCTGGAATTTCTAAAGCTGAGTAATCTAGATTCCAACCAATCGTTTCTACTAAATTTTGCATTAACTGAATGGTTCCTAAGGCTTCTTTATTTGCAATTTGCATTAAATTACTTTCTGGTATTTTTTGCAAAATATGCTCTTTCGCTTCTTTATTTACCTGCGTTAAATCTTCAGAATTAAACTTATTTAACATGCCATTTTGAATATCATAAAAACTAATATTTGGTTCTATTGATAATACTTCTGGCAAGGGAAATTCCGATAAATAAAGTGTCTTTTTTTTGGGATCAGAATTCATTTTTATCTTTCTAAAATCAAAACCAATATGCGCTTTTGCATTAATAAGTATGATTGCTTTTTTCTTACTAGAAATTAATCCTAAAAATTTTTCTTTAGTATTTTCATGATGATAAATTTCCGAAAACTCTCCTTCTACAGTAATTAACTTACAAACTCTTTTAATTTTATCTAATAAAATTACAGACTGCTGTTCTGTAAGACTTTTACTTTTTACTGAACTAAATTTTTGAAATAAAAAATATGCCAAAACTGCTCCAAATGCTAAACCTAAAAAAAGTAATTCCATACTTACGAAGTTACAGGTTTTAGTTTGTTTCTTCGTCCATTTTGATTTATTTTCGCCATGAAAACCGAATTTTATACTCTAGAAAAAGATGAAAAGGATATTAATTTTACTTATTTTTTCAATATTCGCAGTAAACTGCTCTAAGAACTCAAACAAGTTTGGGAAACTAAAAATTAACTATCGTATTGTTAAACTAGATGAACGTGGAAATTATGAACTTAGATGGAAAGATACTTTAGGTAAAAAAAATGGCTACACTAAATTTAATAGACCTTTTGAGCTTTGGACGGTCTTATGGGATAAGAATAATGATACTATTGGTAAATATTCTGGATTTGGAGCGCCTCAAAAATCTACTGACTTTTACACAACAGATTCAGTAATAAAAATTGATTTTAAATTAGGTGTAAACTATTTTTATCAAGGTTATTTTAACAAAACTGATGAAGAGAAAAAACAGTTATGGAATAAAAATTTAAAAAGGATAACAAAATATAAACCAGTTTTTATAGATCTTAATAATCTTAAAAAAGATATCCCTTTAATCTTAGAACCGAAATAAAGTTATTTTTCCTGACTTAAAAATTGACGTAATATAGTTAAACTCTCTTCTGGATTTTCTTCCATCGGAACATGACCTGAATTGGGCAAAACTTTTAATTGAGAATTTGGCATTAACGAATCCATCCTTTCACCATTATCAAGCGGAATCCAATTATCTTTTGCTCCCCAAATTAATAAAGTTTCAGTATTCAATTTTTTAAGTTTGTCAACATTTTGATTTGCTTCTAGTTTAAAATCGGTTTTAGCTCTATCAACAAAAGCTTGTCTATTGCCTTCTCTTAAAGCCATTTCATGATAACGAGTAATTAAGTTTTCAGTAATTTTAGAATCATCTTCATACACTTGCTTCATATTATCTTTTATCACCATTTTTGGCGTTAGGTATAAAAAAAGTGAATTTAAAACTGGAGTTTTTGCCATTGTAAAAATCCATGGGATACTTTTATTAATTGGCAAGCCACTGGAATCTAATAAAATTAATTTTTTAACTTTTGATGGATTTTCAGCCGCATAATTCCAGGCTATATTTCCTCCTAAAGAATTTCCAGCTAAATAAAAGTTATCTACTTTTAATTTAGATAAGAAATCTTTTAAAAAACGAGTGTAATTTTCAATAGAATAATCTCCTTTTTTATTTGGACCAGTTAATCCAAAAGCAGGTAAATCCATTCTAATAACTCGGTATTCTTTAGTTAAGTTTTCAGTCCAAGAATCCCAAGTATGAAGAGAAGAAGCTGTTCCATGGATTAAAACAATTGTTTCACCTTTTCCTTCATCTCTATAATGAACTTGCATTCCATCAATTTCTGTAAATTGTGAATGATCATTAGCATATTTTTCTTTTAAAATTTCAACCGGAATATCAGAATAATAAGCGCCTTTTATCAAAAGAACTAAAAGGATTAAAAAGACATATAAAATGATTCGTTTAACAGATAATTTCTTCATAAATCTATTTTAAAATTTCATATAAAACTGGCTTACTCGGTGTTGCATCATTTTCAAAAGGAGCAATCATTAAGTTTAATAAATATTCTCCATCTTCAACATTATTTGGAACAAAAATAAATTCTGTAATTGTAGCATTCATTCGTATTTCACCAGCAGTATTCCAGAATGCGTTATGGGCTAATAATTTTCCATCATCTCTTTCTTTATCTACTGATGGCAAATCTATTAACAAATGTTTTATTCCTTTTTCTCTTAAATAAATAGCAGCTTCTTCTAATAAATAAGTTGGATTTGTATTCGAATATTGCATCGATTTCTTATCCTTTAAATTTGGTAAAGTTCTAATAACAATGGCATCTCTTTTCTTATTCTTTAACGCTATTTTTAGTTGTTTAGAAGATATGAAAAAATCTTCTCCATCACTCTCAGGCACTACTGTAACTACCTCAGCTAAAAAAATAAAATATTTTAAATTTTTATTTATAGAATGTACTTCTTTTGTAATATGTCCAACACATTCTGTATGCGTAATATGAGAATGAGGATTAAAATGGATGTTATTAAAATTTACTACAGCACCTTCTGAAACTTTTATCTTTTCTCCATCCATACTTTCTGGAAAAATCTTTGGATCTTCTATATACCAAGCATTGACATTTTGCTTAGAAACATCAATAGGAATTGAAATATCTATTGGATTAGAGATATTTACTTCTATTTTTCTTGAATTATATTCTATAATTGCTTTCATCCTTTAAAAATACATTTTTTAATCAATAATAAAAAGATCTGATGCTAAACCATCTGCTAAAAATTTTCCTTTACTTGTTGTTTTAAGAATATTTTTATCAATAGTTAATAACTCTTTTTCAATAAATTTTTCTGAAGATAAAATTAAATGCTGATAAATTTCATCTCCAAATTCTTCTTTTATTTTTGTTAATGAAACACCCCATATAGTTCGTAAACCTGTCATTATATATTCGTTAAAAGAATCTTCTTTTGTAAGTTTTTCAATTTCAGAAGGTAATTTCCCAGCAATAATATCTTTAATATACTTTGCATTATTTGATACATTCCAACTCCTATGCGTTTTATTAAAGGAATGAGCAGAAGGTCCAATACCAATATATTTTTTTTGATGCCAATAACTCGCATTGTGTTTAGAGAAATATTTAGACTTACCAAAATTGGAAATTTCATAATGTACAAATCCGTTTTTGACAGTTTCTGAGACCAAAATATCAAAATGTTCTTTAGCTAATTTTTCATCTAACGCTGGATATTTTCCTTGTTTAATAAAAGTATCTAAGGCTGTTTTTGGTTCAACTGTTAAAGCATAACTTGAAATATGATTGATTCCAAAATCAAAAGCAATTTGTAAACTTTCTTTCCAACGATTATTGCTCATATTCGGAATTCCGTAAATTAAATCTACTGTAATATTATCAAAATAACGAGTTGCAATAGATAAACAATTCTTTGCCTCACTTGCGTTATGAGCACGATTCATACTTTTTAAATCTTCTTCAAAAAAAGATTGTATTCCAATACTTAATCGATTAATAGGACTATTAGAAAGTTCTTTAATTTTCTCTTCGGATAAATCATCTGGATTTGCCTCTAAAGTAATTTCAGGGTTTTCAGAAACTGTATAATTTTTATAAACAGATTCTATTAAAATAGTTAATTCATTATTGGTTAATAATGATGGTGTACCTCCACCAAAATAAATGGTTTCAATAGTTTCATTTTGCAATTCGTTTTTTCGGATTTCGAGTTCTTTTATCAAACTAGAAATTAACTCATCTTTCTTTTTTAATGAAGTAGAAAAATGAAAATTGCAATAGAAACATGCTTGTTTACAAAATGGAATGTGAATATAGATTCCACTCATTTCTTAACTCTCTTTTCGTTTTGTTTCACAAAACTTGCCCAACCTGTATAATTTTTTCCACCAACAACTTTTCCTGAATTGTAGAAATGACAAACAGCTGCTGCTAATCCATCAGTTGCATCTAAGTTTTTAGGTATCGTCTTAAGATTTAAAAGCGATTTTAGCATCAAAGCAACTTGTTCTTTACTAGCATTACCATTACCAGTAATTGCCATTTTAATTTTTTTAGGCAAATATTCTGTAATCGGAATTTCACGTGATAAACCTGCAGCCATTGCCACTCCTTGCGCTCTACCTAACTTAAGCATAGATTGAACATTTTTACCAAAAAATGGAGCTTCAATAGCAATTTCATCAGGGTTATAAGTATCAATTAATTCGATGGTACGTTCAAAAATAAGTTTGAGTTTTAAATAATGATCGTCATATTTTTTGAGCATTAATTCATTCATTTGAATAAATTCCATCTTTTTGCCTACCACTTTTATTAAGCCGAAACCCATAATTGTAGTTCCAGGATCAATTCCTAATATGATTTTTTCTACACCCAAATTTTATCGTTATTTGTATAAATGTACTATTCGCTCTCTTACAAAACTAAACAATTCTTTTGGTTGCTCATTAAATTAGCTATTGTAATTGGATGCGGATATTTTATTTATCAAAAATTATTAGAAAATGACAATTTTAAATTTATCGATTTTTATCAGAAATTATTGAAAAATGATATTTTTACATCAAAAAACATTGCTTTTTTAATCATTTTTAGCTTTTTTAATCATTTTTTAGAAATTTTAAAATGGAGAGACTTAGCCTCTTTTAGTCATAAAATAAGTTTAAAAAGTGCAACAGAACAATCTTTAGCATCGTTAACAACTTCATTAATTACACCAAACAGAATTGGAGAATATGGTGCAAAAGCCATGTATTTTGATAAACCGTTAAGAAAACAAATTGTAGGCTTAAATTTAGTTGGTAATTTCTATCAAATGCTAATGACAATTACTTTTGGAGTTTTAGGTTTTACTTATTTTGTATGGCAATACAATGTTCAAATAGATTTTCATCGAATCTTTAGGGGATTACTTCTTGGCTTCTTTGTTATTACAGCATTCTTTTTTGGTGCTAAGCATTTTAAATACAGAGGATATTCAACACAAAAAGCAAGAGAATTTATCAAGAAAATTTCAAGAAGTTTAAATATAAGAGTTGCTTTTTTATCATTAATACGATACGTTATTTTCTCTCATCAATTTTACTTCTTACTTCTAATTTTTAATTTAGAAATCTCTTATTTTGATGCAATTTCAGCAATTGCATCTGTTTATTTTATTGCTTCCATTGTACCTATGTTATCACTTTTTGATGTTGTTTTAAAAGGCTCTGTAGCAATTTGGGTTTTTTCTTATCTACAAGTTGATGCGATCACAATTTTATCAATCACAACGCTAATGTGGATTTTCAATTTTGTGTTTCCTGCAATTATTGGAAGTTATTATGTACTTACTTTTAAACCCAATATTAGCAAATGATTTGGGCTCTCTTTTTCATATTATTTCTATACGGTTTACTGATCCTTTCTTTAGGATTTGGTTTTGTAAAGCTGAAAAAAAATCAACTCGAAAACAAGAAATCGATAACTCAATTTTCTATTATTATCCCGTTTCGGAATGAGTCAGAAAAGTTACCAATTTTACTAGAATCTATTTCTAAATTAAGATACCCAAAAGAGTTATTCGAAATTATTTTTGTTGATGATGATTCAACAGATGATTCTGTTGAAATTATTAATTGTCACCTCGAGCGCAGCCGAGAGGTTGTAGATTTCGACTGCGCTCAACCTGACATTCGTATCATAAAAAATAAAAGGATATCTAAATCTCCTAAAAAAGATGCAATTACAACTGCAATTGGGCAAACAAAATTCGATTGGATTATAACAACCGATGCTGATTGTATTTTACTTGAAAATTGGTTACAATCTTTTGATGAATTCATTATAAAAAACAATCCTAATATGATTGTTGCTCCTGTTAATTACAAGACAAAAGACAACTTTTTAGATTCCTTTCAGTTATTAGATTTTATGAGTATGCAAGGAAGTACAATTGGCGGATTTGGAATCCAATTTCCGTTTATGTGCAATGGTGCAAACTTGTGTTATAAAAAAGAACTATTTAAACAACTTAATGGTTTTGATGGTAATAATCATATTGCAAGTGGAGATGATGTTTTTCTGTTTGAAAAATTTTTAGAAAAAGATAAAAACGGCGTCAAGTTTTTAAAATCTAAAGATGCCATTGTTACAACGTTTCCTGTAAATTCTTGGACTGATTTAATACATCAACGAGTACGCTGGGCTGCAAAAACTGGTAATTTTAAATCTGGTTTGGTTAAATTTATTGGATTGTTGGTTTTATTAATCAACTTAAGTATTGTTATCTCTTTTTTTGGATGGATCTTTCAGCAAGTTTCTTACAAGATTTGGTTGTTCTTATTCGCATCTAAATTCATTATTGATTTATTTTTATTCTTACCGACCATCAAATTTTACGAACACAATAAAAGGTTTTACAAATGGTATTTATTAAGTAGTTTATGCTATCCTTTTTTTAGTATTCTTGTCATTTTTAAATCTGTTTTTTCAAGTTATCATTGGAAAGGAAGAAGTTTTAAAAAATAAAAGGTAATCTATTCTTATCAATAAAATAGATTCCCGCCTTCGAAGAATGACAAAAGTTGGCAAACAGGCTTAGCCCTGATTGAGGTATTTGTTGGAGCTCATTTTTGTCAAAAAATAGCGACTACCGAAAGCAGGAAATAGCTTCTTAAAAAATAGTATATTTGAGATATGAGTTTACTTGGTTTAAATACTTCTAATCCTGCTTTTTCGAACTATTTCTGGGGGAAATCTAGAAAAAGTTCCGCTAAAATGACTTTAGGTGGCATTATCTTAAAATCGATTTTAATGTTGTGCTTGGTAGCAACAACAGCCTGCTATACCTGGAAAATATTTTTTGAAGGAACGGATATAAAATGGTACATTACCATAGGAATGTTTGTTGCCATTGTTGCAAGTTTATTTATCTCATTTATGCATCATTTAGCAAAGTATTTATTGCCAATTTATGCATTGGCAAAAGGTTTTTTTCTTGGCGGAATTAGTGCTTATGCCCACAAGCGTTTTCCTGGTTTACCATTGCAGGCAATTGGCGTTACGATGGCTACTTTTTTTGTAATGTTTTTACTTTTTAAAACTCGTATTATTAAAGTTACCAGACAGTTTAGAGCCGTTGTAATTACTGCTTCTATCACCATTTTTACAATTTATATAATTGCTTGGATTTTATCTTTTTTTGGAATTAATGTTCCGTTTATTTGGGGAACTTCTTGGGTTGCAATTGGTTTTAATATTATTGCTGCAATTGTTGCTAGTTTAAGTTTACTACTAGATTTTGACTATATAGAAAGACAAATTGGTAGAGCGCCAAAAGAAAAAGAATGGTTGGCTACATGGGGCTTTTTAATTACACTTATTTGGTTGTACGTAGAAGTTTTACGTTTAATGCGAAAGTTAGCAATTCGTTTTTAAAAAAAGTAATTCATAATTGATTCTGCTTTAAACCAAAGTACTAAAGCTAGTAACAATAACAAAATTAAAAATAGTCCTTTTGCATTTTTTTTGGTTTTTCTATTTCCGAATTTTCTTTTGAATTCCATATTTTAAGTTTTACTTTTTTATTCCTCTTAACATTTCTCTTTTTCCTGGTGGACCAGGCAAACGTTCTACGTCAAAACCAACAGCTTGCATTACTCTTCTTACACTTCCTTTTGCAGAATAGGTAACTAAAATTCCGTTTTCTTTTAAAGCATTAAACATTTTAGCAAAAATTTCTTCTGTCCATAATTCTGGTTGTACTCTTGCCCCAAAAGCATCAAAATAAATTAAATGAAATGCGTCTTCATCTTTAATATCTTCGAAAAACTGTTTTCTTTTAGTTAACCAAAATGAATCGGAAATTTGATGTTTTTTTTCCCAAGAAACATCGTGCATCTTTTTAAAAACAGTACTTTCTTTTTCTGCATTTAATACAGCTATAAAATTCATCTTTTCAATCTCTTCAGCTATAACAGGATATGCTTCTACTCCAACATAATCTATTTGTCTTTTACTTTCTAAATAGGTAATAAAACAATTTAAACCAGTACCAAAACCGATTTCTAGTATCGAAACTTTATCAGAAGAAACAACTTTTAATCCGCTATTAATAAAAACATGATAGGTTTCATTAATTGACCCATTTTTAGAATGATATTGCTCGTTCCATTCAGGAATTTGAATAGATGTTGATCCGTCTGAAGTAATTATGATTTCTCTCTTCAAATTATTTTAATAAAACTCCGTTAGCAGTAAATGAAAATGTTGTTTTTGGAGCTATAATTTTCGCTATTTCTTCTTTAGATTTTCCTGCATCTTCTGCATAATGACGTAATTCATCAATCGAAGTTTCTTTTACAAACGCTTTTCCTTCCACAATAACATCGCTTCCTTCACTATCTAAAGGCATAAAAAATCCGTAATCTTTAAAACGTACCATGGTTTGTTTTGTACTGTCTAATGAAAGTTTCATCCAACATCCTTTTTTAGAACAAACCTCATTTATTTTTGAAGAAAATTTAATATCTATAGTATCTCCAACTTTTAAATCGTTAAATTTCTCTAACATTTTTGTAGATGCTAATACGTCTGTATCCGTAATTTTTTCACCAAAAGATTGATATGCAATTTTTTGAGGCGCTTCTACTTTTTCCTTTTTCTCAGTTTTACATGAAAACATCAGCATTAAACATAACAATGTTGTTAAATTTTTAAAATTCATATTCTTCATTTTTATCATTTTACACAAAGATACATTTTACGTTTAAATTTTAAATTAATTAGTAACTATTCCTTAGTATTTTTATAACTTTGATTCCTTTAATAACAAACTTTTATGGCAATAAAAATAGACATCCAAAAGACACAAAAGTCGAGAATTGATTCGGTAGATTTTGATAATTTACCATTTGGTCATGTATTTTCTGATCACATGTTTGAATGCGAATTTAAAGATGGAAAATGGCAAAGTGCCGTCATTAAAGAATATGCGCCTATTAGTTTATCGCCAGCTGCAAAGATTTTTCATTACGGACAATCTATTTTTGAAGGTATGAAAGCCTACAAAGATGCCGATGGAAAAACAATGTTATTTAGACCTTTAGATAACTGTAAGCGATTAAATAAATCTGCAGAACGTTTGGTGATTCCAGAAATTCCTGAAGATATTTTTATGGAAGGTTTAAAAACGTTATTAGAAATTGATAGCGATTGGATTCCTACAAAAGAAGGAAGCTCTTTATATATAAGACCTTTTATGTTTGCTTCTGGCGAAGGTTTTCATGCATCGCCAGCAGATGAATATAAATTAATTATTTGTACAGCGCCTTCTGGAGCATATTTTGCAGGTGAAGTAAAAGTATTAATTGAAGAAAAATATGCACGTGCTGCTAATGGTGGTGTCGGTTTTGCAAAAGCTGGTGGAAATTATGCTGCGCAATTTTACCCAACACAATTAGCCATCGATAAAGGATATCAGCAAGTAATTTGGACAGATGATAACACGCATCAATTTATAGAAGAAGCTGGAGCGATGAATATTTTTGTTCGTATTAATGACACTTTAATTACGAGCCCAACAAGTGATCGAATTTTAGACGGAATTACGCGTAAAAGTATTTTACAAATAGCTGCAGATACTGGAATAGAAACAGAAGTAAGAAAAATTTCTGTTGGTGAAGTTGTAGAAGCGGCAAAAACTGGAAAATTAAAAGAAATGTTTGGGGCTGGAACAGCTGCTGTGATTTCTCCAATTGCTGGTTTTGGTTTTAAAGATGAAGATTTTGATTTACCAGAATTAGAGAATCCATTTGCATCACAATTAAAGAAACGTATTACAGATATACAAACTAACAAAGCAGAAGATCCTTATGGATGGAGAGTTTTTGTTTAGAGAATAAATTTATTTTAACTAGAATTTTATTCCCCAAAAAAATGAAATCATTACAACTAAAATTAGTTTTATCAACTTTATTACTAATCTCTGGATTAACAATAGCGCAAGATTTAAACAATATTCCAGAATATTCTAAAGCTGGCTTTTTTGATGTCCCAAATAGTGGACGTGAAGTTTTTGACTTTAATGTAGGTTGGCGTTTTTATAAAGGTGAAGTAAAGAATGCTGAAAAAGTAAATTTTGATGATTCTAAATGGGAAGTTGTAAGTACACCGCATGGTTTAGAATTAAACTCTACACAAGCAAGTGGTTCTAATAATTATCAAGGAGAAGCTTGGTATAGAAAACGTTTTACAGTTCCTAAAAATATTGAAGACAAAAGATTAGTCGTTTACTTTGAAGCGATTATGGGTAAAAGTAAAGTTTGGATAAATGGTGAATTATTAACCACTCATTTTGGCGGATTTCTTCCTTTTAGTGTAGACATTGCTTCTAAAATTAAAAAAGGAGAAGAAAATAGTATTGCTGTTTGGGCAGATAATAGTGATGATCCATCGTATCCTCCAGGAAAAGCGCAAACGGTTTTAGATTTTTCTTATTTTGGTGGTATCTACAGAGATGTTTGGTTAATTTCTACAAACGACGTTTATATAACTGATGCTAACAAAGTAAATTCTGTTGCTAGCGGTGGTTTGTTTGTTCATTATGAAGATTTATCAGAAAAAAGTGTAAAAGTTATTGTTGATGCTGATGTTGCAAACGCTAAAAACATAAAACAATCACTTTCTGTAAAATATATTCTAAAAGATACTTATGGAAAAGTTGTTTGTGAAGGTAAAACGAAAGCTACAATTGCTCCAAATTCTAACAAGAAAGTTTCTTACACACTTAAGGTTAAAAACCCTGAATTATGGTCTCCTAAAAATCCACATTTATATGATTTAGAAGTTCATGTTTATGAAGGTAAAAGAAAAATTATTGATGCCGTAAGACAACGATTAGGGATTAGAAAAATCGAATTTAGAGGCAAAGATGGGTTTTATCTAAATAATAAATCATACGAAGGAAAATTGATGGGCTTTAATCGTCATCAAGATCATGCATATGTTGGTAATGCATTACCGAATTCTGGTCAATGGAGAGATGCAATCATTTTAAAAGAAGCTGGTGCAGAAATTATTAGAGCAGCACATTACCCTGCAGATCCTGCTTTTATGGATGCATGTGATGCACTTGGAATATTCTTTATTGTTGCTACACCAAGTTGGCAATTCTGGAATGATAAAAACCCTGATTTCGAAAAACGCATCTATCAAGATATTAGAGAAATGGTGAGAAGAGATAGAAATCATTCATCTGTTTTACTTTGGGAACCGATCTTAAACGAAACTCATTATCCAGATCATTTTGCAAAAAAAGTGCACACTATTGTTCACGAAGAATTTCCGTATCAAGGCGCATTTACAGCTTGTGATTCTCATGCAAAAGGAATGGAATATTTTGATGTTATTTATAGCCATCCGCAATATGTAGATAAACATAAAGAATGGCAACCAGACCCAGAAAATGCAATTAATAATACTATAAAGTTTGATTACAGTCATGAAAAACGAAGCATTTTCACCAGAGAATGGGGAGATAATGTAGATGATTGGAATGCTCATAATTCTAATAGTAGAACTGCAAGAGGTTGGGGAGAAAAAGCGCAATTAATTCAAGCAAATCAATACGCCGTAACCGATTACAGATACACAAATATCGAAACACTAAACAGTACACCTAAACAACATGTAGGTGGCTCTTTATGGCATTCATTTGATCATCAAAGGGGTTATCATCCAGATCCTTTTTTAGGAGGAATTGCAGATTCTTTTAGGCAACCAAAATCTTCTTATTATTTGTTTAAATCACAACAAAAAGCTGAACATATTGAACCTATGGTTCATATTGCTCATGAGATGACACCATTCTCTAGCAAGGATGTTACAGTTTTTACAAATTGTGATGAAGTTCGATTAATCGTTTTTGAAAAAGATACCATCATTAAAAAACCGAATAGGAATTTAAAAATGCCTAGTCCAATCATCAAGTTTGAAAATGCTTATGATTTTATGACCTACAAAAGGTTATATAGAAAGAAAAGACACAATGAAGTAACCATTGTTGCAGAAGGTATTATTGATGGAAAAGTTGTAGCAAGAGCAGTAAAAAGACCAACCAATAGAGTGTCAAAAATTAAACTAGAATTAGCTAATAAAAACATTCCATTAATCGCAAATGGTTCGGATATCGTTACAATCATAGCTTCAACGGTAGATGATAATGGCAATGTTAAGAGATTAAATCAAGAATCTATAAAATTTGAAATTGAAGGCGAAGGTGAAATCCTTGGAGGAATGAATATTATGGCTAATCCTAAACCAATTGAATGGGGAACGGCTCCTGCATTAATTAGATCAACTTTAACCGCAGGAAAAATTACGGTTAGAGCTTCCATTTTAAAAGAAGGAAAAAACTCTCCACTTTTTGGCGAATTAACGTTTACTAGTATTACTCCAAAAGAACGTTTATTGTATACTGATCTTCCAAAGAAAGTTAAAAGCAACGAATCTTCAAATTCAAATGCTACAAGAAGCGATATAGAAAAATCTTTATACAGACAAGTAAAGAAATTAGAACAAGAACTAAATCAATTAAAAATTAAACAAGTTCAGAAACAACAAACTGAATTTGAAAGAAAGCTAAAAAAGGGTAATTAACTTTTTTAGTTTTGAAAGAATTAAAAGCATCAACTATTTTGTTGATGCTTTTTTTGTAGCTTTATATCTTAAGTAAAAATATGAAAAAAATAGCTTTTCTAATTTTAATATCTTTCTTTTTTTCTTGTGAGCAAGAAAAGAAAAAAGAAAAAATTACTACAAATTTTAAACAATACATCACTATTTTAGGAACTGCTCAAGATGCAGGATATCCACATATTGGTTGTCAGAAAGAATGTTGTGAAAATTTTTATAGCGGAAAAAGCGAAAACAAAAGAGTTACTTCTTTAGGTTTAGTTGATATAGAAAACAAACAGAAATGGTTGTTTGAAGCAACGCCAGATATTGCAACTCAGTTAGCAGAATTAGAACAACATCATCTTAAAAAAGACAATATTATTGATGGCGTTTTTTTAACACATGCTCATATTGGACATTATTCTGGCCTTATGTATTTTGGCCGTGAAGCTTTAGGAAAAAAGAATACAACTGTTTTTACTATGCCTAAAATGAAATCATTTTTAACCAATAATGGGCCTTGGAGTCAATTAGTGAATTTAAAAAATATTCTTTTTTCTGATTTAAAAAATGATTCTACCATTGTTTTAAATAACCAATTAAAAGTGACTCCTTTTATTGTACCGCATAGAGATGAATTTTCTGAAACTGTAGGTTATAAAATTGAAGGCTCTAAAAAAACAGCTTTGTTTATTCCTGATATTGATAAATGGAAAAAGTGGAACAACAGTATTATTGAAGAGGTTAAAAAAGTAGATTATGCTTTTTTAGACGCCACTTTTTTTAATCAGAATGAAGTAAAAAGAGCCATGACAGAAGTACCTCATCCTTTTATAGAAGAAACTGTTGAACTGTTTAAAAAAGAATCTTTAGCTACAAAAAACAAGGTGTTTTTTATTCATTTTAATCATACAAATCCTGCATTACAAAAATCATCAAAAGAAAAAACAAGCGTTAAAAAATTAGGTTTTGGGTTTGCTGAGGAAGGAATGAAATTTGAATTGTAATTTCATTTGTTTCTAAACTTTTAAAAATATAACTTCGTTTTTGGTTGATCTAACTAATTAAAACTAGACATATCTATCCGTTAGCTACTAGCGAAAATAAATACTACAAACAAAATCACACATGAAAAAAATACTCTCTTTTATTTTAGTCATTTTAATATCTACATCTTGTACAAATTGTAAATTGATTGATAAATCAGAAGATAAAAGTAAGATTTTAAAATTGCATAATACACAAAGAGATTATCATTTTAATAAAAATTCAAATGCTTTTGCCAACCAGTTTTCTGATAGTTTTATTTCTGTAAACAAAGGATTAATTAGTCGTCCAAAAAAAGAAGAAACTATTTCGCGCTATAACGGATATTTCTCATCAGTTGAATTTATTAAATGGGATGATGAAACTGAACCTATAATTAAGTTTTCAGATGACGGAAGCATGGCCTATACTATAGTTGATAAAATAGTAACCTTAACTTATAAAAATCAAATGGGAGACACTGTTCAAAGAGAAACACATTTCGCTTGGACAGCAATTTATAAAAAGTATGGTAAACAATGGAAAATTGATTGTGTCACTTCAACCGAAAAACCAGCCGATATTGAAAATTAAAAGCAAGTGGCTAACACAGTCTATAATTAATTGCTTTGGTCGTTACTTATTTGAAAAATTCCTTCGAAATTTTCTCGCGTTAGTTTTTGTTTACTAAATTAGTTTCTCAAACACGCAACTACCATACACAAAACCGTAAACGAAACTACCTCTCCAAAATCTCCTTAATATTTGGTTTAAAGTAATTTGGACCTTTTAAAACTTTACCATCTTCTCTGTAAATTGGTTTTCCGTCTTCCCCTAATTTACTCATGTTGGATCGTTGAATTTCATTAAAAACCTCTTCTATTTTATCTTGCATTCCGTGTTCTATAATTGTACCACACAAAATATATAACATATCTCCTAAGGCATCTGCAACCTCAACTAAATCATTGTTTTGTGCTGCTTCTAGATATTCTTCATTTTCTTCTTTCATTAAATTAAAACGAAGTGTATTTCTTGCTTCACCAATATCTGCAATTGGTAGGCTATTCATGTTTAATTTAAAAGCGGTGTGAAATTCGGTTACGGCTGCTATTTTATTTTTCATTTTTATAATTTGTTATAATTTATGAGACTTCTCAACTACGTTCGAAGTGATATTAAATGATTTGTAATTCTTGTTTTATTTTTTGAAAGTCAAATTGTGTCCAGTCAGAAATATGACTTTTTATACTCTCTTTTTTAAAATCTGCAAGGTTTTTATCTCGGATTCCTAAAAAATGAACGCCAAGGTTTTTGGCAGTTCTTAGATCCCAAATTCCATCACCAACAGAAATAATATTTTTAAAATCATCAACTTTAAAATATTTCTTTGCTTTCTCCATTGCTGAAGAAACAATCTCTTCTCGGGTGTATAATTCATTGGAAGCTTCAACAACTTCTGGAATAAAATTAACGTTTGCTTGTTCTAATTTTATAATGGCTGGTTTTAATAAAGATCCTGTTGCAAAACAAATTGCATAATTTGTTTCATTTAAAAAAAAATCTATGATATTACTTGCTCCTGCTATCTCTTTTGTTTTTGTTAAACCTAATAAGTTTTTAATCATTTTTTCTTCAAAATTTGGAATAAAAGACAATTCGAATTTCTCATCAAAATTAGCTTCAAAATTCTTTTTTAAGACATAACTATCAGTTACATTTTTATAATTTTTCCAATCTTTATTAATGTTTGTAATTCCAAAATCTTGCATGGTTTTTACATACGATTCTAGATGCTGATTTTCACTTTTTGTAAGTGTATCGTCAATATCAAAAATAATAAGGTTTTCTTTACCCATTAATTTGTAATTTTGCTAAAAATACTAAATGATAGGGTGTAATCTATCTTTTGTTAATTACTATTAATAACCTTTATGAGCTTACTTATCGCCGCAAAAATGTTTACTACTGGACGAATTATTTTCGCAATCTTATTTGCTGTTGCTTTTATTGCAATTATGATATTAAGTTATAAGAAAGATAAAGAGAATCATAAAAAACATTATCAAGACTCTGCTAAAAAAGTATTGATTTACGGAAGTATAATAGTTCTTGTTTTTATGGCGATTAGATACTTTTCTGGGCATTAAATCGCTTTACTCTTTTCCATGTTGTTTTGTGTAACTGAATGTATAAAACAAAACTACCAACATCCAACAGAAAATAAAATAAACTAATTCCGCTTGGCGGATTATGACTTGGTAAAATATCGAATATACCAAAGGCTGTACTTGGCCATTTCCAAACTTCATACGCTGTACCAAAAAGCTCTAAAATCACAACCATTATATACATTGTTAAAAAAAACAATCTATCTTTTTTTCGTTTCATTAATATCAGAAACACAGCAATAGTCATTACAAAACCAAAGACATCATTCCACATTAATAAAGAAAAAAGTGCATAGGTGCTAATAATAAAATAAAGCAATCTATTAAGTGCTATACTATATTTTCTTACAATAGAAAATTTTGTAAAAGTATATACTCTTGCATACAAAGCTGCATGCCCTAAAGGAATATACCAAGGTAAATTTCCAAGTCTATAGGTGTACATTCCTAGGAATATCGAAAAAAAATATTCTCCAATAAAACCAATAACTACTGCATACAGCATTAACTTTCTGGTTCTTTTTACCGATCTATAATACAACATGCAAAAAGCCACCAACATAAAAATATTGGTAATCATTTGTGCATTGGCATTTTTTGAGGCGAATTCAGTTCCATCAAAATACAACGCCCAAATAAAAATAATTAGGAGTCCTAATTTTCGTAAAAAAAGCAATAAAATGCTTGATGCATCTTTTACAGGAATCTTAAACACATTTTTCATAACAAAAACAATCTGTTGTATGATCATTTACCATACCTATTGCCTGCATAAATGCATATATTATGGTTGATCCTACAAATTTAAATCCACGCTTTTTTAAATCTTTAGATATTACATCAGATAATGTTGTAGTAGCTGGAACTTCTTCTCTAGTTTTAAAAGTATTTAGAATCGGTTTTCCATCAACATAATTCCAAATAAATGTAGAAAACGACCCAAACTCTTTTTGAATTTCCATAAAAAGTTGTGCATTTGTGATTGCACTTTTTACTTTTAATTTATTTCTTATAATTCCAGCATTAAGAATTAGTTCATCAAACTTATCTTGATTATACTTCGCTATTTTTTTATAATCGAAATTATCAAAGGCCTCTCTAAAATTCTCTCTTTTCTTAAGAATGGTAATCCAACTTAATCCTGCTTGAAAGGATTCTAATAATAAAAACTCAAATAAAGTTTCATCATCATAAACAGGTTTTCCCCATTCAGTATCGTGATATTCGATATACAACGGATCATTATTCACCCAAAAACATCTTTTCTTCATTCTTTTAAATCTTAACTGGTTTAATTTCTAACTGCCTCTTATTCAAATATTCAAAGGTATTATCACCAAAAAAACCAGCCTCTTCTAACATAATTCTAATGTCCTTTTTCCATTCATCAATAGTAACCGTTACATTAAGTTCTATTGCATAAACAGTATTTTTATGCAGCGGATAATCGCCATTAAACGGAACGCCTCCTTGCGAATCCCACATACCAATTGTTGTACCAGAACTATGCCCATATTTCCCTAACGGATGTGTATAAATTGATGGTCTTAACCCTTCTTCTTTTGCTTTTGATAATGATTGTGCTAAAATTTCATTCCCAGTTTTTCCTGCTTCCATGGTTGTTGTTAAAATATCTTGCAACCTGTTTCCTTTTACAAAAGCTTTTTTAAGATAAGATGGAACTTCATTTTCATCTTCTTTTAATACATACGCATGTTGCTGACAATCGGTATTTAAACCTACATACGTAATTCCAAAATCGCAATGCAACAAATCTCCATATTGTATTATTTGCTCTTCGTATCCTTTGCTAAATGATTCTATATGAGATTTTAATGCTTCTGTACTTCTTTGGATATCGATTGTTGGATGAAACCATGTTTCTAAACCTAAACTGGTAACTTTCTGACGCATAAACCAAACCAAATCTTCGGATGTAGTTGTACCTGGAACTATTGTGTTTTCTGAAAATGTTTCGTCAATTATTTTATGGGTAATATCAACCAAGTCTTTATACAATCTCATTTCCTTTTTAGTCCTTGTTTCTATCCAAGCGATGGCTAATTTTTCTGCGGATACTAATTTAGAACTAATTGCCTCTGGTATATTTTCTTTTAACTCATCGTAATCAGTTTTTACCAAACCATCTGCTAATGCAAAATGTTTAGAACTATTAATTCCAATTTTTTGTGGATTTCGCGCTTCAATTAGAGCAACTAAAGCTTTCCATTGATTTGGCTCCTTCTCTTTATCCCAAGCTGATTGTATACTTTCTCCAACATTATATCTGGCAACAGCTAAACGTTCTATGGTATTTTTGGTTTTATCCCTATAAAAAACAAGAATGGTTCTTCTTCTTGCATTTAACCAAGTTGCGGGCAACATCGTTTTTAAAACTGGATCTTCATTATACTCTCTAGAAATTAACAGCCACATATCTAAATCTGACTCGTCCATTAATTTTGGCAGTAAATTTGTAAATCTGTCCTCTAAGATTTCATCTTTTAAAACAGCTCTATCTTTCTCATTTAAAATTGAATACTCATTTTTTTTGATTTCTTTTTGTGCACAAGAAAAAACAAGAAATGATATAAAAAGAACAACTATTTTTTTAAGCATCGTATAACATTTTAGTGATTTAAAATTAATGTTAAAAGAATTAAAAACCTATAGAAATCAAAATATTTTTTGCAACTTTAATTTTTCTAATAGTATTGATTATGAAACCTTTAAAAAACATTCTTTTTTTATTAATTACTACGATTTTTATGGCGTGTGGTTCTGCACCAATAAATACAAGTTCAAATCAGCAAGAAGAGCCCGTAATAATTGCTAATGAAGAATTACAATACGAAATTATTATTCTTGATATTGGTTTTAATAATTACCTAAATACGATTGCACAACCTGAGGGGTATTATGATCAATCCTTTATGGAAACTAGGAATAGAGTTTTTGTTGCAAATTGGAATAATAGAGCGCAAAACCCAACGCAATACGATGCATCTATTTATGAAAACATAATCGATTACCAACCGAATATCAATTATGGTTACGAAGTAAATTATAAACTTTTTAATTACTTTTTATTCGCACAGAGAAAATACAAAATGACTTTAGGTTTTGGCACTGCTAGACTAAATTAAGAGTTCTTTTTCATCATCATAAAAAGAGTATATTTGCTCTTCAAAATGAATATGTAAGATGAAATTTTTAAGAAACTTTTTAGCGTCAATTTTAGGAACATTAACAGCACTATTTTTTATATTTCTTTTCTTTTTATTAATCGCTTCTTTTTTAGGTGATGAAGGAAAAGTTGTTATTTCTCCAAATTCTGTAGTAGAATTAGATTTAACAGTACCTATTAAAGATTATGCGCCAAAAGAAAAAAATCCTATTGCAGAAGCCTTAGATTTAGTTGATGAAAAGCTAGGTTTAAATACTATCATTAATGCAATTGATAATGCTAAAACCGATAGTAATATTAAAGGAATCAGTATTAAAACTTCATACATAAATGCAGGAATTGCACAAACACAAGCCATAAGAAACAAACTAGAAGAATTTAAAGAAAGTGGTAAATTTATTTACGCCTATAACGATTTTTACACACAAAAAAACTACTATCTAAGTTCTGTGGCAGATAGCCTTTTCTTAAATCCGATTGGATTTATTGATTTTAAAGGATTGTCAACCGAAGTTTTATATTTCAAAGATTTTGAAGATAAATACGGTGTAAAGATGGAAGTGATTCGTCATGGAAAATACAAAAGTGCTGTAGAACCTTATTTATCTAATAAAATGAGTGAAGCCAATAGAGAACAAACTACATCATTTTTAAAATCTATTTGGTCAGAAATACTAGATGATATTTCTAAAAGCAGAAATATTAGCCAGGAAGATTTAAATTTAATTGCTGATAATTCTAATGGTAGAAATCCTAAAGTTGCCAAAGAAAATAACTTAATCGATGCAGAAATCTATCTAGATCAATATCAAGAAAAAATGAAAAGTGCTGCAGATGTTTCTAAACTAAAAACAGTTTCAATCTCTGATTATATAAATTCTGGAAAAGGCAGAAAATCATCAACTGCAAAAAATAAAATTGCAGTAATTTATGCACAAGGAACAATTTTATATGGTGAAGGTAGCGAAGATATTATCGGTCAAGGAATTATTAATAACGCCATAAAAAAAGCGACTAAAGACAAGAACGTAAAAGCCATTGTTTTAAGAGTGAATTCTCCTGGTGGAGACGCAATCACTTCTGAACTTATTTGGAGACAATTAGAAATTGCTAAAAAAGAAAAGCCGTTGGTTGTTTCTATGGGGAACGCAGCTGCTTCGGGCGGTTATTATATTGCATGTAACGCCAATACAATTGTTGCAGAACCTACTACAATTACTGGTTCTATTGGTGTTTTTGGAACAATTCCAAATGCAAATGAATTTGCAAAAGACATCGGAATAAATGCCGAGCAAGTAAGCACAAATAACAGTGCAAGTTATAGTGTTTTTGAACCTATGAATAAAAAGTTTTACGATGTTACCAAACAAGGCGTAGAACAAATTTACACCACATTTGTTAATAGAGTTGCTACTGGAAGAAACATGACATTTGAGCAAGTAGATGCAATTGCTCAAGGACGTGTGTGGACTGGAAAAGAAGCATTAGAAAATGGATTGGTTGATTCTTTAGGTAGCTTGGACGACGCTATAACTATTGCCGCAGAATTAGCAGAAGTTGAAACCTATAGGGTACGAAATTATCCTAATTACAAAAAAGACTTAAAAGACGCCTTACAATTTTCTCCGTTTGCTAAAGCAAGCAAAGATGAAATATTAAAAGAAGCATTGGGTGATGAAACGTATCGTTTATATAATACGGTAAATGAAATGAAAAACTTAAAAGGAATTCAAGCTAGAATGCCTTTTATTTATGAGATAAAATAAGTTATTTATCAATAATTTGATTAAGGTGATGCTCTAAATGATCGATATAATCAGTCATCAAAAACCTTAAATCAGAATTAGTTTCATCTGGAAGTATAATTTTATAACTCAACGTTTTTTCTGTCTGTTGAATCATTATCTGTTTTATTCGATTATTAATTGAAACCCAAAAAGCGACAATTTCTTTAATTTCGGAATTCTGATAATCATTTGCTTTAATTAACCCATCTTGGCTATAATTTCTAATCGCATAAGGTTTATTTTCAAACTGAATTTCTGTAAAACGTTGAAGGTTATTTATTCCAGAATCAATTAAATGACCTAGAATTTCTTTCTTAGACCATTTCTCTGGAGAAGGTTTTTTACTAATTTCAACATCAGAACAAGTAGAAATATACTGAATTCCTTTTTCAACTAATTGCTCTAATCTATTATGCATTTTATTAAGTATTGGTTAAATTTTCACATAGCTTACAAAGCTATAATCGTATTTGTTTTTATCATCCGCTTTAAAATCTTCTCTTTTAGCTTCTTTCCATATTTTAGAATCAATTTCTGGAAAGAAAACATCAGCATCAAATTCATGATGTACAATGGTAATATCTAATTGATTTACCAAATCTTTTTCAATGGCTTGTTTATAGATTTGTGCACCTCCAATTATAAAAATTTCCTCGTCTTCTTTAGCGATTTCTAATGCCTTTTCAATTGAATAAGCAACTTCACACCCTTTTTGCTTATATCTTTTATTTCTAGTAATGATTACAGTAGTTCTGTTCGGTAATGGTTTTCCAATAGATTCAAAAGTATTTCTACCCATTAATATGTGATGCCCAGTTGTAACCTTTTTAAATCGTTTTAAATCTGCTGGTAAATGCCAAATTAAATCGTTATCCTTTCCAAGTGCATTGTTCTTAGCAATCGCCGCAATAATTGTAATCATTCTACTATTTTTTTACAAAATTAATTTAAAAGATTTTGAAATTTGATGTTTTCAAGGCTTTTTTACCTTAAAAATCATTTTACGAAAACATTTTCGAAACCTAAAACTCATAAAATTGGATGTAACAATAAAGGTAGAAACATCAATATTCTATAAATTTTTAATGCTTTTATTTATGAAATCAAATTTTTGTTAGGCAAGTATTAACAAACTGATAATTCTTTGTTATTAATATTCAATAGTATTTTTTATTCACCTAGTCTTCAATACTTTTATCAAAAAAAGTAAATAAAATTATTATGGCAATCAAAAAACAATTTTTAAAGAGTAAACCAGTTTGTAAAGTAACTTTTACGGTACCAACAGAATACGCAAATAATGTAGCTGTTGTTGGAAGTTTTAACGAATGGAATTCTGAAACTACTCCATTAAAAAAGTTAAAAAACGGTTCTTTTAAAGGAACTGTAAATTTAGAAGCTAATAACTCTTATGAGTTTAGATATTTAGTAGATGGAAACTATGTAAATGATGAAGCTGCTGATGCATATGCTTGGAATGAATATGCTGGAACAGAAAACGCAGTTTTAAACGTATAAAAATCAAAAAAGAGTTTTCACATTGTGTGAAAACTCTTTTTTTTATATCGCAACTTTTCCTTTTATATGAGGATGCGGGTTGTAATCTATCAATTCAAAATCTTCAAACGTAAAATCTTCTATATTTTTTACATTCGGATTTATTTTCATCGTTGGTAATTTTCTAAGGTCTCTACTTAATTGCAATTCAACTTGTTCTAAGTGATTGCTATAAATATGCGCATCGCCAAAAGTGTGGATAAACTCACCAGCTTCATAACCACAAACTTGTGCCATCATCATCGTAAATAATGCATAGGATGCAATATTAAATGGTACACCTAAAAAGATATCTGCACTACGTTGATATAGTTGACACGATAATTTACCGTCTGCTACATAAAATTGAAAAAACGCATGACATGGTGGTAACGCTGCTTTTCCATTTGCTACATTTTCAGAAAAAGAAACCGACGTATCAGGTAAAACACTTGGATTCCAAGCAGAAACCAACATTCTTCTAGAATTAGGGTTACTTTTTAAAGTATCAATTACTTCTTTTAATTGATCTACTTCATCACTATTCCAATTACGCCATTGATGTCCGTAAACTGGTCCTAAATCCCCGTTCTCATCTGCCCATTCATTCCAGATTCTAACACCATTTTCCTGTAAATAATTAATATTTGTATCTCCTTTAATAAACCAAAGTAATTCGTAAACAATCGATTTTAAGTGTAACTTTTTAGTGGTTACCATCGGAAAACCTTCACTTAAATCAAAACGCATTTGATGTCCAAAAACACTTTGTGTTCCAGTTCCTGTTCTATCTCCTTTTTGATTTCCGTTATCTAAAACGTGTTGAATTAAATCGTGATATTGCTTCATTTTTCTTCTGCGTTTAACTGTTAAAATGTAAAATTGTTTAACAGGGTTAAAAATAAAAAAGCAACAACAAAAAAATGCTGATGCTTCGAAAATATATGAAGAAGTTATTAACCATTTTAGACTAATAGTTAAACACTTAAATAAATAAACATTTTAACAAAAACTACCCGATAATCATCCCAGCAATAGTTGCAGACATTAATGATGCAATAGTACCTCCAATTAAAGCTTTCATTCCAAATTCTGATAAAACTTTACGTTGTCCTGGTGCTAAAGAACCTATACCTCCAATTTGAATCCCTATGGATGCAAAATTTGCAAAACCACATAGCATATAAGTAGCCATAATTATCGATTTATTATAGGTTAAATGCGTAGCATTGGCAATGTTTTTTAATTCTGCTAATTGTATATAACCAACAAATTCACTTGCAGCTAATTTTATCCCTAATAATTGTCCCATCAGAGCCATATCTTCTTTTGCTACTCCAATTAACCACATTAGTGGTGCAAAAATATATCCTAAAATTGCTTCTAATGAAAAACTTTTATACGAAGTGTTTTCTGCCATCCAAGAATTTAAAGATGTAATATCTCCAACCCATCCTAAAATTCCATTTATCATTGCGATAAATGCTACAAAGACCAATAACATGGCACCTACATTTACGGCTAATTTTAATCCTTCTGTTGTTCCGTTTGCAATAGCATCTAATACATTAGAACCTATTTTTTCTTGAGAAACATTTACATCTGTATTTATTTCTTCAGTTTGTGGATATAATATTTTTGAAATCACAATGGCTCCCGGTGCTGCCATAACAGATGCTGCTAATAAGTGTTTAGCAAATTGTAATCGTAAAACTGGGTCATCTCCTCCAAGAAAACCAATATAAGCTGCCAAAACTGCTCCGGCAACGGTGGCCATTCCGCCAATCATAACCAATAACATTTCCGACTTATTCATTTTCTCTAAATAAGCCTTTATCAAAAGTGGAGCTTCGGTTTGTCCTAAAAATATATTACCAGCAACAGATAAGCTTTCTGCTCCAGATATTTTTAAAACTTTGGTCAGTAATAAAGCTAATAATTTTACTAGTCTTTGAATTAATCCTAAATAAAACAATAACGATGTTAATGCCGAAAAGAATATGATAGTTGGTAATACTTGAAAGGCGAAAATAAATCCGAAGGTATCCATATCTACAATCAAACCTTCAAAAAGAAACTTACTTCCAGCTCTTGTATAATCTAATACACTTACAAACAAACCTCCAATCCATTCAAATGCTTTTTGAATAAATCCAATTCTTAAAACCCCAATAGCAATTAATAACTGAAATGCTAATCCTAGACCTACCGTTTTCCAATCAATTGCTTTTTTGTTTGAACTAAATAAAAACGCAATTACTAATAAGGAAATCATTCCTAAAATTCCTCGCCATAAAGTTGATATTGAAAAACCTTGACTCGGAATTATTTCATTTGCAACTGTTGTTGCTTCTTGAGAAAAAACAGAAACTGATAGTAAGCATAAAAAGATTAAAATTATTTTCTTCATAAAATGTAATTTAACTTAAGATCGTTTACTTATTTCGTCTCTAATTTTTGCAGCAATTTCGTAATTTTCATTTGCTACAGCATCATTTAATTGAGTATGCAAATCTTTTAAAGATAAATGAGAAAGATCACTTTTTCTACTAGGCTCTTCTTCTAATTGTACATGAATTTCGTCTGACTCTAAATCTTCTTCAATAGTTAATTCTTCATCAGCTTTTAAATAAATACCTGCTTTATCTAAAATATTTTCATAGGTATAAATTGGTGCTTTAAAACGTACCGCTAATGCAATTGCATCAGAAGTTCTAGTATCAATAATTTCCTCAACACCTTCGCGTTCACAAGTAAGACTAGAAAAGAAAACGCCATCTACCAACTTATGAATAATTACTTGTTTTATGGTTATTGAAAATCTATCTGAAAAAGTTTTAAATAAATCGTGGGTTAACGGTCTTGGTGGTCTTATTTCTTTTTCTAGTGCTATCGCGATGGATTGTGCTTCAAAAGCGCCAATAATTATAGGTAGTGTTTTTGTTCCTTCCATTTCACTTAACACTAAAGCATACGCACCACTTTGCGTTTGACTGTAGGAAATTCCTTTTATAGTAAGTTGTATTAAACTCATTTAATAGTTTAGGTCAAAAAAAAATAAAAAGCTGTCTAATTTTAGGCTTTTGCATAAAATTTAGACAGCCTTTTTTCTGGCTACAATTTAATAAAAATTATGAGTTAGAAACTTTAATTTTTATAAAAAGTTATGATTGTTTAAATGCTTTTAATTTTTCTACTAATTGAGGAACAACTTCAAAAGCATCACCAACAATTCCGTAATCTGCAGCTTTAAAGAAAGGTGCATCGGCATCTGTGTTAATAACTACTTTTACTTTTGACGCATTAATTCCTGCTAAATGTTGAATTGCTCCAGAAATTCCGATAGCAATATATAAATTTGAAGCTACAGGTTTTCCAGTTTGACCAACATGCTCTCCATGTGGACGCCATCCTAAATCTGAAACTGGTTTAGAACATGCAGTTGCAGCTCCTAAAACTTCTGCTAATTCTTCTATCATTCCCCAGTTTTCTGGCCCTTTTAAACCTCTACCCGCAGAAACAACTATATCTGCATCTGCTATGGTAACTTTTCCGCTTGCTCTTTCTACACTTGTTGATGAAACTCCTAATTCTGGTAATGTGGCAGAAAAACTTTCTGTACTTCCACTTACAGAATTTTCATGAGCTCCAAATGAATTTTTAGCAAGTCCAATCACTTTTTTATCAGTAGAAATAACCGTGTTAGAAAATGCTTTGTTAGAAAACGCTTTACGTTTTACTGTAAACGGTTCTGTTGAACTTGGCAAAGCTACAACATTAGAAGCGTATCCAGCTTCTAAAGCAACTGCAACCATTGGCGCAACAAATAACCCATCAATACTAGAATCTATGATAACTACATTTGAATTTTGTGCATCAGCAGTTTGTTGAATAATTGAAGCATACGCTTTTGCATTAAAAGTTGATAAACTATCTTCTTTTACTTCAATTACTTTTTCTGCTCCGTATGCATATAATTCTGATGCATCACCACCGTTTATACTTAAAGTAACTACCTTACTTCCTAATTGTTCTGCTACTTTTTTTCCGTATGAAACTACTTCAAAAGCTGATTTTTTAAATTTTCCTTCCGATGAATCGGCAAAAACTAATACAGACATATTTTATTTAGTTATTAGTTGTTAATCATCAATTTTTGTAATACTCGACTAACAAAATTATTTTATTTTTATATTACTTTAGCTTCCGTATGTAAAAGATTAATTAAATCATCTACATTATCTACTAACTTCACAGCGCCTTTTGGTGCTGGTTTCTCAAATGATTGTGTGCTTGTCGCAGCATCTACTCCAACTGGCTCAACTACATTTAATGGCTTTTTACGTGCCATCATAATCCCTCTCATATTTGGAATACGTAAATCTTTTTCTTCAACAATCCCTTTTTGTCCTGCAACCACCAATGGTAATGAAGTACTTAAACTTTCTTCTCCTCCATCAATCTCTCTAGATAAAGAAGCATTAGTTCCTTCTACTTCCATTCCAACGCATCCGTTCACAAAGTTAAAATCTAATAAAGAAGCTAACATCCCAGGAACCATTCCTCCATTATAATCTATAGATTCTCTTCCTGCTAATACTAGATCGAATCCGCCATTTTTTACAATTTCTGCTAATTGCTTTGCAACAAATAATCCGTCTGTAGCTTCTGCATTCACTCTAATTGCATCATCTGCACCAATAGCTAAAGCCTTACGTAAAGTGGGTTCTGTAGTTGCATTACCAACATTTACAACTGTTACAGTTGCTCCTTGCTTTTCTTTAAACCACATAGCTCTTGTTAAGCTAAATTCATCATATGGATTAATTACAAATTGTACTCCGTTTGTATCAAACTTTGTATCATTATCTGTAAAATTAATTTTTGAAGTGGTATCAGGCACATGACTAATACATACCAATATTTTCATATAAAAATTCTTTTAATTTGAAGCAACGAAGATAGCACAAATAATTAAAAAATACTATGCATGCATAGTATTTTTTAATTAAATCTTTAAATTTATCTATAAACTTTTAAAACTTAATTAGGTAATTGTGCTGACCAAACGCTTCTGCCATGTGTAGATGCTATTATTTCATTCTTATGATTATCTATTGCAATTGAAGTAACCATAGAAACTGGCAAGTTTCTACCAAATCTAAACCATGAATCTTTAGCATTATCATATATATATACTCCATAATCTGTACCAGCAAATAAAGTATTATTAACAGCATCATATGCTAATGTGTTTACTGGAGTATTAGGTAAATTTGTAGAAATATTATTCCAAGTAACACCGCCATTTATAGAATGATAGACTTTTTTACCTTTTTCTAGATTACCAAAAGCTAGCCAAATTTCATGTTCATTTGTATCCTCAACTTCAATATCATTAATAAAAGCTTTGCTTAAAATTGTTTTATCATATTTATTTAAATTCTCGGTAAGATTAGTGTAAGTAATACTTTTAGGATTATTAAAATTTAGGTTATCAGTTTTATATAACGTGTTATTTATTCCATCAACACTGTAACGTACTTCTTTTCTTGAAACATACATTACTGAAGAATTTGATTTACTTATTGCAATTGCAGTATTAATACCTTGTTTTAATTTTTCAATACCATTAGAAATATCAATCGAGGATTTCATTTGGTCATTTGATAAGCTTAAAGCATAGGTGTAATTTTTTATTTTAAGGTTAAAGTATTCATTAGAATCAAAAACTAATTGAGAACTATTATTGGGATTAAATTTTAATTGAGATCTATTATAATTTCCAAACCTTCTAGCGGTAAAAGAGGTACTAACTCCTCCATTATTACTAACATGTAATGATCTAGCTTTATTAAAGTAAATAACACTTGCATTTTTGGGATCTGCGTACACTCTTCCCTCACCCCAAATACCCTCTGTTCTTGTCCAACCTAACCAATCTAAACCAGCATTATGATTTTCATACCAACCAGTATCTTGATTTCCAATTCTTAATGTTCTAAAATTTCCAAAATTATTATACGCCATATTAAAAGCTAAAAACAGATTTAAATTACCTGAAATATTAGGAAAATTAGAAAATTTTAAATTATTATCTATATCAAAAGTTCTATGAATTGAACCATCTGTACCTAACAATAATCTTCCGGTAGTAGCATTGTAATTAATTGCTCTTATATCTTGATGTAAATCATTATAATATCCATCTAGTATAGTTTCATTATGTTTTGTATTATTGATTACTCTTAATCTACGCGTACCTAAAAGTATCTCATTTTTACTTACAACTTGAAACGTTTGAATCATATTATCCGAAGAAAAAGCATACCTTTTTTTTGAAGATAAAGAATTATATAATTCTAGATTCGACCAATCTTTTTCTGCCGTTATAAAATAAACTTTTGAAATAGAACTTCTTAAACATAAATATAGCGTGCCCTTATAATTATAAGTAGCAATAGCATTATCAGAGCTCTTTTTCAAATTAACTTTAACGTCTTTAGTTGCGTTGATTTTATCGTTAATTAATGATTCTACAGAATCTGTAAGGTTTTCCCAAGTTTTACCTCCATCTGTAGTTTTAAAAACTAAATTATTAACTGGAACTTTTGAGTAACTCCAGACATCTACTCTACCTGTAACAACAACTATATTACTATTTATTGGGTTTACCTCAATATGAGAAAGTAAAATCTTTGATGCTTCTATTTCTGGAATTACATTTTTTGTTTTTATCCAATTTAAACCTGCATCAATTGACTTATAAACATGTTTACTTCCCAATGAATACATTATATTTGTATTACTAGCTACTGCAATTTTATTAGCATCAAATTTTTCATTCGAAACATACCATTTACCTCCAGATAAAGGTTTTTTTATAATACCTAACCCATATCTAGAATTTCCATGACCACCAAAATTAGCGCTTTCATTAGATGATGCTGCATAAATTGTATTACCTACAATCTTTACGTCATTTACAGTCCCAATCGGTAAATCATCTGTTAAAGAAACCCAAGTTGGACTATTGGAATCTATATTTTGTGTTTGCCAAACACCACCAGATCTAGCGCCAATTATTACATGGTTTTTATTTTTTGGGTTTACAGTGATAGCATCAATTCTACCAATCCCTTTTAGACCAGATTGATTTTTACCTCTTGGAAAAATAGTTGGCCCTATAATACTCCATTTTGGGATATTTTTTTCAACATCTTTTTTATTTTTTATGTTTTTTAGACTAAAATATTCTTTATCATAAGAATCCATATTGCCATTTTCATCTACTCTAGTTTCCCAATAAGAATGCCATCTTACATATTTTTTATATTCTTTATCCAAAGCTGCTTTTTCATTTTCATTCAAAGTCGATCTATTTTCAAATCGTTTTTCAAATTTTTCGTTATTAGCAATTACTAATTCAAAATAATTGTTTTCAGTAATATCTTTTCGGGTATTTTGAATTTGATTTTGTGAAAAAGTAAATTGAAAAATAAACAGAGAACTTAGCAATAAAAATTTTTTCTTAATTTTCATATAATTATATTTCAGCTTATTAATAATATTTAAGATTAAATATTTCTTTTTTCAATCTCAAATTTAGGTTATTTTTTATCCATTCGAAAGTTAATAATTAGATAAAATAAACTATTAAATATATCAATTTTATTATAATTAACTCTTTATAATATTTCAGTTTCTAAAAGAAAAAATTGAGTAGAAATTTATTACTTTTGCACCTCGAATAAACAACTATAATTAAAAGTACATGAAAACAGTTCAGTTTAGAGAAGCCATCTGTGAAGCAATGAGCGAAGAAATGCGTACCGATGAAAGCATTTATTTAATTGGTGAAGAAGTTGCAGAATATAACGGTGCTTACAAAGCTAGTAAAGGAATGTTAGATGAATTTGGTGAAAAGAGAGTAATAGATGCTCCTATTGCCGAATTAGGTTTTGGCGGTATTGCCGTAGGTTCTGCGATGAATGGAAACAGACCTATTGTTGAGTATATGACCTTTAATTTTGCTTTAGTTGGAATTGATCAAATTATAAATAATGCAGCTAAAATTAGACAAATGTCTGGTGGACAGTTTAATTGTCCAATTGTATTTAGAGGACCAACTGGTTCTGCAGGTCAATTAGGTGCAACGCATTCTCAAGCTTTCGAAAACTGGTTTGCAAACACACCAGGTTTAAAGGTAGTTATTCCTTCTAATCCATATGATGCAAAAGGTTTATTAAAAGCTGCTATTAGAGATGATGATCCGGTAATTTTTATGGAATCTGAACAAATGTATGGTGATAAAATGGAGATTCCAGAAGGTGAATATATTATTCCTATTGGAGTTGCAGACATCAAAAGAGAAGGTACAGATGTTACTGTAGTTTCTTTTGGTAAGATTATAAAAGAAGCATACAAGGCTGCTGATGAATTAGCTAAAGAAGGTATCTCAATTGAAATTATTGATTTACGTACCGTACGTCCAATGGATCATAATGCAATTTTAGAATCTGTAAAGAAAACCAATAGATTAGTTATTTTAGAAGAAGCTTGGCCATTTGGAAGTGTTTCTTCAGAAATTACTTATAGAATCCAAGATGAAGCATTTGATTATTTAGATGCTCCTATTAAAAGAATAACAACTTCAGATACACCAGCACCATATTCTCCTGTATTATTAGAGAAATGGTTACCAAACAGCAACAATGTTGTTAAGGCTGTGAAAGAAGTAATGTATCTTTAATTACTTTAAAACATATATTAAAACTCCTTTCTATACTATTTAGAAAGGAGTTTTTAGTTAAAAAAGAATAACCTTTTATTAACCTTTTAAAAGAGCAAATAATTAGTATTTTTGCAGTCCATTTTTTATGGATAAAAAATAGATAAATATGAGTACAAAAGAAAAACAAACATTTGATGTTTTAATCGAAATTCCTAAAGGAAGTAGAAACAAATATGAATACGACTTTGAACTAAATAAAATTCGTTTTGACAGAATGCTATTTTCTTCAATGATGTATCCTGCAGATTACGGATTTGTCCCCGAAACATTAGCATTAGACGATGATCCTCTGGATGTTTTAGTACTTGGACACGAACCTACTTTTCCAATGTGTGTTATGGAAGTAAGACCTATTGGAGTGTTTCATATGACTGATGAAAAAGGACCAGATGAAAAAATCATCTGTGTACCTGTTTCTGATCCTATCTGGAATAAGAAAATAGATTTATCCGATTTAAATCCACATAGAATTAAAGAAATAGAGCACTTTTTTAAAGTTTATAAAGATTTAGAAAAGAAAAAAGTTGATGTTGGTGGTTGGGGAGACGCAGAAGAAGCCAAACAAATCTATAAAGATTGTGTTGAGAGATATGAGAAAAGTGAACATAAAAAGAATGGAAATTTCAAGATTTAATAATTAAAATACACTTTAATTATCAACCTCTAAAAAATGTTAATTTTAGAGGTTTTTTATTCCACAATGTTTTACTACTTTTACGTCCGCTTTTAATTAATCAAATTTTAAATTACATATATGGAATCAATGATGATTTGGATGCCAATTGCATTGGCTATTTTAGGTTTAATTTACATGTGGATTAAACAATCTTGGGTAATGAAACAAGATGCTGGAGATGGTAAAATGAAAGAAATTTCTGACCATATCTACGAAGGAGCTTTAGCTTTTTTAAGTGCAGAATATAAACTACTATCAATATTCGTAATTATAGTAAGTATTGCTTTAGCAGTTGTATCATTTATAGTACCTACAACACACTGGTTAATAGTTATTGCATTTATTTTTGGAGCTGTTTTTTCTGCATTTGCAGGAAACATAGGAATGAAAATTGCAACAAAAACAAATGTTAGAACAACACAAGCTGCAAGAACAAGCTTACCAAATGCTTTAAAAATATCTTTTGGAGGTGGTACAGTAATGGGACTTGGAGTTGCTGGTTTAGCCGTTTTAGGTTTAACAGCATTCTTTATATTCTTTTTTCACTTCTTTATGGGAGGAGAATGGACGAATACAACAGATATGACAATTGTATTAGAAACATTAGCTGGTTTTTCTTTAGGTGCAGAATCAATTGCATTATTCGCAAGAGTTGGTGGAGGTATTTATACCAAAGCCGCTGATGTTGGTGCCGATTTAGTTGGTAAAGTAGAAGCTGGTATTCCAGAAGATGATCCAAGAAACCCTGCTACAATTGCAGATAATGTTGGTGATAATGTTGGTGATGTTGCTGGTATGGGTGCTGATTTATTTGGTTCATACGTTGCAACTGTGTTAGCTGCAATGGTATTAGGAAACTACGTAATAAAAGATATGGGAGGGGCAATAAATGATGCTTTTGGCGGAATTGGTCCTATCTTATTACCTATGGCTATTGCAGGTGTAGGAATTATCATTTCTATTATTGGTACTTTATTAGTAAAAATAAAAAGTAACGACGCAAAAGAGCCACAAGTAATGGGTGCTTTAAATAAAGGAAATTGGACTTCTATTATTTTAGTAGCTATTTCTTGTTTCGGATTAGTAACCTGGATGTTACCAGAAACTATGAAAATGGAATTCTTTGGTGAAGGTTTGCAAGAAATCTCATCTATGAGAGTATTCTATGCAACGTTAGTTGGATTAGTAGTTGGTGGAGTTATCTCTGCTGTAACAGAATATTATACAGGATTAGGGAAATCTCCAATCTTAAAAATTGTTCAACAATCTTCAACTGGAGCAGGAACAAATATTATTGCAGGTTTAGCAACGGGTATGATTTCTACATTTCCATCAGTATTATTATTTGCTGGTGCAATTTGGGCATCGTATGCTTTTGCAGGATTTTACGGAGTTGCTTTAGCAGCTTCAGCAATGATGGCAACTACAGCTATGCAATTAGCAATTGATGCTTTTGGACCTATTGCTGATAATGCAGGAGGTATTGCTGAAATGAGCGAACAAGAACCAATTGTAAGAGAACGTACAGATATTTTAGATTCAGTAGGTAACACAACTGCAGCAACCGGTAAAGGTTTTGCAATTGCATCTGCTGCATTAACTTCGTTAGCACTTTTTGCTGCGTATGTAACATTTACAGGAATTGACGGAATTAACATTTTTAAAGCACCAGTTTTAGCGATGTTATTTGTTGGCGGAATGGTACCTGTGGTATTTTCTGCATTAGCTATGAATGCCGTAGGAAAAGCTGCCATGGAAATGGTACAAGAAGTTAGAAGACAGTTTAGAGATATTCCTGGAATTATGGAAGGAACCGGGAAACCAGAATACGATAAATGTGTGGCAATTTCTACACAAGCTTCTTTAAAAGAAATGATGCTACCAGGTTTATTAACCATTGGTTTTCCATTAATCATTGCTTTTTTACCTTTATTATTTGGAATGGAAAAATTAGCCATCGCAGAAATGCTAGGTGGTTATATGGCTGGTGTTACGGTATCTGGTGTACTTTGGGCAATCTTCCAAAATAACGCAGGTGGAGCTTGGGATAACGCTAAGAAATCTTTTGAAGCTGGAGTTGAAATTAATGGTGAAATGACTTTTAAAGGTTCTGAAGCTCACAAAGCCTCTGTAACTGGAGATACTGTTGGAGATCCTTTTAAAGATACTTCTGGACCATCAATGAATATCTTAATTAAATTAACATGTTTAATTGGTTTAGTAATCGCTCCTATTTTAGGAGGACATAGTTCTGAAGGGCATGCATCAACAGAAGTAAAAAAAGAAATCACTGTTAAAGGGACAGATGAATTAGCAAAAGCAACTATTACTACTGTTTACATTGTAGATGGAGTTGAAAAAACTAAAGAAGAAGTAATTGAAGGAACTTTAGAAGAAGTTGAAGTTAAAGTAAATGCTATTAAAGGTAAAGATATTCATGGAAAGCATCATTTTAAATTAGATGCTTCTAAAGGTGAAAAAAGCAAAATGGTGAAAGTTGAATTAAAAAAAGAAGTTCACGAAGACCATAGTGGACATAACCATTAATATTTAATTCACTTTTTCATAAAACAAAAAAGCATCTCATAGAGATGCTTTTTTGTTTTATGAATATTAATAACTTCTTTTTTGAATCATTTTATAAGCTCTTTTTTCAACTATACTTTTTGATGCGCTCACAATAAATTCGAATAATTTTTTAAATTTTGTAAGCTTTAGTGTCAGTTCACTAAACCTAAGTAATCTACTAAATTCTTGCTTGATGTCTTTTTTATAAGACAACATAAATGCTGCTGAAAAATTATCTTCTTGTAAACATTCAGCAATTTTATTTGCACAAATAATACCAGACATCATTCCAGTACCAACACCTTCTTTATAAAAAGAATTAGCCAACCCAGCTGCGTCACCGACTAATAAAAATCGTTGACCACATATTTTTTGATTTCGATAATTATTCGGTATTCCCCAACCTCGCCAAGAGCTTATTTGCTCAGCATCCTTAAATTTATGAGCTACTTTTGGATGATTTTCTAAAATCGATAAAATTTCATTTTTTAGATTAATATCATTGTTTAAAATCTTCTGCGTATTTCCTCCCAATGTAATATTAACCTCATTATGAGCCAACGGAAAAAGATAGAAAAACAAAGACATTTTTTTATAATGCAATCGAATTTCTGCTTCATTATTTATAGGTAAATCAGTAACATTTTTAAAATATGCGCTAATAAAAGTTGAAGTTTTTTTTCTATCTGGAATATTTGATCCTAACTTTTTTGAAACAATTGACTGAATTCCATCAGCTCCTACAACAACTTTTGTTAGAATTTCTTTTCCATTTTTAAGCGTAACTATAATTCCTTCAGGAACTTCTTTAAATTTCCTAACAGCATTTCCAAATTCGCAAGTAGTATATTCTTCTGATAATTCTTTCACTAAAAAATGATCGAAATGAATTCTTTTTCCATAAGAAATAACCATATCCCGATCTTCAGTTTCTTTAAACTGAATTTTTAATTTATTGTTGATGTGTAAATTTATCTTTTTACTGTGTATAAAATTCGAATCATTTAAAAACGCTTCTAATAACCCTAAGGTTTTTAACGATTTATAGGCATGAAGTATCAAACCATCACCACAGGTTTTATCCCTAGGAAATTCTGCTTTATCAACTATATAATGATGTATTTTAAGTTTAGATAACATTAGTGATGTACTTGCTCCAGAAGGCCCAGAACCAACAATACATACAGCTGTTTTTATCATAATTTTACAATTAAAAAGAGTGTAATTTTAAGACTCTTTCATGGAAAATGAAACTTTTTCTCCAGTTATTTTCTGACTCAATACACTAATTGCATACTCAGACAATTGTAAAACTCTGGGATAACCGCCAGTAACTTGGCAATCTTTCATTAATACAATTACTTTTCCAGAAGGAGTTAATTGTACTGTTCCTGGTAACACCGAAGATGTTAAAATTGGTTTTAAATTATTCTCTAATAATTCATTTAATCGATACCCAACTCTATTTATATCTGATGAAATTGTAAATTTTTTAAATAAATTTTCTTTTTGTTTTTTAGTTAGCTGATAAAACTCTGGCCCTTCAAAACAATCTAAATTTGAAGAGGTAAAATGTTTTCTATTTATTTTAACTTTTGAAGAATTAGCGATATTAAAAACATTATTATCCTCAACATTAAGTTGATTTTCTTTTACTAAACGCAAAGGTGTAATCTCTTTTGAAAAACTTTTACTTCCAAAATAACGCGGACAATTTATTCCGCCTTTAACAGCAATATATGTTATTGCTCCATATTTTCTTTTTCCGAATGATAAAACAGCACCTTTTTCAACTTTATAAACACAATTAAGATTTATAGAATCTCCATTTAGTTTTACAGAAAAGTCTGCACCAGTTACACAAATAAAAGTAGTTTTTGTAAACTCAAATTTTGCTTGCCCAAAAGTAACCTCAATTAAAGCAGTTTCTTTTTTATTATTCAATAAACTATTTGCTAATTCTGCTGAAAAAGAATCTATATATCCAGCTACTGGAACTCCTAGCTTTGAATATCCAAATCTTCCTTTATCTTGGATGGTTGTATAAATTCCTGCATGTAAAACTAGAATCATATATCAACCGATTTTAATTGATATGTTCCTTTTTTAACTTCCTCTTCTATCTGATAAAAAGTATCGATATTAACACTTAAGAATTGAATTTTATCACCAGCTTTTGCAAAACAAGGACTCTCTTTTTTAACATTAAAAAACTCAATAGGTGATTTTCCTATAAGATTCCAACCACCAGAACTATCTTGTGGATATATTCCTGTCTGCTTCCCTCCTATACCTACAGAACCTTTTTCTACTCTAATTCTTGGTGTTTCTTTTCTTGGAATATGAATTTTAGAATCCAATCCTCCTAAATATAAAAAACCTGGTTGAAAGCCTAAAAAGTAAATTAAATAAGTTGGTTTTGTGTGAAGGTTAATAATTTGTTCTATAGAAATATTATTTGTTTCTGATATGGTTTTTAAATCAAATCCGAATTGTAAATCATAACAAACTGGGATTTCCCAACAAACTCGTTTTGATGAATTTTTATTTGTTTTAGAAGAGTAAATTTCTTTTAAATCGCCTATAGTATCTTCAAGACTTCCTACTCGTTTTATATATTTAATTGTTAAAGAATTGTAAGCTATTATAGTATCTAAAACATTTTTATTTGTTGATACCTTTTTATCAAAACCAATAATATCTTCAATGATATTCTCATCAATTATTGAAGGCCATTCTATCAATAAAGCTTTATCCCCAAAAGATTTATATGTAAGATTGTACTTATTCAATTTTCATTTTTTGATGTAAGTGCTCTAAAATTGAAACTGAATTTTTATGATCTCCATGAATACAAAAAGTATTAGCTTTTGTTACTATTTCTTTTCCTGAAACTGTTTTCACTTTTCCCTCATTCACAATTTTTAAAACATGATTCAACACATCATTTGGTTTGTCAATAATTGCATTTACTTGATTTCTTGAAACTAAGGTTAAATCATCATTATAATTTCTATCAGCAAAAACTTCATAGACTATTTCTAATCCGTTTTCCTTTGCTACATCTTCAACTTTAGAATTATACGGAACATAGATTTTTACATTTTCAAAAACGTTTTTTATTGATGTAACAACAAGTTCTGCTTTTTGTTCATCAACAGCAATTAAATTATATAATGCTCCGTGAGGCTTTACATGATTAACTTTTACTTTTTGTAATTCAGCTCTTTCTTTTAAAAGTATCAATTGGTTTTCTATACTTTGTTGTAAATCAGCATCAGAAATACTCATGATTTTTCGTCCAAAATTTTCTCTATCTGGAAATGAAGGATGTGCGCCTATTTTTACATTATTTGATTTTGCTAAAGCAATCACTTTATCAATAGTATCAATACTTCCAGCATGAGCACCGCAAGAAATATTACACGAAGAAATATAAGGCATTAATAAATGTTCGTTATTAATTCCTTCTCCAACATCACAATTAATATCAATCTTCATTTATAGGATATTAAACACTTTTAAGATACTTTTTAAACCCAAAAACAAACTGATTCCTAGAATTAATATTCCAATAAAATTCTGAATTTTGGTGTTTTTAAAATTCCCTAGAACTGATTTTTTATTCATTATCCAAAGTAAAATTCCTGCTATAATTGGCAATAACATTCCATTTGCGACTTGTGCAAATTTTATAATTTCAATTGGCTTTATTCCGATTGAAGAAAAAATAACACCAATCAATAAAATAAAAATCCAAACCGCTCTAAACTTTTTAGATTTTAATCCGTCTTTCCATCCTAAACATCCTTTTGCCACATAAGCAGCAGCTAGTGGAGCTGTAATTGCAGATGTGATTCCTGCTGCAAATAATCCTAAAGACATAAAATATTTTGCAAAACTACCATACAAAGGTTCTAATCCTTTTGCTAAATCTACTGCGTTATTTATTTGTCCTGAAGGAATTGCAGCTGCAGAAATAATAATCGCCATCGAAACCAATCCTCCTAAAAAAATAGAGATAATGGTATCTTTTTTTGCAAATGATAAATCTTTTGAAGTCTTCCATCGTTCTTTTACTAAAGCGGCATGTAAAAACAAATTATAAGGCACAACAGTTGTTCCAATCAGACCGATAATAGTTAGTAAACTTTTATCTGGAAACTGAGGAATAAACATTCCTTTTATAATAGAAATTATGTTTGGTTTGGTAACAATTGCTGTAATTAAAAAAGACACACTCATTAATAATACAAGTGTGATTAGTGTTTTTTCTAAGAATTTATAATTACCGATATAGAGCAAAATAAAAGCAATAACACCAATGAATACACTCATCATATTTAGAGAAAACGCCCCGAATTCAAAACCAATTTTTCCAAAAACAGCTTCTAAGCCAAGAATTCCACCACTTATATTTCCTGCTTCATAAGATGCATTTCCAACTACGATTGCAGCTAAAATTAACATTATTATTAACTGCCGTATAATGGGATGTTTTATTTCTTCTCTTATAACTTCTGATAATCCTTTTTGAGAAATGATTCCTAATCTTGCTGCCATTTCTTGTAAAAAGATGGTGATTAGTATAGACAATAACATTGCCCATAAAAGATTCATTCCAAAATTTACTCCAGCTAACGTACATAATGTTACCGTTCCTGGACCAATAAATGCCGCTGCAACTAAAGTTCCTGGACCAATATTTCTGAATAAATTCTTAATCATTTCCCATAGAATTTAAAGCATAAATTGCAAAACTACCTAACCAATGTCCGCCTTCATAACTATCTCCTACAACATTAGGTAAGGAATAATTTATATGCTGATTTGCAGTGTTTTTTAAGTGATTATATTCGGGTAAATCTTTAGAAATTGTGTTTAAACACCAAGCTCTAGAAAAATTAACTCCATCAAGATGAACTAATTTACCATCACTCCTATCTGAAACTTCTCCAACTGCTAACGTAAAATTTTTATCATTTAATTGTGGCAAAAAATCTGAAATCCATTTTTTAAATTCGTTTTTTGGTAAAACTCGTTTCATAATTGCTGCTTCTTGCAGACAGGCAGATAAAAAATCAAATCCGCTAGGTTCCCAAGAAATAGGACAATTTTCATCATCCATAAAAAAGTCTTTCGCTCTTTTATTAATGAGTTCTAATAATTCATTATTCTTAACTGTATTAGCATAATCCCAAGCAAAAGTTAATCCGAATGCAGTGTTTGTATGCTCACCTACCCTAATCGGATAATTTAATTTTGGTAAGAATTCTAGATATTTTCTTACAATCAAATCAGTTAATGGCTGTAAATTTTCTTCTAATTGTTTTGCTGATGAATCATCCCAAGTATGTAGTTCTTCTGCTAATTTTAATAACCAAGCCCAGCCATAAGTTCGCTCGTAACTTTTATTATATTTTCCATCAAAATAAGCAACTTCTTGTAATATGTTTTCTTTAGAAATACTAGCTAAAAGTATTTCTTTCGCTTTGGCTGCTTCTTTTACTTCTGGAAAATTCTTCAATAAAGAAACTAAACTCCAATGTCCATGAACAGACGAATGCCAATCGAAACAACCATAAAAAGTAGGGTGTAATTCTTTTGGCGATTTTAAATCTTCTCCACTTCCAATTGTTTGATTTAGTTTGTTCGGATATTCTACATTCACACAATGTAAAGGCAACTGTAAAAGTCTGTTTGCTTGTTCTAAATTTAACTGAGGTTTTTCAACTTCAACAGTATTGTTCCCTACTATTTTGTGTTTAGATTTTTTAGAATTACATCCAATAAACAAAACAGCAATGATTAAAAATTTTAAGAGTTTCATGAAGTATTGAGTTTTTATAAATTTACAAAAAAGTAGGTAACAAAAAAACCATCTCAATTGAGATGGTTTTTTTGTTACTAATTTAAATTTAATGTGCGTATCGTTGTGGTCCACCTCTACGAATTTCTTCATTTGCAAACTCTTCAAATTGTTTAAAATTCACTCTAAATGCATTCGATAATTTAAACGCTGTTTTATAATAAGCCTCATCATTATTCCAAGTTGCTCTCGGGCTTAATACTGAAGTCGGAACTCCTGGACACGTCCTAGGTTGTGCAACTCCAAATACTGAATGAATATGATAATCTTCATAGGTGTAATCACCTAAATCACCATTTAAAACGGCAGTAATCATTGCTCTCGTATATTTTAATGCCATCCGTTTTCCTACTCCATATTGTCCGCCAGACCAACCTGTATTTACCAACCAAACATTTACACCCGATTCCACCATTTTCTTACTTAACATTTCCGCATATTTTGTGGGATGTAGTGGCATAAATGGAGCACCAAAACAAGCTGAAAAACTTGGTACTGGTTCTGTAACTCCTGCTTCTGTTCCTGCAACTTTAGCCGTGTATCCAGAAATAAAATGATACGCTGCTTGTGCAGGTGTTAACTTAGATATTGGAGGCAAAACTCCAAATGCATCCGCTGTTAAAAAGAATATATTTTTTGGATTCTTCCCAATTGAAGGTTTCTGAATATTCTCTATATGATAAATCGGATAACTTACTCGTGTATTTTGTGTAATTGAGATATCAGAAAAATCAACATCTCCTTTTTCATTCATTACAACATTCTCTAATATTGCTCCTTTTTTAATCGCAGAATAAATCTCTGGTTCTTGCTCTTCTGATAGGTTTATCACTTTTGCATAACAACCACCTTCAAAATTAAATACGGTATTTTCTGCTGTCCAACCATGCTCATCATCACCAATTAAACTTCTATTGGGATCTGTAGATAAGGTAGTTTTTCCCGTACCTGATAATCCGAAGAAAATAGCTGTATCACCTTCTATACCAACATTTGCAGAACAGTGCATTGGCAATGTATTTTTAAATACTGGAAGAATGAAATTTAATGCAGAAAAGATTCCTTTTTTAATTTCTCCTGTGTAACCAGTTCCACCAATCAACGCTATTTTTTTAGTGAAATTTAAAATCGCAAAATTATGCTGTCTTGTTCCGTCAATGTCTGCATCAGCCAAAAAACCTGGCGCATTAATTACTGTCCATTCTGGAGAAAAATCTTTTAATTCTTCATCCGTAGGACGTAAAAACATGTTGTAAGCAAACATATTACTCCAAGGATACTCATTTACAACTCTAATATTTAGTTTGTAATTTTCATCCGCACATGCATAACTATCTCTTACAAAAATTTCTTTTTCAGATAAGTAGCTTGTTACTTTATCATACAATTTATCAAACTTTTCTGCATCAAAAGGTAAATTGATATCACTCCACCAAACTTTATCTTTGGTTATGTCATCTTTTACAATAAATCGATCTTTTGGTGATCTTCCTGTAAACTCGCCAGTGTTGACTGCAATTGCTCCTAAAGAAGATACTTTTCCTTGATTTTTTTCAACAGTTTCATCATGTAATTCATCAGATGTTAGCTGATAACGAACTGTTGCATTTTTGATTCCTAGATTATTTAACGAAATCGATTTCGTATTTGTATCTACCATTACAATATTTTTAGTTAAGTTATTGTTGTGAGCAAAATTACGTAATATTATTATACGCAATAATATATATATAAATTTTATTAACTATTGATTGTTTATTTCTTTAATTTAAAGAAGTAATACGTCATTAAACCCCAGCCCAATATGAAAAAAAGACCTCCAAAAGGTGTAACAAACCAAATACTTTTTGCTGGAACATTTAATAAATGAATGGCATAAATAGACCCAGAGAAAAACAAAATCCCAATAAAAAACAGCATACTTAATCTATTTTTTTGGCTTTTGGAAAATTCAGTAAACATATTCAAAAATAATATTACAATTACATGATAAATTTGATACCTCACTGCCGTTTCAAAACTATGAAGTGCATCAACAGAGAGTTTTTCTTTTAACACATGTGCGCCAAAAGCACCCAAAATAATTGCGCATATTCCTAAAACCGAAGCAATTGTTAAATTTTTATACATTTTTTTAATTTTTGTTATATTTTAAACAATTTATGTACTTTAGCACCTAAACAAAAGTACAGAATAAATACATGAGAAATATATTAATTATTGGAGCGGGAAGATCTAGTTCATCACTAATAAAGTATTTATTAGATAAATCAGAAAAAGAAAATCTACAAGTTATAATTGGTGATATTTCTCTAGAAAATGCACAACAAAAAATAAATAATCATAAAAATGGTGTCGCAATTTCTTTAGATGTTTTTAATTCTGACCAAAGAATTGATGCCATAAAAAATGCCAATGTTGTTATTTCTATGCTGCCTGCTAGATTTCACATTGAAGTAGCAAAAGATTGTGTAACTTACAGTAAACATATGGTTACGGCTTCTTATGTTTCTCAAGAAATGAAAGCCTTAGATACATCAGTAAAAGAAAAAGGTTTAGTTTTTATGAATGAAATCGGACTTGATCCAGGAGTAGATCATATGAGTGCCATGCAAATTATTGATAGAATTAGAGATAACGGTGCAGACATGCTTTTGTTTGAATCTTTTTGTGGCGGATTAGTTGCTCCAGAAAGTGATGATAATTTGTGGAATTACAAGTTTACTTGGAATCCAAGAAATGTAGTGTTAGCAGGACAAGGTGGCGCAGCTATGTTTATACAAGAAGGTACATATAAATATATTCCGTATCATAAATTATTTAGAAGAACTGAGTTTTTAAAAATTAATGGCAGCGGAAATTTCGAAGCGTATGCCAATAGAGATTCATTAAAATATAGAAATATTTATGGTTTAGATAACATTCCGACTATGTATAGAGGAACTATTAGAAAAATTGGTTTTTCTAGAGCTTGGAATGTCTTTGTACAACTTGGAATGACAGATGACACATACACTATTGAAGATTCTAAAAACATGACCTATCGTGATTTTACAAATCTATTTCTTGCCTACTCACCGACTGATTCTGTAGAATTAAAATTTAGATCGTATTTAAAAATTGATCAAGATGATATTATGTGGGAGAAATTTTTGGAATTAAACATTTTTGATGCTTCAAAAAAAGTTGAGCTACAAAATGCTACACCAGCACAAATCTTGCAAAAGATTTTATCCGACAAATGGACATTACAACAACATGATAAGGATATGATTGTGATGCATCATAAGTTTGGTTACAACTACCAAGGAGAAAACAAGCAATTAGAAAGCAGTATGATTATTAATGGTGACGACCAAACCTATACTGCAATGGCAAAAACTGTTGGTTTACCTGTTGCAATGGCTGCTTTAAAAATATTAAATGGAGAGATAAAAACGCCAGGTGTTCAATTACCAATTTCTAAAGAAGTATACGAACCTATATTAAAAGAATTAGAAGAGTACGGAATTATATTTGTTGAGAAAGAAGTTCCTTATTTAGGATATAATCCTGATAATGTTATTGGGTAATATTACATTTTTAAATAAAAATCTTTAGTCAAATCAATATACTCTTCAGTGTATTGATGACGAGCAATTTCTATAACCAATTCTTTTTCTTTTATTTCTTTTTGATGAAAAGAAAACTCTAAAAGACTACGTTTTATTTCTGATGTTTGAGTTCCTTTAATTCTACAAACACTGTTTAAAAACATATCATTTTCTAAAGTCAATCCTATAATATTCTCTTCTTCTTTATAGGGAACGATCAAAGCAAAAGTTCCTGTTTTTGACAAAATTTTTGAAACTCCAGAAATCAATTCTTCAAAAGATAAAGAGGATGTAAATCGCGCTTTATTTCTAGCGGCATTATCAGTTTCAAAATCATCTGAATAAAAAGGAGGATTAGAAACAATTAAATCATAGGTTTCCTCTTCTTCAGCTAGTTCATTAGCAAAATCTTGAAAAGAGGAATTATAACAAAATAACCGATCTCCCCAATCTGATTGTTCAAAATTCTCTACTGTTTGTTCGTATGCATTTTCATCAATTTCAACAGCATCAATAGTCATTGCATCAGAACGTTGCGCTAACATTAACCCGATAAGTCCTGTACCAGAACCGATATCTAATATACTGTCTGGAAAACCATCAATAGAACACCATGCGCCTAATAAAACACCATCAGTTCCAACTTTCATAGCGGTTTTATCTTGATGAATGGTAAACTCTTTAAATTTAAATGGTTTGTTCATATAAAATGCAAATCTAACTTTACAAGTTTATATAAATTCCTTTTTTAGTAAGTTTTTACCTATTTTTGTTAAAGAACGACCATTCTGTAAATAAAACCATTATGAAACAAATCATCATTTTTCTACTTCTAATCATTGCCTTTTTTATTGGTTTTGGAAAGTATCAACAATATAAAAGATATCATACTGAAGAAGTTAATTACAAAACAGCAAAAAAGATTGATGCTGATTATCATAATAAAGAGGTTCTCTTAAAATATTATGAAGCCATTGAAGATATAAATAGTTTTGTTAAAATGGAATGGACGGCAAATGATATAGATGTTAGAACACCTGAGGATGATGATGCAGAAACACAACGCGCTATAAAAAATTATTCAAAAAAAATAGCAAAGATTAAATTCTATGAAGACATCCTTGAGAACTCTTTACAATTAAAAGAAAAAGGATTATCTAATAAAGACATTAAGTTTTTAGAAGAAACTGGACTAGATTATAAATCACATCAAAAAAATCTAAAATTCGATAAAATAAAAGGATTGTATAATTCAGAAATCAAAATATACAATGGTAGAAAAAGTCCATTAACATTTGAAGTTCAAAAACAACTTACAAAACTTGGTTATACATTAGATATTGATGGGGCTTATAGACAAGAAACTATTAATGCTGTTAAAGATTTTGAAACTAAAAACAACCTTCTATCTGATGGGTTATTAGATGTTATAACTTTAGAGAAGTTGTTTGAATAACCAATAAAATTTGCAGAGAGGAAGGGATTCGAACCCTCGATACGTTGCCGTATACACGCTTTCCAAGCGTGCGCCTTCGACCACTCGGCCACCTCTCTAATTTAAATACAAGTCAATTAATCCTTCTGGAGTTTCAACATGTATTGTTTTATGCTCTCTATCCACTTTTTTGATAAAATCGTCTATCATAGGAATAAAGATTTCTTTACCCTCATTATCAATTTCAAAAAGAGGCTGTGCAGCTTTATCATTTATATGAACAAGTACACCAACGTCACCAAAATTTACATCAACAACTTTAAAACCTATAACTTCATGATAATAAAATTTATCGCCCGAAAGTTTAGGTAGTAAATCTAAAGGCAAATACACGCCAGATTTTAAAATAGCATCTGCATCTTCTTCAGAATACACATCTTCAAACTGAACACGTAATTGATTTCCTTTATGCAAAGAACTTTTTTCAATAAAAAATGGAACCAAATTATTGCCTAAATCGACATAAATTGATTCCATTCCTTTATATAATTCAGGTTCGTCTGTATCTAATTTGATAACAACTTCACCTTTAAAACTGTATTTTGTAACGATTTTGCCTAAATAAAAACAATCTTCTTTATGCATTATCGAAATAAATAACGTTACTCTGCAGCTTTATCTTCAGCTCTTGCCTCTGTTGCTTCTTCAGCAGCAGCTTCAACCTCTTCAGTTGCTTCTTCAACAGTTTCTGTAGCCTCAACCGCTTCTTCTGCAGCAGTTGCTTCTTCTTCTACTTTTTGTGCAGCAGCAATTCTTGCTTCGTTTACAGCTTTTTCAGCTTCTAAAGCTTTTGCTATAACATCCGCTTTTGCTTTTGCTAATTCTTCTTCTTTAGAACTTACTTTACCAGTTTTTTCTTCTAACCAAGCATTAAATTTCTCTTCAGCTTGCTCTTCTGTTAAAGCTCCTTTTCTAACTCCACCAGCTAAATGATTTTTTAACATTGCTCCTTTATACGACAAAATTGTTCTTGCAGTATCTGTAGGTTGTGCTCCGTTTTGTAACCATTTAACAGCTCCATCAACATCTAAATCAATAATTGCTGGATTTACATTAGGATTATACGTTCCTAATTTTTCTAGGAAACGACCATCTCTTTTAGCTCTAGAATCAGCAGCTACAACCCAATAAAAAGGTTTTCCTTTTTTACCGTGTCTTTGTAATCTAATTTTTACAGGCATTCTTTGTTAATTTTGTAAGGTACTCGACCTTGATTATTAATAATCTTACCATCTCGTGATAAGTGGGCGCAAATGTACAAAACCTTTTTAAAACTAAAACACTAATTATCAATATATTTTACACCTTTTTGAGGCGTTACCACGTATCATTCCTTACACTCATTTTTTACGTGGTTGCACTTTTCGCGTTACACGGCAACTTGCTACAATCGCTAACACAGCAGTACGTAAACTATCAACATTCCGTTAATAACTTACAATCAAAAATCTTTCAAAAAAACGTATTTTTACATTCCGTTTAAACAATTAAAAGCAACTACAAATACACACCTTTCATGTATTTAATTTTCGATACCGAAACTACTGGTTTACCTAAAAGTTGGAATGCTCCAATTACGGATACTGATAATTGGCCAAGAGCCATACAAATTGCATGGCAATTACATGATGAAATGGGTATTTTACTAGAAAGTAATGATTTTCTAATTCAACCAGACGGATTTAATATTCCTTATGATGCTGAAAGAATTCACGGTATCTCAACAGAGTTAGCCCAAGAACAAGGAATTTCATTATCAGAAGGACTTGATGCTTTTAATAATGCGCTTCAGAAAACAAAGTTTATTGTTGGTCAGAATGTAGGTTTCGATATCAATATTATGGGATGTGAATTTCATAGACTAGGTGTAGAAAGTAATTTAACATCCCTCCCACTTCTAGATACCTGTACAGAAAAAACAGCTTTTTTATGCCAGTTGCCTGGCGGACGTGGAGGAAAATTTAAACTACCTACATTAACAGAGTTACATAAACATTTATTTGGTATTCCTTTTAGTGATGCGCATAATGCAACTGCGGATGTTGAAGCTACAACACGATGTTTTTTAGAACTGATAAGATTAAGGGAATACACTAAAGAACAGTTAGATGTAGATCAAAGTTATTTTAAAAACTATTCCGAAGCCAATCCAAAACCAATACGTTTAATTGGTTTAAAACACATCAACCTTAAAAAGGAAAGTGATAAAATAAGAAAGCGATTAGAAAAAACGCTAAATAAAGAAATTACAGAAACTTCATCCGAAGAAATTGAAGCTTTAAAGGACGCAACTTTTGCGCATTTACATAATCATTCTCAATATTCTGTACTACAATCTACAACTCAGATTGGTAATATTGTAAAAGCTGCTGCAAACGATAATATGTCTGCAGTTGCTATAACCGATACCGGAAATATGATGGCAGCTTTTCATTTTGTGAAAGAAGTTATCAATCATAATAAATCAGCAGGAAAACCATTAAAAGCTATTGTTGGTTGCGAATTTAATGTTTGTGAAAATCATTTAGATAAAACAAAAAAAGACAACGGTTATCAAATTGTTTTATTGGCAAAAAATAAAAAAGGATATCATAATTTAGCTAAAATGTCTTCTATTGCTTTTGTTGATGGCTTTTATTATATCCCAAGAATTGATAGAGAAATCATCAAAAAATATAAAGAAGACGTTATTGTTTTAACTGGGAGTTTATATGGAGAAGTTCCAAGTAAAATTCTTAATGTTGGCGAAAAACAAGCCGAAGATGCATTACTTTGGTGGAAAGAAGAATTTGGTGATGATTTTTATATCGAATTGATGCGTCATAATCAACAAGATGAAAAAATTGTAAACGAAACCTTATTAAAATTTGCTAAAAAACACGATGTAAAAACAGTTGCTACTAACAATACTTTTTACTTAAATAAAGAAGATGCCAATGCACATGATATTTTATTATGTGTAAAAGATGGCGAAAAACAAGCAACTCCAAAAGGACGTGGACGAGGATATCGTTATGGATTACCAAACGATGAATACTATTTTAAGTCTTCTGAAGAGATGAAAAAACTCTTTGCAGATGTTCCAGATTCAATTATAAACATTCAAGAAGTAGTCGATAAAATTGAGCCTTTTGTTTTAGCGAGAGATGTTTTATTACCCGCTTTTGATATTCCAACTGAATTCCAAGATAAAGAAGATGAAAAAGATGGTGGAAAACGAGGAGAAAACAATTATCTAAATCATTTAACTTACGTTGGTGCTAAAAAACGGTATGGAGAATTAACAGAAGAATTAAAAGAAAGATTAGATTTTGAGCTAGAAGTAATTGAAAAAACTGGGTATCCAGGATATTTTTTAATTGTTGAAGATTTTATTAGAGAAGCCAGAAAAATGGATGTTTCCGTTGGTCCAGGGCGTGGATCTGCGGCAGGTTCAGTTGTTGCCTATTGCCTTTGGATTACGAATATAGACCCTATTAAATACGACTTACTTTTTGAGCGTTTTTTAAATCCAGAACGTGTATCAATGCCCGATATTGATATAGATTTTGATGATGAGGGACGATCTAGAGTCATGGATTATGTTATAAATAAATATGGGGCTAATCAGGTTGCGCAAATTATTACTTACGGAACCATGGCTGCAAAATCTTCCATTCGAGATACTGCTAGAGTTTTAGATTTACCACTTTTTGAAGCGGATAGAATTGCAAAATTAATCCCAGGAATTAAGCTGAAAAATATTTTTGGTGATGATGATAAAAGTAAAGGTAAAGTTGCTGCATTACGTTCCGAAGAAAAGCAATTAGTTGAAGAGCTTAGAACAATTTCTTACGGAAATGATCTAGCTTCAGAAACTATAAATAAAGCAACTATTTTAGAAGGTTCAGTTAGAAATACAGGGATTCATGCTTGTGGAGTTATTATTACGCCAAGTGACATTACAAATTATGTTCCAGTAGCTTTAGCTAAAGATTCCGACATGTATGTTACCCAATTTGATAATTCAGTCGTAGAATCTGCTGGGTTATTAAAAATGGATTTCTTAGGACTAAAAACACTGACTTTAATTAAAGATACTGTAAAAATTGTTAAAGCGAAACATGATGTTGATTTAGATCCTGAAAATTTTCCGCTAGATGATGAAAAGACATATGAGTTATTTCAACGAGGAGAAACGGTAGGGATTTTTCAATATGAATCTCCAGGAATGCAAAAACACATGCGCTCTTTAAAACCGACCGTTTTTGAAGATTTAATTGCCATGAATGCTTTGTATCGTCCAGGACCAATGGAGTATATTCCTTCTTTTATTAACCGTAAACACGGAACTGAAGATATAGAATACGATTTACCTGCCATGGAAGAATATCTTTCTGAGACCTACGGAATTACGGTATACCAAGAGCAAGTAATGTTACTATCGCAAAAGTTAGCAGACTTCACCAAAGGTGAAGCAGATGTTTTACGTAAAGCGATGGGTAAAAAACAAGCTGCAGTTTTAGCTAAAATGAAGCCTAAATTTGTAGAACAAGCTTCTGCCAATGGACATGATGCAGAAAAATTAGAAAAAATCTGGAAAGACTGGGAGGCTTTTGCATCCTATGCATTTAACAAATCTCACTCAACTTGTTACGCTTGGATTGCTTATCAAACTGCCTATTTAAAAGCGCATTATCCTGCAGAATATATGGCTTCCGTTCTTTCAAATAATATGAAAGACATAAAAACAGTTTCGTTTTTTATGGAAGAATGCAGACGAATGGGCTTGGATGTATTAGGCCCAGATATTAATGAATCTTATAGTAAATTCTCTGTAAATAAAGAAGGCGCAGTTCGTTTTGGAATGGCAGCCATTAAAGGTGTTGGGAGTTCTGCTGTAAAAGCGATTATTGAAGAACGAAAAGAAAACGGAAATTACACCTCTATTTTTGATGTTGCTAAACGTGTAGATTTACGTGTTGCTAATAAAAAAGCCTTTGAAGGCTTAGTCTTAGCTGGCGGATTTGATTCATTTGAACAAACCCACAGAGCACAATATTATGTAATGGATGAAAAAGAAATTCCATTTATTGAACGTGTTTTAAAGTTTGGAAATAAATACCAAGAGAATCAAAACTCATCTCAAGTTTCTTTATTTGGTGAAGCTTCGGAAGTACAATTTGATGAACCTATGATTCCGCTTTGCGATACTTGGGGAACCATGGAATTACTAGCTAAAGAAAAAGAAATGATTGGGATGTATATTTCTGCGCATCCGTTAGATGATTTTAAAAACGAATTGAAATTTTGTAATGCTAATTTAAGTGCTTTTAAAAGCGATTTATCAAAATATATCGGTGCTAATTTAGCCTTTGCAGGAATTATTGCCGATGTACAACATAGAGTTTCTAAAGCAGGAAAAGGTTGGGCTTCTTTTTTTATTGAAGATTATAATGAAAATCATGAGTTTAGAATTTTTGGTGAAGACTACCTAAAGTTTAAACACTTTTTAGTCCCTAATTCTTTTTTATATGTGAAAGCTACAATTCAAGCAGGATGGACAAATAAAGAAGGAGTACAAGGCGAACCAAGAATTAAATTTACCGATTTTAAACTACTACATGATATCATGGATACCATGTGTAAAAAAATAACCATAAAAGTTCCTGTTCAGCAAATTAATGAAGCTACCGTTGTTGGTTTAGAAAATATTTTGAACGTTAAAAAAGGCAAACAATCTTTATACTTTACTATTTGGGATGCTGAAGAAGAAATAGAACTTAATGTGATGAGTAGAAATACAAAAATTGAGGTTTCTAACGAATTTTTACAGACCCTAGACGAACAGCGTATTAATTATAAGTTGAATTAGTATATTTGTTAAAAATTAAATACTATGAAAAAAATTGCTATTTGTCTAGCACTTCTTTTTACAACCATTTTTCTTGTTAAATGTAATTATAAATTTGCTGAAGATTTTTATAAAGAGATTGAAGTTACTGAACCAACTGCTTCTTTAGCATTATTAAATTTTAAAGATGGAGAGGTTTACAAAGAATCCAAAAATATAAATTTTATTTACTCTGGAGACAATAAACATAGATTATTCCTAATACAGATTTTCATAGATGATAAATTAGAGATAGATACTAATGAATTTAGAGGAAGTTTTTATATAGATTCACAAAAACTTTCAGAGGGTAAACATAAAATCAAAATTGAATATTCTTTTTCTTCTGGAACAGGTAGTTTAGCAGATATTGGTAATCTTGAAACTTATTATGTTGTTGAAGAATTTAGTTTTTCAATTGATAAATCAATAGCTGATCCTTTTTCTATTACAAATGTTAAAATAGAAGATGGTACAATAAATATTTATTGGGAAGAGATATTAGATTACAATTTTGAAGAAGCTTATCTAATAGTTAAAAATAATAATAGAGAAGTGAAAAAAGAAATTCTTTCTATAGATATATTAAAATCAAAAAAATATAATGATAATTTTAGTGTTACAGGAGATTTATCCTATCAAATAATACTTCATAATAATTTTGATTCTGTAGAGAGTAATATAGTTAATTTAGAAAATATAGATTTACCAATACCGACATATAAAATTTTAAATGAAAATAAAGCTAAAATTTCCATAGGTAAACATATTTTATATAAAAACTTTGATTCATATATTTTTTCATCTAGTTTAAATAATAATCAAAAAATTGAAATCGATAATATTGGGGGGAGTTTAGAGTTAAATTTTGAAAAAAAAAATAAGCTCGATGAGCCTTTTTATAGTCGGTTTTCTTTATTTAAGAATAATATATATGTTGATGATATATCTTTTAATATTTATTGGGGTAATAAATTTGATTTGAATGATGTGAGTGTCGAAGAATATATTTATGACAAGAAAACTTCTGCTTATTATGCTTTAGAATTAGAAGGTCCTCAAACTTATCAATCTCCTAGAACTGTAGTTATTTATAAATTAAGTAATCATGACATGTCAATATTAAAATTCTCCAAGTTAACAACTGTCTTTGAAGAAACTTCAGATTTGGTTCTAGACCCTTTTACAGGTAATTTAATTATAGATTTAAAGAACAAATCTTTAGTTATAGATATAAATAATCTAAACATTATAAAAGAATATAATTCAAAAGATTATTTTTCGTCAGATAGTTTTAAAGTTATGTATAGAAATGGAAGAGTGATAATAAATGAAAGTTACACTAATCAAACATATATCTACGATTCGCAAACTAAAAAACAACTTCATAACTTGAATATCAGATATACAGACTTATCAGATAGTGGAAATTACTTTTGGGATAGAGGTAGTAACGTTTATAAAATAGAAAACTTAAACATAACTAAAACTTATACAATTGAAGCAACCGGATACACCTCTAATTTTAAATTTATCGATGGTCAAGATCGTTGTATTTTTAATAGATTTTATGGATCCCCTTATCTAATGGATTTAAAGTCAAATATTAGAATTCAACTGAGTAATTCTACAGATGTAAGAAAATTTGAATTTGACAATATAACCAATAAAGTATTGTTAAGATTTTATGGTGAGGCTTCCCTTATAGATTTAGATAGTGATAAAACTTATAATTTTGAATATAATTCTGATAATGAGCACAGAGGTTATAAATTAAAGATATTGAATAATAAATTGATATCATCAAAAGGTTATTATTTAGATTATTTTGAAAATTAATTATGAAAAAAATTTATCTAGTATTTTTATTTACATGTTCTTTAATGTTTTCCCAACAAGGAAAAATATTTATAGAGACTAACTTCAATACATTCTCTCATTCTAATTTATCATCTTTTTCTCAAGAATTTAAAAATGATTTATCTGAGATACCTTTAAAATTACAAGATGACTTTTCTGCTAATATTGGATTTACAATTGGCTATACAATTATAGAATCTGACTTATCAATATTTGCAAGCTATAATGCTACAGGTGGAAAATTATCTTATTCAGATTATTCTGGAGTAATTAGATTAGAACAACCCTTAAATGCTATATCACTTGGAGGTATGTATTTGGTTGATTTAGATGAATTCAATACTTTTAAACTAGGTTTCAAAGGATTCGCTATGTATTCTAGTTTAGAAGTGAATAGTTATTCAAAAATAGGAAATAATGTAAATCAAGACTCTTTAAGTTTTAATTCTTTTGATTTGGGTGTAGGTGCTTCTTTAATTTACGAGTACCCAATTTCATTTTTTTACCTAAGAGCAAATGTTGGTTTTGATTTAGTTTTTGGTAATAAATTAATATTTAGCCAAAATAATGAAGCTCATCTTATTAATAATTCCAATGAAGATGTAAAAACGGGTTGGTCTGGTTTTAGATCTGGTTTAGGCATTGAAATACCTATTGATTAACTAGTTAGCTCTCTGAACAAGTTCTCTAAGTTTTTATTTTCGGCATTTAATCCAAGTATTTTTAATCCATTTTCTTGTGCAAAATCAAAGATTTTAGGTCGCATATCTTCTTTTGAATTAAAAACCAATGTCCAATTGTTTTCAGAAGTATTTTTATAAGAAGTTATATTTGGTAAACGCTTTATAAATTGTTCTTCTAATTTATAATCAAACGTAACTTTTATAAATTGTTCTGTGCTTGTTTTTAATTCTGCTATAGGTTTATCAATAACTATTTCACCTTTATTTAGAATAATTACTCGATCACAAACCGCTTCTACTTCTTGCATAATATGTGTAGATAACAATACTGTTTTATCTTTCCCTAATTCTTTAATCAATGCTCTAATTTCAACTAACTGATTTGGATCTAAACCTGTAGTTGGTTCATCTAGAATTAAGACAGATGGATTGTGTAAAATAGCAGCTGCTAGACCTACTCTTTGCTGATAGCCTTTAGATAATTGATATATTTTTTTATGGGATTCAGAAGTTAAGCCAACTTTCTCAATTACTGTCGTAATTTCACTTTTTTCAACCTTAAAAATAGAAGCTTGATATTGCAAATATTCTCTAACATACATTTCTGTATACAAAGGGTTGTGTTCTGGTAAATACCCTATACTTTTTTGAGCTTCGATTTGAGAAGTAAGCATGTCAATTCCATTAACTAAAATTGAACCTTCAGTTGGTTTATAAAACCCTGTCAACATTTTCATGGTTGTAGATTTTCCAGCACCATTTGGGCCTAAAAAACCTACTATTTCTCCTTTTTTTAATGAAAAAGAAATATCGTTTACTGCTTTTTGTGATTCAAAAACTTTAGATATAGAAGAAACTACTACAGACATACATCAAAAATAACTGATTTATTCAGTAAACGAAACATTCTTACGATTAGTTTATGATAAGTTCCTATTTTAAATATTTATCTTTGTATTCTGAATGAATAAAAAAATTATTTTACAAGATTTAGGTCTTAAAGACTATAAAAATACTTGGGACTTTCAAACCGATTTGCTACAAGAAACGGTTGATATTAAAATAAGTAACAGAAGAAATGACAAATTTGAGACTACCAATAATCATTTTCTATTTGTAGAACATCCACATGTTTATACTTTGGGTAAAAGTGGCGATTTATCTAACTTGTTATTAAACGAAAATCAGCTTAAAGAAAAAGGAGCTACTTTTTATAAAATAAATCGTGGAGGAGATATTACATATCATGGTCCAGGACAAATTGTAGGGTATCCTATTTTAGATTTAGAGAATTTTTTTACCGATATTCATAAATATCTTCGCTTACTTGAAGAGACAATCATTTTGACCATTACCGAATATGGCTTAAAAGGTACAAGAAGTAAAGGTGAAACTGGAGTTTGGCTGGATGTTGGAACTCCTTTTGCTCGTAAAATTTGTGCTATGGGAATTCGTTCATCACGTTGGGTAACCATGCATGGTTTTGCTTTAAATGCGAATACAAATTTGGGGTATTTTGATAATATTATTCCTTGTGGAATTCGAGGTAAAGCTGTGACAACCATGGAAGCTGAACTTGGCAAAAAAGTTGATTTAGAGGAGGTAAAACAAAAAATTTTAAAGCACTTTAAAAATTTATTTGAGGTTGAAGAGTATATTATTAAATAAAAAACAACAGAAAAGATTTCTCGACTCCGCTCGAAATGACATATTCTTTATAAACTAAACTAAAACATAACAACTAATCACTAAGAACTGAAAACCCTACTTTTCTTCGTTAAAATATACTTTGTAATACTTCATTTTCTTTTCTTCATCATAGCCTCTTTCTAAATATTCTGATGAAGCATCTGGAGCATCAACATCTAATTTTATACTAATATTTGTATCAAGTTTAATCTCTGTTTTTAACTTAGATTTTTCTTTCTTTAAAACTACGTTAGAAACATCAAAATTATTTCTGATTAGCACATCATTTAGAGTTTCGAAATGTTTTTTATAATCTTCAAAAAGCTCTTTGTGCTTTTCTTCTTCAAAAACATCATCTTTAAAATCATGATAATCTACAGCTTCATGCTCTTTAAAATAATCAACTGTACTTGCTAAAAAATTACCTTGTTCTTGTTTACCAAATTCTGGTTTAATTACTTCTTCTGAAAACTCTTTACACAGTTCTAAATAATTTTGAGTATGTGAATTATAATCGTCCGCAAACTTTACACTTAAGAAGTTTTTAATCCAATATTGCGCATCATAATTATTATTATCTACGGATAAAACAACGGTTCCTTCTACATCAGACGTATTTAAAATCAAACAACCTTTATCTATTTTCTTAGTACTTATGCCTTGCTGAACAACTACGTCAAAACTCTCATTATCATCTAAATAACTCTGAAAAAAGTCAACTTTATTTTCAATTTTAAAAACACCAACTGCTTCTGTTAACACATCGTTATATTCTATTCCTTCAATAAAAGCTACAATTACATCACCTGTTTTTATTTGAGCTGAATTAGATTGCTCATATAAATGATTTACAATATTTTTAGAATATTCTACAAAGGTACTTTCATCCTTAAAAATCTCTGTTGCGTAATTATTTACTTCGTTTAAACGAACATCTGCATGATGAGAAAAACGATAACTCTGTGATAAATTAACAAAGGGTTTTACCAAAAAAGAACGCATTAAATCATAACTTTCTTGATCGAATCTGATTAAATCTTCAGAAAAAACATTATGTCCACTATTATATTTATTAGCGACTTTATGAAGTATACATTTGGTGATTTCTGCTTTGGTTTTTTTAATCATCTATCAAAAAATTTGGATGGTAAAAATAGAAAAAGTTTAGTGATGATTTTAAAGAATTATTACAATTCTAACTTTAATTGTTCTGGTAACAATTTAAATGTTTTTCTATGGTGAATTGTGGCGCCAAATTCACGTATTGCATTTCTGTGTTCTTTGGTTGGATATCCTTTATTTTTTTTCCAATTATACATAGGAAATTCTTGATGAATCATAGCCATATACTCATCTCTATAGGTTTTCGCTAAAACTGATGCTGCAGCAATACTCATAAACTTGGCATCTCCTTTTACAATGGTTTTATGTGGAATGTCTTTATAGTCTCTAAACTTATTTCCATCTACAATAATATATTCTGGTATCATTTTTAATTGATCGATAGAACGATGCATACCAGTAATAGAGGCTTGTAAAACATTAATTTCATCTACTTCTTCTTGATATACAAATGCAACACCAAAAGCTAATGCGTGCTTTTCTATATATGGGCGTAAAGCCTCTCTTTTTTTCTCAGAAAGTTGCTTAGAATCGTTTAATAAATCATGCTTAAAATCTTTAGGTAAAATAACCGCAGCTGCTACTACAGGTCCGGATAAACAACCTCTCCCTGCTTCGTCTGTTCCTGCTTCTAAAGAAAACTTGCTATAATTAAGTTTTAACATCACAACAAATTAACAATTTAGATTGTAATTATTCACATTTTTTTTCGTTTAAATATTTTACATTTGCGCTAGTTATCATTCTCTATGAAGAAAATTGTCTTACTAATATTTCTAAGCTTATTTATTGGGAGTTTAACATCTCTATCCCAGGTAAGAAGAGGTAAAACAGGAAGTTCTAATGGTAATGTCACACAACTTAATGATTCTTTAAGAAACAAAAGTGAAATTACTGTAACGTTAAGTGGCAAAACCAAGTATACAGATTACAAAATTATATCTCATAAAAAAGATACAACAGTCGTTGATACAACCTTAACTATTCAAAAAGAATACAAATATAATTTTCTACGCAAAGACAATTTTGAATTATTAGCCTTTCATAATCAGGGGCAAACTTTTAATAATTTAGGATATAATTTTAGAGATATTTCTGCAATTCCTGATATTGGTTTTAGGGCAAAACAGTTTGGTTATTTTAACGTAGAAGATGTGAAATACTACAAAGTTCCAACTCCTACTACAGAAATTTTATATAGAACTGGCTTACAACAAGGACAGGTTCTAGACGCAATATTTACTTTAAATTTTAATCCAAGATTAAATGTAGCCATGTCTTACAAGGGGCTAAGATCTTTAGGACAATATAGAAGAGCATTGGTTAGTTCGGGTAATTTTAGAGGTTCTTTTCACTATACAACTAAAGAAAGTCAATATTCATTAAAAGGACATATTACTGTTCAAGATATTTTAAATCAAGAAAGTGGAGGCTTAACAGATGAGAGAACTCAAAGCTTTATTGATGACGATCCAGAATATAGTAGTAGAGATCGATTAGATGTAAATCTAATCGATACCGAAAACTTATTTGAAGGTGAGCGATATTATTTTCAACACGATTTTAAATTACTTGGTAAGAAAGATTCTTTAAAGCAAAAAGATTTTACAAATCTAAAAATAGGACATACTTTTTCTACTGAAAATAAACGTTATAATTTTACTCAAGGAGCTGTTGTAACTGCATTTTTTGGAAATGTTAGCGAAACTGGTGCTGTAAATGAAACTGTAGAAAACAGATTAACTTCTAATCAGTTCTTCCTAGAATTTAACTCAAAATATATTTTAGGAACTTTTAAAGCTAAAATTAAACTAAGTAGTTATGAATATGGCTACAACAGATTAGTAAATAAAACTATTGGTGCAATAAATAACACAGACTTAACTGGAGATGCTGTTTCTTTTGGTGCCGATTGGAAAGGAAGAATAAGTGATTTTCAAGTTATTGCAGATGCTACTGTTACTCCTGGTAGTGGACGTTTGGCTGGGAATCATTTTAAAGGGGAAATGCAATATAAAAAAGACAGTCTTTTTACAATAAAAGGAAGTTTATTATTAAATTCTAAATCCCCGAATTTTAATTTTCTTTTACATCAAAGTGTTTATGATTCTTATAATTGGGAAAATAATTTCAACAATATTAATACTAGAAATTTAGGGTTTAATTTTAATTCTAAATGGATAAATACTTCTGTTGATTTTACTAACATTGAAAACTACACTTATTTTGATGAAACCAATGCTCCAAAACAAACAAATCAATCTATTACCTACCTTAAAGTAAAAGCTAATAAAGAATTTAATTTTTGGAAATTATATTTTGATAACACCATCATGTATCAAAATGTAAGCAGTGGAAGTTCTGTTTTTAGAGTGCCTCAATTAGTTACTAGGAATACACTTTATTATCATGATTCATGGTTTAAAGGTGACCCGATGCAAGTTCAAATTGGTGCAACTTTTAAATACTTTTCTAAATATAAGGCGAATGCTTACAATCCACTTTTAGCTGAATTTACTTTACAAAACACCACTGAAATAGGATATCCTACAATCGATTTGTTTTTTAATGCTCGAGTGAGAAGAACCCGTATCTTTTTTAAAATTGAAAATGCTGGCGCTGGCTTTGGTGATAAGAATTATTTTTCAGCACCTAATTACCCATATAGAGATTTAGTAATCCGTTTTGGATTAGTTTGGAATTGGTTTATTTAATCCTAAATCTTTTCCAAAATAAAGGACTTTATAATAAAATGAAAAATAAGCTTAAAAAAAACTGGAAACTATTTCTAATTGCTAGTTTAACCTTAGGATTAGCTCCTTTTAATCCGCCACATATTTTAGGAAAGCTCAAATGGATATTGGGCGGAAATGCTTTTTCGTCTGAAAATGGTATGCTAGCTCAAGATTGGTTTGATGTGTTACTGCATGGAGGCCCGTGGATATTACTTTTTATTTCTATTTTTTTAAACATTCGTAAAAAGTAAAATTTAAACAATCATTTCTGAGATCATTTTTTCGGAAACGGTTAATTCTTCTGTTCAATCTTTAATTTATTGTTTAGAATATCCCCAAAAATCTTTAGATTTTAATGCAACTTCTGTTATTAATTTTGCATCAGAAATAGCTGCAAGAACAATCATTTATTTTGTAGTTAATTGTCTAATTTTAATTCTAAAAGCTGCAAATAATAAAGTTGTGAATGGTGACAACCAGTTAAAAATTGCATAGGCAAAATATTCTCCAACCCCTACTCCCAAAACTCCAGATTGATAAGCTCCACAAGTATTCCACGGAATTAACACAGAAGTTACGGTTCCAGAATCTTCTAAAGTTCTACTTAAATTTTCTGGCGCCAGTCCTTTATCTTCATATGCTTGCTTAAACATCTTACCGGGTATTACCAATGCTAAATATTGATCTGAAGCAATTACATTTAGTCCTAAACAGCTAATAACTGTACTCGCAAATAAACCAAAAACAGAACTCGCAACAGATAATAATACTTTTGTGATTTTAGCTAAAGCTCCAATTGCATCCATAACGCCTCCAAAAACCATTGCACAAATAATTAAAAAGATTGTCCAAAGCATTCCGTTCATCCCTCCGGAAGAAAATAATTCAGTTAACTTTTCATTATCTGTTGTTATCTGTGTATCGGACAAAACTGCATTTATAATTGCTTGAAAATTTGAGTTGGATATGCTTGATAAAACATCAGATTGAAAAATAAATGCAAAAACTGCGGCTAAAACAACACCAGTTCCTAAAGCAATCAATGGTTTTGTTTTCATTAATATCATAGCAATTACAGCTACAGGAACTAAAAATAACCACGGAGTAATATTAAAAGTTGAATCTATACTCGCTAACAAATTACTTATATCTGCACTTCCACTTGTATCTATTGTTGCACTTAAAATAATAAAAACAATAAGTGTAATTATAATTGTTGGCACTGTTGTGAACGCCATGTATTTTATATGTGTAAACAAATCTGTCCCTGCCATTGCTGGCGCTAAATTTGTTGTATCGGAAAGTGGTGACATTTTATCTCCAAAATAAGCTCCAGAAATTACAGCTCCAGCAATCATTCCTGATGGAATACCTAATGCACTTCCAATTCCAATTAATGCAATACCAACAGTTGCAGAAGTTGTCCAAGAACTACCTGTAGCTATTGAAATAATTGCTGCAATAATAACTGTGGCTGGTAAAAAAATTTCTGGACTTAACACCTGTAAACCATAATAAACCATTGCAGGTATTATTCCACTCACCAGCCAAGTTCCAGCCAAAGCACCTACCAAAAGCAGTATCAGTATTGGCACAAAAATACTTTTCCAGTTTTCCCAAACCTCGGCAATCATCCTACTAATAGAAACCTTATTAAAAAATCCAACTGCAGCTGCAATCACCCCGCCAATTAATAATATATATTGATTAGAATAATCTCCAAACCAAGCTCCATCTGCATAAAAAATATTATACGCCAATAAACCCATCAATAAAACAACAGGAATTAAAGCTTCCCAAATGTTTAATTCTTTGTTATCTACAATTTTTTGATCTTGGATATTTATTTCAGAAATATTTTTTTCGTCTTGCATTTCACTAAGTTTAGTTTTGTAATGTTACGATTTTGTAAAGAGGTATGCAAATCAAAACTGTTTACTACATTTGTGATAATGGATTCATTAACTCAGATTGTTTTAGGTGCTGCTTGTGGCGAAATCATTTTAGGAAGAAAAATTGGTAACAAAGCTTTATTATTTGGAGCTATTGGTGGTACAATTCCTGATTTAGATGTTTTTATTGGCGAATGGATGTATACTAATGAAATTGATGCTATGGCTTTTCATAGAGGTTTTATGCATTCATTATTGTTTGCCGTTTTTGGTTCTTTTTTCTTTGGATGGATTACTCACAAACTTTATAATACTAGAAGTAGAATTGGGACAACAACTCAAAAAAATTGGATTTGGTTATTTTTCTTATCCATGTTTACACATCCTATTTTAGATAGTTTTACGCCTTACGGAACACAGTTATTTGCACCTTTTTCTGATTATAGAGTTGCCTTTAATAACATTTCCGTTGCAGATCCCTTTTATACAATTCCATTTCTGTTATGCTTAATTATTTTACTATTTTTTAACAGAAAAAGAACGCGAAGAACTTGGTGGCTAAAAACTGGAATTTATATTAGTTCCGCATATATGTTATTTACTATTGGGAACAAACTATACATGGATTCAGTATTCAAAAAATCTTTTGATAAAGCTGGAATTTCTTATTACCGTTTTTCTGCTCAGCCAACTATTTTAAATAATATTTTATGGTACGGAATTGCTGAAAATGATGAAAATTATTATGCAACTTTTTATTCTTTATTTGACAACAATGACTTAGCTGATAAAATATTAGTGATTCCAAAAAATCATACAACTATTGACATTCATCACCCAGATATTAAAACACTAACTTGGTTTAGTAACAACTATTTTAATCTTTCCAAGAACGAAGACGGAACTTTTAGTTATGTAGATTTACGCTATCCAATGTTAGATCCAGACAACAAAGATTCTTCGGTTTTTAGATTCACCCTTTTAAAAGAAAATGGACGTTGGGATATTTTACCTTTTCGAGGAAATCCTCCAAATAAAGAAGATTTTTCTAAATTTTTAGAGCGAATAAAAGGGATATAAAAAACTAAATCAAAAAATAAAATATTCTCAGCTTAGTTTTTGGGAATAAATTAAGTGAACACTTCTTCTTTTAAAACACCAATTTCAAGCATACAAGCTTTCATCATAAGATAGGTACGTTCTATATTGTTATCTAAACCAATCGAAAAACGAATTAATCCATCTGTTAAACCCATTTCCATTTGTTCTTCTTCAGGAATTTCTGAAGAAGTAGAACTTCCAGGTGCAGAAAATAATGTCTTATAAAACCCTAAACTGACTGCTAAATAACCTAAATTCTTATGTTGCATTAACTCCATCAATTCATTTGCTTTTTCTAAAGAACCAACATCAACGGTTAACATACCACCAAAACCATATTCTGTATTCATCATCGATTTAAAAAGTTGATGTGATGGATGTGAAGCTAATCCAGGATATACAGTTTTTAATCCATCAGCTTCAAATTTATCAGCTAAAAAAGCAGCATTTTTACTATGTTGTTTCATCCTTATGTGAAGTGTTCTCATATTTTTTAAAATAGACGAAGCTCGTAAACTATCCATCGTTGAACCTAACAACATACTAGCACCATCATTTACATTTCTTAAATTATCGACAAACTCTTGTGTTCCGCAAACCACACCACCAACAGTATCCGAAGAACCATTGATAAACTTTGTTAAACTATGTACTACGATATCCGCACCTAATTTTACAGGTGAAATTGACAAAGGAGAAAACGTATTATCAACCACCAATTTTAAATTATATTTTTTAGCTAAAGCTGATAAACCAGAAATATCTGCAACTTCTAACAATGGATTACTCACAGATTCACAATACAAAACTTTAGTGCTTTTTGTGATGGATGCTTCAACAACATCTAATTTTGTGATGTCTACAAACGTAGTTTTTATTCCTAGCTTTGGAGTGAAATTTTTAAGAAAAGCATACGTTCCTCCATAAATGGTTCTACTAGAAACTATATGATCTCCTACTTCACATAATTGTAATAATACTGGTGTAATTGCTCCCATTCCAGATGCTGAGACATTTGCTGTTTCGGTTCCTTCCATTGCTGCCAAAGCTTCTCCTAAATATAAATTACTTGGCGTTGTATGTCGAGAATATAAATAACAACCATCTGCATTTCCTTCAAAAGTATCGAACATTGTTTTTGCCGAAAGAAAAGTATAGGTAGATGAATCTGATATCGAAGGATTTACACCTCCAAACTCACCAAAATACTGTAAATCTTGAATGTTATCAGCTGGATTAAATTTCATATCTGTAGTTTATCTGAACACAAAAAAACGATTAAACAGAAATAAAATCAATATTAACTTATAAATATAGATTATTTATCTAAATTTATCTTAAATTACAGTTTTAAAAATTAATTTCAACTAGAAAAAGATTCTTTTTTAGAAAAAAAATTTAATTATGCTTTTAGATGCTACTGATAAAAAGTTAATCAATTTACTACAAAACGATAGTAAACAAACTACAAAACAACTCTCTTTGCAATTAAATCTTTCGGTTACTGCCGTTTATGAGCGAATCAAAAAACTTGAAAGAGAGGATATAATAAAAGAATATGTGGCAATCATCAACAAAGATAAAATTGATAAATCTTTTTTGGTTTTTTGCCATATAAAACTCATTCAACATGCTATTAAATATGTATCCAGTTTTGAAAAAGAAATCACTCAATTAGACGAAGTTTCAGAATGTTTTCACGTTAGTGGAGATTATGACTATATTTTAAAAATTCATGTAAAAGATATGAAAGAATATAGGAGGTTTTTAATCAGCAAATTAACATCCATTAAAAACATTGGTAGCACTCACAGTATTTTTACAATTGGAGAGGTTAAAAATTCTACAAGAATTATTTTATAAAAATAAAACCCAAAACTTTAAAGCTTTGGGTTATTAAACCTAATAAAAAGATATTTTTATTAATTCTTAGTCTTCACAACAAAAGACATTTCAATTAAATCATCTACAAATTTATCTTTTAGATCTTTAAAAAATGTTTTTGATTTATATTTAATATTAAAGTCTGCTCTATTAATATTAAAAACATCACTTTTAAAAATTGTTACTCCATCAACTGTAGAAATAGATGCAGGAATTGTAATACTTTTTGTTACATCTTTTATTTGTAAATTTCCAGTTACAGCAAGTTTTCCTTCTGTATCTTCTACTTTAGTTATTACAAATTTTGTTGTTGGATATACTGGGACATCAAAAAAGTCTGGTCCACTTAAATGACCTTCTATATTTCCAGCTCCATCACTTCCAATCATATCTACATTTTTAATAGTAGTCATATCGATAACAAACTCACCTTCAGTTAATTTTCCGTTTTCAATTAATAAACCTCCACTTTTTAAATGTACCGTTCCGTCGTGTGTTCCTGTTGGTTTTGCTCCTTTCCATGTTACAATAGAGTTTTGAACATCAACATTATTTAGTTCTGAAACATTGGTTTCTACTTTTACAGCTTCTTTAGCTTCAACTTTTTCTTTTTTCTCTCCTTTGCAGCTTGTAAAAACAGTTGCTAAAACTAATGCTGATAATATTATTTTTTTCATGTATAAATGTATTTGAATTATTCTTGTCGCAAATATAAAGTAATTTATTTTCCTTGGAAACTATTTTTTATCTTTTGTATCAATTATAATAGTTACTGGACCATCGTTTAATAATTCAACTTTCATATCAGCTCCAAATTCTCCTGTTTGAACTTTCTTGTTAAAATCATTTTCTATCTGTTTGATAAAAGCTTCATACAATGGAATTGCAATAGATGGTTTTGCAGCTTTTAAATAACTTGGTCTATTACCTTTTTTTGTTGAAGCTTGTAAAGTAAACTGACTCACAACAATAACTTCTCCATCAACATCAATCAATGAATTGTTCATCACATAATTTTCATCATTAAAAATTCTAAGATTGATGATTTTTTTAGATAACCAATTAATATCTTCTTGCGTATCTTCATCAACAATACCTAATAAAATCAATAACCCTTTTTGGATTGATGCAACTTTAACACTTTCAATTGTAACACTCGCTTTAGAAACTCTTTGGATAACTGCTTTCATAGATTTTTAATCTTCTTCTTCCCAAATATCTGTTCTATAATGTTCAGATTCTTCTTCACCTTCTAAAATTTGAAGATAACTTTTATAGCGAGACCACGCAATTTCTTCTGCATCTAAAGCTTCTTTTACAGCACATTTTGGTTCTTTAACATGGATGCAATCATTAAATTTACAGTCTTGTTTTAAAGCAAAAAACTCTGGGAAGTAATCCCCTAATTCATATTTATCTATATCAACAATTCCAAAACCTTTTATTCCTGGCGTATCAATAATTTTAGCATTAAAACTTAAATCAAACATTTCTGCAAACGTAGTTGTATGTTGTCCTTGTTTATGTTGATCGGATATTTCTTTAGTTTTTAAATCTAACGTGGGTTCTATAGCGTTAAGAAGTGTTGTTTTTCCAACACCAGAATGACCCGAAAACATCGATGTTTTATCGGTCATTATTTCTTTAACTTTATCAAGTTTTATTCTTTCTTTTGCTGAAACCTCTATACATCTATATCCTATCTTTTCATAAATATCTTTTAGGTATAAAATCTCAGCTCTTTCTTCGATTTGATAAGTATCAATTTTATTAAACACTAAAACCACATCTATTCGATAAGCTCTTGCTGTAACAAGAAATCGATCTATAAAAGTTGTAAATGTTGGCGGATTATTGATGGTGATTAATAAAAAAGCAACATCAATGTTTGCAGCAATAATATGTGTTTGCTTGGAAAGATTTACAGATTTTCGAATGATAAAATTCTTACGTTCATGAATATTATTAATAATCCCGATTTCATCATCTCCTTTTTTTTCTAAATCAAAATCAACAACATCACCAACAGAAACAGGATTGGTACTTTTAATACCTTTCATTCTGAATTTTCCTTTAATCCTACATTGATGAAAAGTACCATCTTTAGATTTCACGTGATACCAACTACCTGTTGATTTATATACAATTCCTGTCATTAATACAAAGATGAGAATAAAAAACCATTATAAAAAAGAAGCTGCAAAATCATAAATTACTTTCTGATTTTGCAGCTTAAATAAAATTAATGAAAATTATCCGTTAATTATTTTTTCTTGATGATTAATAGATTCTTGGTGAATTGCTTTAAACATTTTTAAAACAAACTCTTCACTTAAACCTCTACTTTCACCTTCTAAAATCATATTTCCTAAGATTTCATTCCAACGTTTAGATTGTAAAACTGCAACGTTTTTATCTTTCTTTAAGGCTCCTATTTGATCAGAAACTTTCATTCTTTTCCCTAATAATTCAATTAATTGATCATCAGCAACATTAATTTGGGCTCTTAAATTATCTAAAGAATTTAAAGATTCTGGTTCAGTAATACTTTCTTTTCTAATTCTTAAATCTTCCATAATCTGCTTTAATTTTGTTGGTGTAACTTGCTGTGCAGCATCACTCCAAGCATTATCTGGATCAAAATGAGTTTCAATCATTAATCCGTCAAAATTTAAATCTAAGGCAGTTTGAGAAACATCAAAAATCATTTCTCTATTTCCTGTAATATGTGAAGGATCATTAATTAAAGGTAAATCTGGAAATCTATTTTGAAATTCAATAGCTATTTGCCATTCCGGAATATTTCTATATTTTGTTTTTTCGTACGTTGAAAAACCTCTATGAATTGCTCCTAGGTTTTTAATCCCTGCAGTATATAATCTTTCAATTCCACCTAACCATAAAGCTAAATCTGGATTTACAGGGTTTTTAACCAATACAATTTTATCAGTTCCTCGTAAAGCATCAGCAATTTCTTGCATAATAAATGGAGACACTGTAGAACGTGCTCCAATCCATAATAAATCTACATCATTTTCTATTGCTAATTTACAGTGTGCAGCGTTTGCAACTTCTGTACAGGTTTTCATACCTGTTTCTTCTTTTACTTTTTTAAGCCAACCTAAACCTAAAGCTCCAACACCTTCGAAGTTTCCTGGTCTTGTTCTTGGTTTCCAAATTCCCGCTCTAAAATAATTTACATCAGAATCTTTTAATTCGTGTGCAATTTTTAAAACCTGCTCTTCGGTTTCTGCACTACAAGGCCCTGCTATTACTAGTGGATGCTCTAAATTCATGTCATCCAACCATGTTCTTAATTCTTTTGTATTCTTCATTTTTCTACTTGTTTTGGCTTTTATTTTATGCCGTTTAAAATTTGTTTAATATGATTTGTACTTTCCATTTCTGAAAAGATTGCTTCAAAATTATCTTCTTGCATCAGTTTTTTAAACTGCTCTAAATTTTGAATATATTCTTCTAATGTTTCAATAACATTAACTTTATTCTGTTTAAAAATTGGTGTCCACATTGCTGGCGAACTTTTTGCTAAACGAACTGTTGAAGCAAAACCTGAACCTGCCATATCAAAAATATCACGTTCGTTTTGTTCTTTTTGAATCACAGTTTTACCTAACATAAATGCACTTATATGTGACAGGTGCGAAACATACGCAATATGCTTATCATGAGAAATTGGATCCATATATCGAATACGCATTCCAATGGCTCTAAAAAGGTCTAAAGCTTTTTCTTGTAATTTAAAAGTTGTCTTTTCAACTTCACAAATAATATTCGTTTTTCCTTTATACAAGCCAGGTATCGCTGCTGTAGGTCCAGAATTTTCAGTCCCAGCAATTGGATGACATGCTAAAAAATTTCTTCTCTTTGGATGATGTTCAACTACTTTACAAATTTCTTCTTTTGTTGATCCAGCATCAACAACTAAAGTGGTATCTGATATTTTATCTAAAATTGTTGGTAATAGTTTTAATGTCGCATCAACAGGAATAGAAACAATTACTAAATCTGCATTCTGCAAATCGTCTAAAGTTGCTTTTTTATCAATTAAATTAAGTTCTAACGCTTTATTTAAAGTGGTATCTTTTCTACTGATTCCATGTATTACAACGTCTGGATTGTGATTTTTTATATCTATGGCAAAACTACCACCAATTAAACCAATACCAATCATGTATATATTTTTCATAATCTTGATATTGCCTCTTTAATTATTTCTGATGTTACACATAATGAAAAACGAATATATCCTTCCCCTTGAGAACCAAAAACAGTTCCTGGGGTAATAAAAATATCTTTATCATACAAAATTGAATCTGTAACTTCTTCTGATTTTTTTCCTTCAGGAATTTTTGCCCAAACAAATAATCCTGTTGAGTTTTTTGAATACGTACAGTTTAATTTATCAGCTAACTGAAAAATTAAATCACGACGCTCTTCATATATTTTATTTTGTTTATTAAACCAATCATTTCCTAATTGTAAAGCTTTAACAGCTCCTTTTTGAATGCCGTAAAACATTCCAGAATCCATATTACTTTTTACTTTTAATATTTGGTTGATAAAATCTTGATTTCCTAAAACCATTCCTACTCTCCAACCAGCCATATTAAACGTTTTACTTAAAGAATTTAACTCTAAAGCAATTTCTTTTGCGCCGTCAACTTCTAAAATACTTTTAGGCGCATCGTTTAAAATAAAACTATAAGGATTGTCATTTATAATTAAAATTTGATGCTTTTTTCCAAAAGCAACTAACTTTTTAAAAGTATCTTCTAAAGGATTTGTTCCTGTTGGCATATGCGGATAATTAACCCACATTATTTTTATTTTACTTAAATCTTGTTCTTCTAATTCCTCAAAATTCGGTTGCCAATTTGAAGCTTCATTTAAATTATAATACACAGGATTTGCACCAACTAATTTTGATACAGATGTATATGTTGGATATCCAGGATTAGGAATTAAAACTTCATCACCTTCATTTAAAAAAGCCATTGAAATATGCATAATTCCTTCTTTACTCCCCATTAAAGGCAGTATTTCATTCTCAGGATTTACATCAACCTTAAATTTATTTTTATAAAAAGAAGCAATCGCATCTCTTAATTCTGGTAAACCTTGATATGATTGATATTTATGTGCAGATGCATCAGTTAAACTACTTGAAATTGCCTCTAAAACTTCTGAAGGTGGTTGTAAATCTGGGCTTCCAATTCCCATTTGGATTATTGGTTTTCCTGCCAATGTTAATTGACGAACTTCTCTTAATTTTTTAGAGAAATAGTATTCTTGAACGGTATCTAATCTTTTTGCTGCTTCTATCATCTTCTTCCGTTTTTATATGCACCCAACACTTTAAATTCTGCTGCCATTATTTTAATAATTGAAATGGCTTTTTCATACGCTTCATACTCATCAAAAGTAACATCAACAAAAAATGAATATTTCCATGGTGTCTCTATCACTGGTAACGATTGAATCTTTGTTAAATTCATTTTACAATCACTCAATACATTTAAGATTGCTGCTAAACTTCCACGCTTATGATCTAACTGAAATTTTATTGATGCTTTATTAATAGCATCTTTTCCGTTATTAGGCTTTTCAGTCTGAACAATTACAAAACGTGTTGCGTTATCTTTTATCGTTTGAATTTCATCTTCAATAACTTCTAGCTCAAAAATTTCAGCTGCAATTTTTGGCGCAATTGCTGCAACTCCTTTTAAATTGTTTTTTGAAATTCTTTTAGCAACTTCAGCTGTATCAACATCTTCAATTAATTTAATATGAGGATATTTTTTAAAGAACTCTTTACATTGTAACAATGCCATAGGATGTGAACACACTTCTGTAATATCTTCTAACTTTTGATTTGGCAATGCCATTAAGTGATGATGAATGTTTAAATATTGTTCTCCTACAATGTGCAAATCATTCTTATCAATTAAAGCATAATTAGGAATGATAGATCCAGCAATAGTGTTTTCTAGAGCCATAATACCAACATTTGCAGAATTATCTAAAAGACTATCTACTAAAACATCAAAAGACATGCATTCTTTTAATTGAATGGCAGCACCATAAAAGTCGCGTGCAACTTTATGATGATTTGAGCCTTCTGCTCCTTGTATGGCTATAATTTTATTCATTTATGTTCTAAAAAAAAAGTCTCGAAATTTTCGAGACTTTATATTTTATAATTGATTTAACAACATGGTATAAGTCTCTATCTTTTATTAAAAAAATAAAAGTAAAAATAGAAACGGTTCCAAGTGTTATGTAACATCTTAATAATCTTTGTTTTGAATTGACAAATCTATACATTAATTTGATATAATCAAATATTGTGTACTTTATTTAATTAGAATTAAATATTTCTTAATCTAAATGGTTGATTTTAATTTAAATTAATAATTCTTTCTTTTTTTAATGGTATTATTACTATTAATTCAAAGTATTACACTCAAAAACAAACAATAATTAAGTAGTTTTTAAGTTTAAGAAAGGAAGTTTTGTTAAAAAAACACAATATTTCATGTTTGTTTTTATAAAAACTATATATTTGGAAACCCCTAAAGAATTAAGATTGATAAAAAAAATCACTTTATTATTAATCATGTTTTTTTGCGTGAAAAATTTCGCACAAGAAACATTACCTATTTATTCTGATTATTTATCAGATAATGTCTATTTAGTACATCCTGCTGCTGCAGGAATCGGTACGTGTGCAAAGTTACGTTTAACAGCTAGACAACAATGGGCAGGAATAAAAAATGCTCCAGAATTACAAACATTAAGTTTTCATAATAAGTTCACTGATAAAGCTGCTTTTGGGTTTGTTTTATTTAATGATAAGAACGGTTTTCATTCTCAAAAAGGAATTCAAAGCACCTATGCTTATCATTTAGAATTAGACCAAGGAAATGTATTTAATCAATTATCTTTTGGTTTGTCTTTTACTTTTGTACAAAATCAATCTGATCAAAGTACATTTACTGGTGATCCAGCAGTAAGTCAATTGATACAAAGCAGCTCTTATTATAATGCAGATTTTGGAATGGCTTATCATTTAGGTGGTTTTTCTTCATATTTAACGGTAAAGAATTTATTATTATCTGCAAAAACAGGTTTTAATGCTAGTTTTGAACCTTTAAACTTAAGAAACTATATTTTATCGCTTGGTTATTATTTTGGACAAAATGCTAAAATTCAACTTGAACCTTCATTAATGGTACAACTAAGAGAATCTACTGGTGAAAGAATTGCTGATTTAAATATTAAGGCCTATAAAAATTACGAAAATATGCAATTATGGTTTGCATTGTCATATAGAAGGAGTTTTGACACAAAACCTGTCCAAAACTTACAATACGTAACACCTATAATTGGCGTAAATTATAATCGTTTTATGTTTTCTTATACCTACACAAAACAAATAAATGATATTGTATTAACTAATAGTGGATTTAATCAAATTTCTGTTGGATACGACTTGTTTTGTAAAAGACAAAGAGCTTCTGCCTGTCCAAACATCCATTCAGCATTCAATGGCTTTTAAAAGTCCAATTCTTTTATAGTTATATTTTTTTTATACTCTTTTATTAGGGAAGATAAATTTTCTTTTGGTTGATTGATATAAAACTGGTGATTTGTTTTTTCATTCAAACCTGAAAAAGATAATTTATGTTTTTCTAAAATAGCTTTGGTTTGTCTTGCCACCGCTTCACCAGAATCAATAATTTTAATATCATTCCCTACTATTTCCCTAATCTTTTTAATTAAGTATGGATAATGTGTACATCCTAGAACAATAGCATCTACATTTCTAACTACCATTGGTTGTAAATACTTTTCTAAAAGTGAAGTCATTTTAACAGAATCAATTTCCCCATTCTCAATTAACTCAACTAATCCTTCTCCAACTTGCTCTAAGACAACTATTTCATCATCAATTTTACTTGAAGTTTTTTCAAACAAATCGCTATTTAAAGTTCCTTTCGTTGCTAAAATTCCAATAACATTTGTTTTAGTCGCTAATGATGCTGGCTTAATTGCTGGTTCTATTCCTATGAACGGAACATCATACTTTTTTCTTAGGATTTTAATGGCATTTGTAGTCGCTGTATTACATGCTACAACTATCATTTTACATCCTTTTTTTAATAGAAGTTCTGTGTTTTTTATACTTAATTCAATAATTTTTTCTTTAGATTTTTGTCCATATGGGGCATTCTTACTATCAGACAAATAGATAGTGTTTTCATTGGGTAACGTTTGTACTATTTCTTTCCAAATAGATGTTCCACCAACCCCAGAATCAAAAATACCAATAGCGTTTTTATTGATTTTCATATATTGTTAAAAATAAAAAAATCCTGTTTAAAAAAACAGGATTTTCAATATTCATTTTAATTAGATATTTAAAAACCTAATTTAGTTTTTACTGCATTATATAAATCTTCTCCTTTAGAAACTAATAATCCTTTACCAGAAGACGCATCTAAAACATATAAAATACTTTTGCTCGCTGCAACTGCTTCTACTGCTTTTTTAGCTTTTTCTAAAATTGGTAATAAACCATCGTTTTGTTTCTTTTGCATATCTTGGTATGCAGCTTGTTCAGCTTGTTGAATTTTCGCTCTTTCTTGTTGTACTTCACCAGCTCTTTTCTCATTTTCAGATTGTGTCTGAGAAACTTGCTCTGCAGTATACTTTTTCATTTTAGCTTCCAACTTTTTTGCCATACCTTCAATTTCATCTTTATAGGTTTTTGCAAGCTTTTCTATATTTACCTTTAACGTTTTAGTTTCTGGCATATTAGCTACTAATTTTTCGTAATTTATGTGAGCTACTTTTTGTGCATTTGCTACACCACCAAAACTTAAGGTAAGTACTGCAATTAATAGTAACGTCTTTAAATGTTTCATTCTTGTTGTTTTAATTAATTATTATCTTGTTTTTTTGCTTGTTCTTTTTTCTTTAATAACTCTTCTTTTTTCTTTTTAAGCAATAATCTTTTTGCTTCTCTTTCTTTTAATCGAGCCTCTCTTTTTGCTTGAATTGCTTTTTTCTGTGCTTCTTTATCTGCTAACTTTTTATCCTTAACTGCTGTTTTAGCTTCTAAAACTTGCTGTTGTTTTTCTGTTAACTCTCTTGGAGCATTCTTTTTAGCATTTCTTTCTTTTACTTTTTTGGCTCTACCAATACTACTTAAAACGAGCTCGCTAATATCGTGTTTTTTGTTTGAATACAACATAACTAAATCGCTAGATTTATCAAACACAAAATCATACTTTTTTCTAGCAGCGATACCTTGTATCGCATTATAGACTTGATCTTGCACTGGCTGAACTAATTGTTTTCTCAACAAAAACATGTCTCCTTTTGGTCCAAAATATAAAGATTCTAATCTTCTTAATTCTTGTTGTTTTAAGGTAATCTCTTCTTCTTTCTCCTCAATTAAATCTTTAGTTAAAATAGCTTTCTCGTCAGATAAGTCGGTTTTCAACACTTCAATATAACGTGCTTGTTTATCTAAATTATTTTTCCATTTGGCTACTTTAGTATCTAACGTATTTTGAGCTTCTAAATATTCTGGAACATTTTCTAGAATATATTCCATATCTATATAAGCGATACGTTGATTTTTTTGAGCAATAGTCAAAGAACCAGTAAGTAAAAGAACGATTATAAAAAATATATTTTTCATCTGTATAATGTGTTTAGAAAAAACCGTGCCAAAAATTTTATAAGTTACAAATGTAGCAATTTTTAGAACTGTCTTCCAATAATAAAATGTGTTTGCCAACCAGATTTTACAGATTGCCCAGGTAATGGATCAAAACCATGAGCAAAATCTATTCCTAATAATCCAAATGCAGGCATAAATATACGTATCCCTAATCCAGCTGATCTCTTTAACTCAAACGGATTAAATTCAGAAAAAGTATTATAAGAATTTCCAGCTTCCATAAACCCTAAGGCATAAATAGAAGATGACGGACTATCAGTAATAGAATAACGCAATTCTAATTGATATTTATTATACATAATACCTCCTTCTGCAGAAGATAAACGGTTATTTTCATATCCTCTTAAACCTATTGTTTCTCTTCCATCTAATTGAAATGCTGCAATACCATCTCCTCCAACAAAATATCTTTCGAAAGGAGAATTTCCAACCTCTTTATTATATGTTCCTAAATACCCTAACTCGGCATTGGTCATTAAAACTAACTTAGGAGTAAATGATGTAAACCATTTTCCTTTTGCTGATAATTTATAGTATTCTAACCACTTATATTTTTCTGCAGTACCTAAACTTGAATAATCTTTTCCATTTACTAAAGAATACGGAAATGTTGCTTTTGCAGCAATAGAAAAGTTTGACCCATACGTTGGGAAAATCAAACTTGGTCCAGCAGAACTTCTAGTTAAAGAAATATTATATGCTAAATTATTTAAATTACCATTATTAATAACATCTCTACCAACACCAAATTGATAGTTATTTAAGTTAAAACTTTGATAACTTATCGATTGTGATAATTGAAAGAAATCATCTGGCCATTTTAAACGTTGACCTAGTCCAATACTAGCCCCAATAATTCCAATACTCTGATCTCTATCTACCGCTCCAGTTTGAAAGTTAAAACGATATTGATTTGAAGAATACAAAGAGAATGATAATGATTTTGGTTTTCTACCTCCTAACCATGGTTCTGTAAAAGACAAACTATACGTATTATACGTTCTACTTGACTGTAAACGTAATGCTAAGTTCTGTCCATCACCCATTGGTAAAGGTTTATAAGCTTCTTTATTAAATATGTTTCTTATCGAGAAATTATTAAATGAAAGTCCTAAAGTACCAATAAAAGATCCACCTCCATAACCACCTTGAAGTTCTATCTGACTACCTCCTTTTTCTACCACAGCAAATTCTATATCTGCTGTTTTGTTTTGATAATTTGGGTTCACATCTGGTGACACATTCGTATCAAAAAACCCTAGCTGTCCAATCTCTCTAATAGATCTAATTATTGCTTGTCGACTAAATAAATCTCCTGGTTTCACACGTAATTCTCTAAAAATTACATGATCATTAGTTTTATCATTTCCAGAAACAGTTACTTTTTTAATCGTTGCTTTTTCATCTTCTCTAATTCTAACTTCAACAGTAATAGAATCATTTTTTACTCTCGTTTCAACAGCATTTACTTGAGAGAATAAAAATCCATTATTCTGGTAAAGTGTTTGAATATCTTCTGAACTTGGAGTACCATCTCCAGTAACTCTTTCTTTTAAAACCGCACCATTATATACATCTCCTTTTTCAATTCGTAAAAGTCGTTGTAATGTTTCATCAGAATATTCTTTATTTCCAACAAATAAAATTTCTGCAAACTTATATTGTCTTCCTTCTTCTAATTTTATTTCTAAGCTGATCGTGTTATCATCATTCCAAACAATTTTATCATCTAAAATTCTTGCATCACGATACCCAATTCTACTATATTTTTCTAATATACTTTCTAAATCTTCTTTATAATCATCCTCAATATATTTAGAACTTTTCCAAAAACGTCCAAAGAATTTTCTTTTTGTGTTTTTCATTGCTCCTCTAAGCTTACTATCAGATAGCGCTTGATTTCCATCAAATTTTATACTCTTAATTTTTATTTTCTCTCCTTTATCAATAAAAATAGACATACTAACTGCATTAATGTCAGAAGTATCTTTTTGAGTATTTAAAGCAACCTTGGTCTTTAAAAAACCTTTGTCTGTATATTTCTTTTTAAAATAATTTTTTGTGGTAACAACTAAGTTGTCTGTTACCATTGCACCAGGTTTTAATTCAGCATCTTTTTTAAGTTCTTTTGCTCTTGATTTTGAAACTCCAGCAAAAACTACTTCTTTTAATTGTGGTAATTCTATTACATCAAACTGAAGATATACTGCATTTCCATCAATTTTTGATAGATAAACATCAACATCGCTAAATTGCTTACTATCATATAATTTTTTAATGGCACTGGTCAATTTATCTCCTGGCAACTTTATTACCTGACCATTTCTTAAACCGGTATAAACACGCACAGTTTGTTCACTAAATTTCTGAAGTCCAGTAATTGTTATTCCTCCAAGAATATATTCTTTTCCTTTTTCAAAACTAACACTTTGATTAACATTTATAGAGTCTTTTGCCGTCTGAGCAACACTACTTGTTACAAAAAGTAGTAAACTAAAAAATGTTACCGTAGTAACTATTTGCTTAAAAAAATTATTCTGTAATCTGTTCGCTTGTCTTTCCAAATCTTCGTTCTCTATTCTGATATTCAATAATTGCGTCATAAAAATCTTCCTTCCTAAAATCTGGCCAAAGCACATTTGTAAAGTACAATTCTGCATAAGCCATTTGCCATAATAAGAAATTACTAATGCGTTTTTCTCCGCTAGTTCTTATCATCAAATCAACATCGGGCAAATTAAATGTATATAAATGGTTATTTATAATATTTTCATCAATATTTTCAATTTCTAGCTCTTTATTAACAACTTTTTTAGATATGTTTTTAATAGTATTAACAATTTCTTCTCTAGAACCGTAACTTAATGCAAAAGTTAAAGTCATACTATCATTTTCTTTTGTCTTTTCTATTACGTTTAACAAAGTCTTTTGTGCTCTTTTTGGTAAACTAGTAATATTACCAATAGCATTCACTTTTATTTTATTTTCTTGAAAAGTTGGGAGTTCTTTTTTTAGAGAGTTCACTAAAAGTTTCATTAAAGCATCTACTTCTAGCTTAGGTCTTTTCCAGTTTTCTGTAGAAAAAGCGTATAAAGTCACAAACTTCACCCCTAATTCTCCTGCTGTCTCTAAAGTTTCTCTAACTGCTTTTAGTCCATTTTTATGTCCAAAAACTCTATTCATTCCTTTAGATTTCGCCCAGCGTCCATTACCATCCATAATAACGGCAACGTGCTTTGGTACTATATCTAAATTAATACGTAGTTTTTTATCCATATAGTTATTTGGGGTCTGCATAACATGCTGGTCTTCCAAAAGTATATACTAATGAAACACCTGTAAACATATACCAATCGTCTCCATTTCCTCCAAAATTTAAAGAAGAAATATTTGACGTTGTATAATCTAAATCGTCTTTTAATGTGTACCTAAACCTTGCTTCTACTGCAATTGCTAATTTACCAAGGAATCTTGATTTATAACCAATTCCAAAAGGTATTGCATATCCTGTAGTATTCTGGTATAAATAACTACCTGGCGTAGGTTCAGATTTTACTGTCTTATAATCATAAGCTACAAATTCTGCTAAAATATAAGGCGTATGAGTTTTATCATCTGAAGATAAATCATATTCAAAAAAATTGAATTCGATACCAACAGCTAATTCATTTATAGTATTAGAAAAAGATATATTTCTATTCACTCTTATTTGATTATCGGATCTTGAGTCTTTACCTTCAATCGGCAAATAACTATAGGTTCCTCTTACTGCTATTCTAGGGTTCCAATTCCACTTATAAATAAGTCCAATTGCGGGTTTACTTGGCAATATATAATTTGTTCTACCAATATCTCCTACATAGTTTGTACCTCCAACAAAAAAACCTACTTCGTTAATTTGTGCTATAGATAAACTAGTAACACACAAACATAAAACTATCAATAAACGTTTTTTCATCCCCAAAAATAGCGTGCAAATATAGGTATTTCAATTTGCTTTATAAAGTTAATAAACTGTCTTTTTTGAATAACTGTTTTTTTGCTGTTTTATTGTTGATGCAATTTACTTAGCAGACTTATTTCTAGTATCTTCTCCCCATAGTAGTTTTCCCCGCAAGGTTTTAAGAAAAGATTGATTTTCAAGCAAAATACTTTTTACAGTAAATGGTGCTTTTTTTATAAATATTTTAGTGTTTTTTGAAACCGTTGTAATTCTTGAATCTAAAGAAATTAAATAGTCTTTTTCTCTAGCGCTCACCTCTAACTTTATTGCCGTATTATCTGGAATTACCATTGGACGTGCATTCAAATTATGGGGTGCTATAGGTGTAATTACAAAGTTTTTTGAACTTGGTGAAATTACAGGTCCATTACAACTTAATGAGTACCCTGTTGATCCTGTTGGAGTAGCAATAATTAATCCGTCAGCCCAATAATTGGTTAAATATTCATCATCTAAATAAGTTTTTACACCTATCATAGAGGTTGTATTCTTTCTTGCTATGGTTATTTCATTTAAGGCAAAATACGATTCTTCAATTTCTTCTGATTTTGGAGAAGTCTTTACACTTAACAAACTTCTTTCTTGAATTGAATACTCCTCTTTTAAAAGTAGACTTACTGCCTCTTTTATTTCATCTTTCTGTATGGTTGCTAAAAACCCTAATCTTCCCGTGTTTATTCCTAAAATTGGAATATTTGATTCTCTTATAAATGTTATTGCTCTTAAAATTGTTCCATCACCACCAATAGAAAACAACATATCAAACGAGCTATTTAAATCGTTATACGTTTGATAGGTTGGATATTTTTTGTCAATAGAATTATTTTCTTGCAACAAATCATAAAACTGCTTTTCAAAAAAAACAACAATATTATTCTTCTCTAATTCCACTAACAATGTTCTTATTTCATTTTCAGCAGAAACCGTATATGCTTGTCCGTAAATTGCTACTTTCTTCATTACATATCAAGGTATTTTTGCAGATATTCTGATCTACTTTTTAAATCTTCTAAATAATAATCGTCTTCATGTTTGGTAATGACAGTATAATCATATCGCCTAAACGTTTGAATCATTTCATTAACTTCTTCTGATAAAATTTTAATGGTTACAGAAACATTATCAATATTTTCTGATGAAATATACATACCAAGCAACTTACCATTATTAGATTCTACAATCTGAGAAATTTCACTCATAGAATACTCACTTTTACTCTTTTCTATAATCAAAGTTTCACTTTCATTATGTAAAAAAGGGCTATCGGCAAAAGCGTCTAAAATATCACTTAACTCATAATAACCAACATAATTTAAATTCTTATCTAAAACTGGAATTAAGTTACAATCATTATCTGCAAACAACGTGATTAAATCTAACATTGCTGTGTTTTCGTACGCATGAAAATGATGCAACAAATCTGTATAGGTTGCAAGTTCACTACTTTTATTCTCTATAGTTTGAATATCACTTTCGGCAAAACAACCAATTAATCGTCCATTTTCAACAATAGGAAAATGTGTTATCGGTAAGTTTTTAACTAACTTTTGAGCACTTTTTACTGTGCTTTTTAGCGTTAAAGCTTTGATCTCTTTTAGTATGTAATCGTTAATATTCATTAATACGAATATAGGTTAAAATGATTTAATGATTTACCTTTGCACCCTAATTTAACACGATGACAAAGTTAAGCGTAAATATTAATAAAATAGCAACTTTACGAAATTCTAGAGGCGGAAATGTGCCTAACTTATTAAACGTTGCAACCGATATTCAAGAATTTGGAGCAGAAGGGATTACCATTCACCCTAGACCCGATGAACGTCATATAAAATATCAAGATGCAAGAGATTTAAAACCGATTGTAACTACAGAATATAATATTGAAGGAAACCCAATAAAAAGTTTTATCGATTTAGTATTAGAAGTAAAGCCAACCCAAGTCACTTTAGTGCCAGATGCAGTTGATGCAATTACATCTAATGCTGGTTGGAACACCATAAAACATCAATCTTTTTTGCAAGAAGTTATTGGTGAATTTAAACAAAACGGAATTAGAACATCTATTTTTATTGATACCGATACTAAGCTAATTGAAGCTGCAGCAAAAACGGGAGCAGACAGAATAGAATTATATACTGAAGAATTTGCTACACAGTTTGATTTAGGAAATAAAAATGCTGTAAAACCATATACAGAAGCAGCAATTATTGCTCATAAATTAGGTTTAGGCATTAATGCTGGACATGATTTAAGTTTAGAGAATATCCAGTTTTTTAAAGAAAATATTCCAAATCTTGCAGAAGTTTCTATTGGACATGCATTAATTGCTGAAAGTTTATATTTAGGCTTAGAAAATGTAGTGAAAATGTATTTACACCGACTACAATAGTATGGAAATACTACATTCTAGAATTCTTGGAGAAGGAAAACCATTGTTAATTTTACATGGTTATTTTGGTATGGGCGATAATTGGAAAACTTTAGGTTCTAAGTTTGCAGAAGATTATCAAGTACACTTAATAGATCAACGAAATCATGGGAGAAGTTTTCATTCTGATGAATTTAATTATGATGTTTTAGTTGATGACTTATACAACTACATAAAACATCATGAGTTAGAAAACGTACATTTATTAGGGCATTCTATGGGAGGAAAAACGGCGATGTTATTTGCAGTTACCTATCCTGAATTACTCGATAAATTATTAATTGCAGATATTTCTCCAAGAGCATACAAACCTCATCATAACGAAATATTAGCAGGTTTAAATTCCATAGATTTTTCTTTACAAAACTCCAGAAAACTAGTAGACGAAAAATTATCTGAATTAATTCCAATTTTTGGAGTACGTCAGTTTTTATTAAAAAATGTGTACTGGAGAGAAAAGGGGCAATTAGATTTTAGGTTTAACTTAGAATCCTTAACTAAAAACAATCTTGAAATTGGAGCTAAACTGCCAGATGAAACCATTTTTAATAGCGAAACATTGTTCTTAAAAGGTGAAAAATCTGGTTATATTACTGAAGCTGAAAAACCAATTATTGAAAAACATTTTCCGAATGCTAAAATAGTTGGTATTACTAATTCTGGACATTGGTTGCATGCAGAAAATCCAATTGATTTTTACAATCAAGTACTTGATTTTTTAAAATAACAATTACTTACTTACAATTAACTTTTTAGTGGTTTTTGAATTATTATAAATTATTTCAAGCAAATATATCCCATTAGATAAATTAGTGTTTCCAATAATTGTTTCAGGTTTATTATGGATAGTTTTTGTTTCTATTTGTTTGCCAGTTATATCAAAAAGGTTGAATTTAACATCTTCATCTAAATTAGTAAGTTTTATTTTAAAAATACCTGTTGACGGATTTGGGTATGTCTCAAACGCTAATACGCTTAATTTTTCAACATTTAAAGTTGTATTCACTGATACAGCAGTTCTTAAGGTACTTTCACAATCATTTTTAGTTTGAGAAGCATAATAAGTAGCATTGTTTACTAATGCCGTAGTACTATTTAATAAATTTCCAGCTGTAAGTGCATCATACCACTTAATATTTTCTCCCGTAATAATGATATCTGCCAAAGTCTTATCATTACCAAAACTTTGAGTAGCTTCTGCGTTTGGCATATTGGTTGTACTTTCTACCTTAAAATTTTTCCAAACTTCTGCTGTTTTGTAGGAGTCAAGGCTTGCACATGATACTTTTAACGTAACATTGTTTTGAATTACATCTTCATATACATTAGCATCTATAACTATAGGCGTTTCAGGAAAAGCAGTTATTTCTGTTAATTTTTCACAACCTAAAAATGCAAAATCACCTATACTAGTTACAGAATTTGGAATTGTAAAACTAGATAAATCCCAACAATGAGCAAAAGCCTTATTACCAATACTAGTAATAGAATTAGAAATATTAATATCGGTTAACTTATAACAACTATTAAAAGCAGAATCACCTATACTTGTAACAGAACTTGGGATTGTAACACTAATTAACCCCGAACAATTACCAAAAACCCATTCACCTATACTTGTGATAGAATTAGGAATGGAAACAGTTGTTAATCTAATACTATTAGCAAAAGCATAATCACCTATACTTGTTACAGAGTTTGGAATGTTAATACTTGTTAATCTATAACAGGCAGAAAAAGCCATATTACCAATGCTTGTTACTGAGTTTGGGATATTAATACTATTTAAATAATTACAACTATTAAAAGCACGATCACCAATACTTGTTACAGAGCTAGGTATATCAATACTGATTAAGTCATAACAAGTAGAAAAAGCAGAATAACCAATATTGGTAACCGTATAAGTAATTTCGTTATTTGATATTGTACTTGGTATACTTACATTAGCCATACAACCACTTGTAACTTCTACATAAGAATTTACTACATCTATAACATTGTAACTAATTCCATCTTTAGTAAATGTTTGTGCTTTTGTAAAAGATATAGAAAAAAATAATGTAGCAAAAAGTAAAAATATTCTTAAATTGTTATTCTGTTTCATGATTTTTTAATTATTATGATTTTGTAAAACTAATTAAAAAACTCATTCTAAAAAAACAACTTCAATTTTATACTCTAAATCTTCCTTAAAAAAATATCGCCGCTAACAGTTTTTAATTTTAAGTTAGCCGTTCCTTTCTTAACAGTACCAAAGACTTTACTTCCATAACTACGCTTTTTGTTTTTGCTAAAGTCAATATCTAAATCAGAATAAACAGTTCCAGTAACTGTTTCTGCTTTAAACTCAGCATCAGAAACTACCACATCAATATCACCGCTTATAGTTTTTAAATACATAGTATTTGAATGCTTTTTTACAGTTATATTTCCACTAATTAAATCTAAAGTTAACTTTCCATTATATGAAAGTGCATCAACTGTCCCTGATATACTCTTAACTTTCAACTCCATGTTTTCAGGAACATAAATCACATAGTTTACCTCTATCTCATTATGATTACTACAGTTATTATAACTATTACAATCACTTCCGTTATGAGTAATGGTAACACTATTTTTATGTCTTTTAAAGAACTTTCCGTAATCAGACTTTACAGTATAAGTACCTCCAATTTTGTCTGCTTTTAAACTAAAAAAATCATTGTCTTTATTATCGTTTAAATTTACTGTTGCTTCAACAGCTACCTCATTTTTATCCCAGTTTTTAACAACAATCTTTTCCGCGAATTTTACATGAACATAGACTTCATTAATTCCGGAAGCTTTACTGTTTTCTGTTACTTTTTTTTGTGCTACTAGGTTACTAAAAGTCAATAGCAATCCTAATAAAAAGGCTAATCTTTTCATTTTTAGTGATTTAAATTATTTTTGAATTATTTTTAATTTGTCATTTTGAGTGAAACAAAGTGTAGTCGAAAAATCTTAAGTTACTATTTGTTTGATGAGATTTCTCTACAAGATCGAAATGACATTAAGCTTTATTTTTTTCTCAAGTATATATTCCCCATAGAAGATTTTATATAAATTTTTACACCCCCATTATTAAGTTTACTTATAATACTTTTTCTACCACTAACGTTTTGTAAACCTTTTTTCTTAGGCATATCAAAATCGAAGTTTGTATAAACAGTTCCTTGTGTTTTTAACTCTAAATTTGCTTTCGTATTTGCAGGTATTGCAACATCAATTTCAGACACGGAAGTACTAATAGTTATTGGCGAAGATTGACTTACTTTATCAAAATCAATATCTACTTTTCCAACATTTGCGTCTACAGTAATTGGTCCTGTAACATTTTTCATTTGTATTTTTCCGACGTTAGCAGAAGCTTCTATTTCACCTGTAAATCCCGTCATTTCAATAGAACCTAAATTACCCGCGTCAACAGAAATATTCATGTTTTTTGGTAGTGTAATTTTTAAACCTCTACGTTGATGCATAGATTTTAAATCACTTACATACAGAATGTTTCCTTCTTTATTAATTGAAAATCCATAACCATTAGTATTGTCTTTTCCGCCTGGATAAATTGCAGTTAACCCTTTTCTCTTATCTTCCTTTTTAGGGTCATTTCTACGCCAATGATCATGTTCTTTATGATTTCTTGTATTGTCTTTAATTGTTAACTCTGCTTTGTTTGTTGAAGTTAAAACAATTTTAGTACCGCTACTTAAAACCACTTTGGTGACTCCTGACAAAGCGTATTTAAACTCTTTTTTTTGAGCTGTAACTAAAGAGCTAACTAATAAAATTAATATGAATATTTTTTTCATGATTTCTTGATTTTATAATAAATTGGATAAATTTAATTCTAATTGTTGTTTAACATATTGAGGTGTTTCCTCATTATTTAACATTTTTCGCATTGGTAATACAGCTCTTTTTTCTTGTATTTTTGATAAAATCTGAATGACTTCTATTTGTACAGAAGTGTTTTTATCAGTTTCTAAAGATTTAATTAATGCATCTCTTACCATTAACTCAGATGAAAATTTAAACAATGCTTCTGCAGCTGCTAAACGTACATTTGTGTTTTTATCAAAAAATAATCTATTAATTAATGCATCAATAATTTTTGTGTCTTTTATGTTGAAATTCTCCGCATTTGAAACCGCTAAAATTCGTTTACTAGCAGAAGTATTTTCTAATAAAGCTAAAACTTTTTGTTGATTATCACTTCCAATTTCAGATTGATACTTACCTAATAAGAAAGCACTTAATACAACAGTAATCATAGCAGCAATTCTTAAAAAAGAAGACCAATTTCTTTTGCTTTCTAGCGGAATTACTTTTGTTTGATTTCCCTTTATTTCTTCCGCTAACAGTTTTTCGAAATTATTTTTTAAACGACTGCTTGGTTGTTCCATTATATCACTATCCAAAGAACTTAAAAACTGTTTTGTTTCTGTTAATTCTTTAGTGCAATTGTAACATGTTTTTAAATGATTTTCTATTAAAACGCTCTCTTCTTTAGAAACATTTTTCTCTAAATATTCAACTAATTTATCTTGAGTAATTTTACAATCCATAGTTAACTTTTTACAGTTTGAAAATAAATATCCTTTAACTTTTTTAGTGCTCTATGCACTTTAACTTTTACCGCTCCTTCATTGCTACCTATAATTTCTGCAATCTGCTCGTATTTTATTTCTTGAAAACGATGCATCACAATCAATTCTCTATCAGCAGTTTTTAATTGTAATAATGCTTTTTGCAAATATTCTAATTCTTCTTCACTTCTTTCTGATACGATTACTTCATTAGAAACTAAGGTATCATCATCAATCATATTAGTTCTTTCTTTCTTTTGTTTTTGATAATAACTCGAAAATATATTTCTTGCTACTGTATAAATCCAAGAAGCAAAGTTTCCGTTTTTATAAGAAGTTCTATACTTCATTATTTTAATAAAAACATCTTGAGTTAAATCTTCACTCACCATTTTATTTTGTAACATCTTATTAAAGAAATTATAAATACGGACGTTATATCTATCAAATAATATTGATAGTTTTTCTAACTCTCCGCTAGCTACTGCTAACATTATTTCTTCATCGGTTAGATGTTTCAATTGTATCGGTATTGGTTAGTTTCTATTCTTAAAACCATCAAATTACAAAAAGGTTACATTTTAAATAAATTTATTTTTTGAAACATAAAAAAACCACTCTATAAAAGAGTGGTTCATATATTATAAAAGGAAGAGTATTATTTTTTAGATAATAAGTCTCTAATCTCTGTCAATAAATCTTCTTGAGACGGTCCTGCTGGAGCAGCTGGAGCTTCTTCTTCTTTCTTTTTCATTTTATTATATGATTTCACAATCATAAACATAACAAAACCTACAATAACTAAATTGATTATAGTATCTATCCAAGCACCATAAGTAATTGCGTTTTCCGGAGTTGTAACTTTACCAGAAGCGTCAACAACAGCTTCAGATAAAACATGTTTCATATCTGCTAGGCTAACATCACCCATAAACATACCCACAACAGGCATCACAATATTACTCACAAAACCTTTTACAACTGCGCCAATTGCGCCAGCCATAATTACTGCCACTGCAAATTCAATTACATTACCGCCAGTAATAAATTCTTTAAATTCTTTTAACATTTTTAATCGATTTTTAATTAGTTAATTAAGGCTAAGATACTAAATTAATTCTCTTTTTACACGTTGAGAAATTGCTGTTAACACTTCGTAGGATATTGTTTCTGCGTTTTCAGCCATTTCATTTATCATTTCTTGACTGTTAAAAATAACTACCTCATCACCTTCTTTACATTCAATTTTGGTAACATCAACCATAATCATGTCCATACAAACATTTCCAACAATTTCTGCTTTTTGATTATTGATTAAAACATAGCCGTTTTCGTTTCCAAGTCTTCTTGATATTCCGTCTGCATGACCAATAGGAATGGTAGCAGTTTTTGTTAGTCTTTTTGCAACAAAAGCTCGATTATAACCAACTGTTTCTCCTGGTTCTATTTGATGAATTTGTGAAATTATTGATTTTAATTTATGTGTGTTTTGTAATTCTGAAGTTACTTGAGCATCATTTCCGAAACCATATAATCCAATTCCTAAACGCACCATATCAAATTGTGCTTGACTATAATTTACAACACCAGAAGTATTTAAAATATGAATCATTGGCTCGTATCCTAAATGCTCATAAAATTGTTTCACAATGTAAGCAAAGTTATTAATTTGACTTACAGTAAATTCTTCTTCCTCCAAATCATCACTTGCAGCTAAATGAGAAAATATTGATTCAATTCTCACATTATTAGATGCTTTTATTTCTGATAAAATAACTGAAACATCAGTATGCCAAAAACCTAATCTGTTTAAACCAGTATTAAACTTTATATGAATTGGAAAATTCATGGTTACCTTTTCATCAGCAAGAGCTAAAAAAGCTTTTAATATTTTATAATTGTATAAATTGGGTTCTAGTCTGTATTCAATAATACTTCCTAAATTAGGTATTTGTGGATGTAAAACTAAAATTGGTTTTTTAATTTTCGCTTCCCTTAAAGCAACTCCTTCATGTGTATAGGCTACTGCAAAATAATCTACCTTATCTTCTAAAAACTTAGCAATTTTTATAGCATCACTCCCATAACCAAAAGCTTTTACAACAACCAAAACTTTTGTAGTAGGTTCTAATTTTTGTTTAAAATAGTTAAGATTATGTTCTAAAGCTTTACTATCAATTTCTAAAACAGTTACATGATTATTCATCTTTATTCTCAGATTTTGATATACTTATTTTTTCTTGCTGTTTTTGCATAGCTTTATAATAGGCAGCTCTACTTAAAGGTTCGTATTCTTCGTTTTCACCTAATAAAACCAAATCATCATTAATGGCTTTTCTAAAACTAAAATGCGCTAAATTTCCTGTATGTGTACAAACTGCATGTACTTTAGTCACATATTCTGCTGTAGCCATAAGTGCTGGCATTGGCCCAAATGGTTTTCCTTTAAAATCCATATCTAAACCAGCAACAATAACTCGAATTCCGCGATTGGCTAAATCATTACAAACCGAAACAATTTCATCATCAAAAAACTGCGCTTCATCAATCCCAACAACATCAACATTATTGGCTAATAATACAATATTTGCTGATGAAGGCACAGGTGTAGATCTAATTCTATTATCGTTATGAGAAACTACTTCTTCATCGTCATATCTAGTATCAACTGAAGGTTTAAAAATCTCTACACGTTGTTTTGCAAATTGCGCTCTTTTTAATCGTCTGATTAATTCTTCTGTTTTACCAGAAAACATGGAGCCACAAATTACTTCTATCCAGCCAAATTGTTCTGTATGATTTACGGTATTTTCAAGAAACATTTTGTAATTTTAAGCCTTAGAGTTCTATTTTTGCAAACAGAAGTTCGAATTCAGACAAATTTATTAAAATTTAGCCTCAAAAATTAATTATAGCTAACAACTTATGCACAAAAAACTAGCAGCAGATTTAACCAGCTTAGCACACAGTATTTTACAACTTAAAAATAAGGATGATGTTTTTGCTTTAAAACAGAAAGCACATGAAGTTTATGAAAAATTATCGGTTTTAGCCTATGTAGAGGAATATATAAACACAACGCCAAATGCTGATATTTCTAAAGAAGAATTAATTGAAAAGATAGAAAATGCAACTTCAACAGAAAAAACTGAAAATCTAATCATAAAAGAGTTAGATGAAGAACAAGAAATAGATGATGCTGCTGATGATATTGCAAATGATGTTTTTGAAAGTATAGAAAACGATGATACAATTGAAGAAAAAGTAGATGAGATTTTAGAACAACCTTTTGATGAAATTGAAGAAATACTTTTTTCTAATAATAATGACTTAAAAAATGACATGAAAGATATTGGTGATTTAAAAACACCAACATTAGAAGAAGAATTACAAGACACAATTTCTGTGGATGTTGCTGCTGATTTATTTGAAAATGCTGAACCTAAAAAATCGTTAAATGATGCTTTGCAAGGAAATATTCAGATTGGATTAAATGACAGAATTGCATTTGTTAAAAATTTATTTGATGGGAATCAAGAAGATTTTAATCGTGTAGTTTCTCAACTTAACACCTTTAAAACTGGTAAAGAAGCACGAAAATTTATCAATAAAATGGTAAAATCAGATTATGACTGGAGCGACAAAGAAGAATACGAAAACAGGTTATTAGAAATTATTGAACGTAGATTTCAATAAAACAATTTATAGAAGATGAAAATAGAAGTTTCTAACGGAGAAATTATTGATAAATATACTATTTTAGAAATCAAGCTTTCTAAAATTAAAGATTCCAAAAAACTAAAAAATATTCAAAACGAATTTGATGTTTTAACACCAGATGTGGAGAGTATTTATTCTGAGGTAGAAGACCAAAATCAACTTAAAAAATTGCATACAGATTTATTAGAAATTAATAAAAAATTATGGAAAATTGAAGATGATATTAGAGAATGTGAACGTGCAAACGATTTCAGCAAAAAGTTTATAGAACTTGCCAGAGCTGTGTATTTTATAAATGATGACAGGTCTGATGTTAAAAAAGAAATTAATCTTTTTACAGGCTCGGATTTAGTAGAAGAAAAATCTTACGAAGATTATAAATCTTAACATTATTTATGAGGTTTAAATTCTATTATCTTTTAGTATTAGTTTCTCTTATTGGATGTAAATCAACCTACAAAACACAAACTTTTTTAGAGAAAAGTATTCCATTAGCACCAGATTATAACAATGAAGAAAATTGGGCTGTTTTACCATGGAAATACGATGAAGAATTAAAGAATTTTTCTCCAAATCAGGAAACAGTTAATACATTAAAAGCCGATGTTTTTTACGTCTACCCAACTTTAATTACAGATTACAAAGATACTCGCTGGAATGTTCCAATTAATGATACAGAACAGCAAGAGAAGATTTTAACAAAAACAGTGAAATATCAAGCTTCTGCATTTGCAACCTCAGGAAAATTATATGTTCCTTATTATAGGCAAGCTCATATAAGGTCGTATGATTTGTATAATTCTGGAGGTAAAGAAGCTTTTGAAATTGCTTACGCAGACGTAAAAAAAGCATTTGAAATCTACCTAGAAAAACATAATAATGGTAGGCCAATTATAGTTGCAAGTCATAGTCAAGGGACAACACATACAAAACGCCTGTTAAAAGAATTTTTCGATCAAAAACCTCTACAAAAAAAATTAATTGCTGCTTATTTAGTAGGAATGGGTATTAACCCAAATGAATATAAAAGTATAAAACCAATGACTTCGTCTAAAGAAATCGGTGGTTTTATTTCATGGAATACGTTTAAAAAAGGTAATTACCCTAAGAAAGGCAAAAATTGGTATAAAGGATGCGTAACTACAAATCCTATTTCTTGGGACAATTCAAAAAATACCACATTAGATCAGCATAAAGGTTTTTTATATACTAATGATAAGTTTTATTCGAAAGCATTAAAAATCGAAATTACTGATGGTTTGGTTTGGTCTACAAATCCAAAATTTCCAATGCGCTTTTTTATGTCTTTTCTAAAAAACTACCATGCGGGAGATATTAATCTTTTTTGGCAAGATATTAGAGAAAATGCTGAGTTAAGGACTAAAACTTGGTTAGAAAAAAATCAGTAATGTAACAAAGTTAACTACTAATCGTCTCAAAAGAAAACCAAGTATTATGAAACGATTAACAACAATTTTATGTGCACTTTTTATGGTAAGTGCATTTGCCCAAGAAACTACTTTTAAGAAATTCTACAAAACACACAAAGATCATTCAGCATTTTCTATTAATTTATCTGCTTCTTTTGCTGGTTCTTTTTTAGATGATGACGATCAAGAAGATTTAAAGAGTTTAGTTAATAAATCAAGTGATTTTAAATTAATGGTTTTTAATAATGAAGACAACTCAGTTTCTAAAGATTTTAAAAAATATATCAGAAGGAATAAGTTAAAAACGTTAGTTAAAATAAAAGATAATGATAGTAAAGCTGATTTTTACATTTTAGAAAAGAATAATTATATCCGAGAAATCATTCTTAGAGCTAGTAGTGATGAAGATAAGTTAGTTTTATTTGGATTAAAGACGAAACTTACAAGAGACGAATTATCAGAAATGATGTCTTCATCTAATATAAAAATATCATCAGACTAAAAAATTAAAAGAGAAGGTTTAACCAATCTTCTCTTTTAACTTTTCGATTACTTTTTTACTATTTCCAATAAAAATTTCTTCATCTAAAATAAATACTGGTCGTTTTAAAAAAGTGTATTCATCTAAAATATATTGTCTGTAATCAGCTTCTGAAACTTGTTGATTTTTTAAGTCCATAGCTTTATAAAGTTTTGCTCTTTTGTTAAACAAACTTTCATAACTATCCGTTAATTTTCTCATTTCTTCAAGTTGAGAAACTGTCACAGGATTTGCTTTTATTTCTTGTCGTTCGAAGCCTTCCATATTTACTTCTTTTAAAATTCTTCGGCACGTATCACAAGTTTGTAAAAAGTAGACTTTTTTCATAAGGATTATCTTTATCTTTGGAGCGAATTTAAAGATAAAAATGAAGACTCAATTTGATATTTTAAAAAAATCTAGAGAATTAATTTTAAAAGTAATTGACGGATTAACTTTAGAGCAACTACACAAAATTCCAGATGGATTTAAAAACAATATTACTTGGAATGTAGCTCACTTAGTTGTTACTCAACAATTATTATTATATAAAAACTCAGGGTTAAATTGTTTAATTCCTGATGATTTAATAGAGGATTTCAAAAAAGGAACCGCACCAACAACAACTTTCACAGAAGAAGAGTTTAATGATGTAAAAGAGCTTTTAATAGGATTACCTGAAACTTTAGAAGAAGATTTTAATGCAGGGATTTTTGAAAACTACAAAGAATACCCTACTAGTACTGGTTTTGTTTTAGATTCTTTTAAAACAGCGGTTACTTTTAATAATTTTCATGAAGGAATTCATTTTGGAGTAATCTTAGCACTTAAAAAATTAGTGTAATCTTTTGTAAATTTACAAGACTATAATTGAAATAATAAACGATGAAATTTAACACAAAAACAATTCACGGAGGTCAAGAACACGAACCATCAACGGGTGCAGTAATGCCTCCAATATTTCAAACATCTACGTATGCCCAGTCTAGTCCTGGAGTTCATAAAGGGTACGAATATTCTAGAGGAGAAAACCCAACAAGAGCAGCATTAGAAAATAGTTTTGCCGCAATAGAAAACGGAACGCATGGTTTTGCATTCTCATCTGGATTGGCAGCAATAGATTGTGTTTTACGTTTATTAAGCCCAGGTGATGAAGTTATTGCTGGCGATGATTTATATGGTGGATCTTATAGAATGTTTACGCAATTATTTCAAAAATATGGTTTAAATTTTCATTTTGTAGACATGAATTCTGTTGCAAATGTTACAGAAAAAATAAATTCTAATACAAAACTAATTTGGCTAGAAACACCAACAAATCCATTAATGAAAATTGCAGATATTAAAGCAATTTCAACGAATGTGAAAAATATAGACAGTAATATTTTAATTGCTGTTGACAATACATTTGCAACACCTTACTTACAACAACCGTTAGATTTAGGGGCAGATATTGTAATGCATTCTGCAACTAAATATTTAGGAGGACATTCTGATTTGGTTATGGGAGCCTTAATGGTAAAAGATGATAAATTGGCTAAAGACTTACATTTTATTCAATTTGCAGCTGGCGCAATTGCAGGACCAATGGATTCTTTTTTAGCGCTTCGTGGAATAAAAACTTTACATATTAGAATGCAACGTCATTGTGAAAACGGTAAAGCAATTGCAGCGTTTTTAGTTAATCATCCAAAAGTTGGTGACGTTTATTATCCTGGATTAAAAAATCATCCAAATCATGAAGTAGCAAAATCACAAATGAAGGATTTTGGCGGCATGGTTTCTTTTAGATTAAAAGATGAAAGTCAGAAAGCAGCGTTTAGATTTTTAGAAAACACTAAGGTATTCACGTTAGCAGAATCTTTAGGTGGTGTAGAAAGTTTAGTAAATCATCCTGTAACGATGACACATGCTTCAATTCCTGAACCAGAACGTTTAAAAATTGGAATTACAGATTCTTTAATTAGATTAAGTGTTGGTATAGAAGATATCTCTGATTTATTAGCTGATTTAGAACAAGCTTTAGAAATTTAATATTTCTGTACCTAATGGTCTTGAGAAATTTAAATGATAAATTAAACCTACTTGTAAATTAATTAACCATTCATTTTTTTTGTTTTCAATAACGTCTGCTTGTAACCCATCTAAAGCATCCGAAAAGAAAACTTGCCAATTAAATTGACTAACAGCGTCAAGTTTTTGCGATAGTTTATATCTAGTGCCAAAACCTAAAGTAGCAGATAAAGCTGATCCTTTTCCGACATCTAAAGCTCCCGGAACTCTCCACTTTTGTGGTAACACTGTTATATCTTGTCTCCAATCACCAAGACTAGACTCTAATGTATTTTCGAAAGCAGAGTATTTAATACCAAATGCAAAATAAGGGCTCCATTTTGTTTTAGAATAAGGATACACAAAATCTCGCAAACAATTTATATGGTAGTTTAACTCAAAACCTACATTAAATATTTGAGTACTCCCTTTCATTGCTCTTAGTAATTTTGCTAGATCCGTATTTCCATCAACAAATTCACCACTATGCTCTAAATCTCTTTTAAGAACAAAATTCACCTCTGTTTTTAGGGACACATAACTCCAAAATTTATGATCTGCATTCCAACGAAGGTCTTTGTTAAAAAAATGAAGGTAATGGTTGAAACTAAAAGACAAGTTACTATTTCCATAACTACTTAAGAAATTTCCTCTCTGTCCGTAATCTGTTTGTATGGTAGCAGTTCCAAACATAAAACCAACATCATGAGTAAAATGTTGCGCTCTAATTTGCTGAATACCAAAAAGCAGAACTAATATTATTACTGTTTTTTTCAATACTTAGGGGGGGTGTCAATGTACACAAATATATTAAAACACACGTGAACAAATGCAATCTAATAACTTAATTTTTATTAATTTATTGTGAAGTTCTCAATATTTTCCCAATTAGCTCTAACATTAAGTATAGTTGAAAAATAAAATATTTCTTCTGGCTGGATTTTATTCAAGAAAATACCAGAATCCCATCGCTTATTGTTATCACTATCAATTATAGCTCTAACAACATACTTTTTGGGTAGTAAAAAATTGAAATTTATGAGTTCTGAACTTGATAAAAACTTACGTTCAATGAGTTCATTTTTTTCAGTTAATAGCTCTATAATTAAATTACTTTTTTTTGAATTTATAACATTAAGCTTTATTGTACCGTAATCTTCTATTTTTTTAGTGTTAAACGAATATTTCAAGGTATCATTTTCGACTGAAAAAATATCAGATAAAGCTCCTGGAAGAAATTCCATGCTATATCCATTTGAATGTTTTCGATCAAACAAAAAAGCGATTTTATTTTCCTTTTTAGATTTTAAAAATTGATATTTTACACTTAATGTATCCTTATCAATTAAAGTTATTTTAGTTGTATCAATATTTATAATTGGGTTATTAGTTTCAAGAAAAAAAGTATCTCTAGGATTTAAAACTCCTCTAATGTTTGAATTTATTTTTAAAGAATCTATCTTCTTTTTTCTTAACATTATAGTAGTTGTGTCAATTTGCTTTCCATTTGTTATCACAAAATTTAATGAATCTGTTTCAAATGGAGTATACCAATAATTTAACGTGTCTTTATCTTTTTCAAATTTAGAAATCACTTTACTTTTTTCAGGGAAACTAGAAATTGATGTTATTTTCATCTCTTTTCCATCACCATTAAAACCAAAAATAATTTTTCCTTTTGACGCTTCCTTTCCTCTTTTAAAAATATAGGGTTGTTTTTCTTTAAACAAAGAAATAGCACTTAAAACTAAACTGTCTTTTGGTAGTTCTATAGTGTCTTTATAGAAACCTATTTTATCTGTTTTTGGATTAAAAATATAATCGTTTGTTGCATCTTTTAAAGCTAATAATAAATACTTTCCTTTTTGAAGATTTGTAAACTCAAACTTTGTTGTATCAATAGTGTTGGTTACATAATTTGGTTTCTGTTTATATATTAAAGAATCACTATACGCACTATCAATCCTATACAATAATACACTTATATCTATATCTGGTTTTCTTTTTATAGCATCTTTTATACTTCCTTTTAACGTTAAAGAATCAATATAAGTTCCTGTTGAAAAAACATATTTAAAGTTTTCTAAAACATTGCTCTCATTATTATCCTGAACTGCTTTTCCAAAATTTAATGTATAGGTTGTATTTGGCTTTAAAGTATCAATAATTTTAATATTTATATACTTACTTGGTGAACCTTGAGGTGTAATTAAAGCTGGATTTTTAAATGGTGGAGAAACCACCAAATTTTTATTTAGTTCTTTTAAATTTATATATTCATCAAAATATATTTTAATTTCTTTTTCATTAAAACTAACACTTTTATAAGGCGGATTTGCAGTTACCATTAAAGGTGCATCTTCATCTTTTGGGCCACCATCAGGATTTCCTTTTCTTGCACAACTAAAAATGGTAATTAGAAAACCAAAATAAAATAGAAATTTAAACTGTTTTATCACAAAATATAATTTGATACAAATAAACAATATTTTTAGTATTTACAACAAGTATTATTCTGTAAACGCTATGGTTGCAATACTTATTTTAATGTTCTTGGTTTTTAACAATTCTAAACAGCAAGCTTCTAAAGTAGCTCCCGTAGTAATAACATCATCTATTAATAAAACATGCTTGTTTTCAAAGAAATGAATGTCAGTTAATTTAAACTTCGTTTTTGCGTCATTAAAACGCTCTAAACGGCTTTTATATGTTTGTGTTTTAGTTGATGATACTTTTATTAATATATCTTTTTTGTAAGGAATATTTAATTTACTTTCTAAACTTTTACCAAAAGTAGCTAGTTGATTATATCCTCTTTTTTTTAATTTATTTTCATGCAACGGAACTGGAATAATATAATCTACATCATTAAACTGATTTGATTCTTTTAATAAAACACCAAACCAATTCCCAATCAGAGAACCAATTTCCTGATTTCCTTTATATTTTAAATGATGAATTAAGGTTTTAATTTTTCCTTTTTTTCTGAAATAAAAAAAAGAAATTGCTTTTTCAACTGGAATTCTTCCATAAAAAATCTGAGAAACTTTATTATGCTGATAATTTTTAAAATCGATTATTGGTAAATCATGCCTACAAGCAGTACAAATTATTTTTTCTGATTGCAACAAACTTTCAGAACAAGTTGTACAAATTTTTGGAAAGAATAAATAGAATATATCTTTTAAAAATCGCATCTTTACAAAGCCTTTTTTTTTAGAAAGATAATCATTATTGAACATTTCCTTTTGACAAGCAAATTAAAATTTTTTAAAGAAGCAGTAAAAAACTATAAAACCTCAGGTACAGTAATGCCAAGTTCAAGGTTTTTGGCAAATAAAATGCTTAAAGAAATAGACTTTTCTAAGATTGATGTTTTAGTAGAATTAGGACCAGGAAATGGAGCAATCACTAAATATATTTTAAATAAATTACCTCCTAAAGCCATCTTAATTTGTTTTGAAATAAATGATAATTTTTACGATCAATTATTAGCCTTGAAAAACGATCAATTAATTGTTATCAAAGCTTCTGCCGAAGATATTTTACTTGAAATAAGCAAATTAAACATTTCTAAAATTGATCATATTATTTCTAGTTTACCGCTTACAATTATTCCAAAAGAAGTTTCAACAACTATTTTGAACAATTCTTATACAAGTTTAAAAACTAATGGAACATTTATTCAGTACCAATATAGTTTGTCCTATTTTAAACAATTAAAAACTGTTTTTAAAGACAATATTTCATTAGATTTTGAAGCCTTAAATATTCCACCAGCATTTATTTATAGATGTAAAAAACTAGCGTAGTTTTTTCTTGATAACTTTTTTCTTTCGTTTATCTTTGCGTCTATTATGGCAAATCAAGAAGATCAATTTAAAAAAGTATTATCGCACGCAAAAGAATACGGATATGTGTTCCAATCATCAGAAATCTATGATGGATTAAGTGCAGTATACGATTATGCTCAAAACGGAGCAGAATTAAAGAAAAACATACGAGAATATTGGTGGAAAGCAATGGTGCAAATGCACGAAAACATTGTTGGAATTGATGCTTCTATATTAATGCACCCTACAACTTGGAAAGCTTCTGGACACGTTGATGCTTTTAATGATCCTTTAATTGATAATAAAGATTCTAAAAAAAGATATAGAGCTGATGTTTTAGTAGAAGATTATTGTGCTAAAATTGAAGGAAAGATTGATAAAGAAGTTAAAAAAGCGTCAAAGCGTTTTGGAGATTCTTTTAACAAAGAAGAATTTATTTCTACAAATGGAAGAGTTCTTGGATATCAAGAAAAAATAAATGCAATTTTAAGTCGTTTAGGAAAATCTTTAGAGAAAGAGGACTTAGCTGATGTAAAAGCTTTAATTGAAGAATTAGAGATTGCAGATCCAATGACAGGTTCTAAAAATTGGACAGATGTAAAACAGTTCAACTTAATGTTTGGAACGCAATTAGGTGCCTCTGCAGAAAGCTCTATGAAAGTTTATTTACGTCCAGAAACTGCACAAGGTATTTTTGTAAATTTCTTAAACGTACAAAAAACTGGGCGAATGAAAATTCCTTTTGGAATTGCTCAGACAGGTAAAGCATTTAGAAATGAAATAGTTGCACGTCAGTTTATTTTTAGAATGCGTGAATTTGAACAAATGGAAATGCAATTTTTTGTAAAACCAGGTACTCAGAAAAAATGGTACGAACAGTGGAAAGAAACACGTTTAAAGTGGCATTTATCATTAGGATTAGGTGCAGAAAATTATCGTTTTCACGATCATGATAAATTAGCACATTATGCAGATGCTGCTGCTGATATTGAGTTTAAATTTCCTTTCGGATTTAAAGAATTAGAAGGAATTCATTCTAGAACAGATTTCGATTTAAAAGCTCACGAAGAGCATTCTGGGAAAAAGTTGCAATATTTTGACCACGAAGAAAATAAAAGTTATGTTCCTTATGTAGTAGAAACTTCAATTGGATTAGACAGAATGTTTTTAGCTGTTTTTTCAAATTCTTTAAAAGAAGAAGCTTTAGAAAACGGAACTACAAGAACAGTTTTAAAATTACCTGCAGTTCTTGCACCTGTTAAAGCAGCTATTTTCCCATTGGTTAAAAAAGATGGATTACCAGAAGTAGCAAGAAAAATTGTTGAAGACTTAAAATGGGACTTTAATGTTTTTTATGATGAAAAAGATGCTGTTGGTAAACGCTACAGAAGACAAGATGCAGCAGGGACACCTTTTTGTATTACAGTAGATCACAACGGTTTAAAAGACAATACTGTTACTATTCGTCATAGAGATACAATGGAGCAAAAACGAGTTAAAATTTCTGAATTAAAAGAAATTATTAGCCTAGAAGTTACTATTAAAACTTGGTTACAAAAAATGTAATTTGTAATTATGATGCATAAAAAAATCCTGTAAGTTGCAGGATTTTTTTTATGTAATACATTTTCTATTTTAAAATCTATATCCAACATTTACTCCAGCTCTTGGTACAATAATTGGAGAATTAGACCCAAACAAATTTCTTCCAACTCCAGCATAAATATCTATTACCAAGCCATTATCAGCTACATATTTTGTTCCTACTGCAACTCCAATAGCTCCATCTGTATAATCTTGATAACCTGTAATTACATTATTAGTTATTAGCTCTTTTTCACCAGAATTAATTCCTAAAAAAGCTTCACCAAACATATTCCATTGTCTCTCGCTAGAAAAATAATGACGATAAAAAGGAGTAAACATTCGTTTTTCGTTATATTTTAAATCAGAGCCTTTTTTTTCAAAATTAAACAAGACAGAAATACCTACTGAAGAAATATCACTTAAATATTGTTCATAAGAAACTTCAATTGTTTTAAAAACTAACGCATCTGCTATATCTAATTTTACTTCTTGTTGTGCAAAACTTAAACTAGTAATTAATAAGGCAGCAATTAAAAATATTTTTTTCATAATGTAGTTTTTGATTAAATTATAATGTCAATTTTATTTAACAATTATTTTGCCACAAACATAAATCAAAAATTTTAAAAAACCGCACGTAATTGAACGGTTCCTGTATGAATAGTTTTTGATTCTTCACTCTTTCTACCCAAATAACTTAGATTCAAATTTAGAAAAGTATTTAGTTTTTGATTGAAAAGCAAACTCCAGGTAAAGTTTTTTCCAGCCTGTAAACCTTCTAGCATTTGATAAGCAATTGGTGAATTTGAATTTCCAGAAAATTCATTAAAAAAAGCATTAAAATCTGCACTAATTTGATTCTTTTTCTTACTGATGAAAAAATACTCAACACCAATTTTTTGTTGTTTCATAACTTCAAAATCGCCAATTAAATTTTCCTTGTTTTTAAAATGATAAAATGCAGAAAACCGATGATCTTTATTATACAAAAAACTAATCTTAGGCTGAAACTCATTTGCTCTTATTTGGTAATTTCTATTTGCAAAATTTTGGGTTTCTAAATTATTATTAGATTGTTTTCCTAAAATATCTAACAACCAGAATTTTGTGATTTTATGACTAAATTCAATTTGCTGAACATCAGTTGTATTTTCCTGATTCCCAATAAAATATTGTTGTTTATTTTTAGACTCGCCATAAGTATAAATAAAACTGTATTTCTGTAAATTTCGATTAAAATAAATACTATTTCTAAAATTAAAATTTAAGGTTACTAATTTGTTTTCATCAAAATCAAAAGGATTTAAATTAAATGAGTCACCTACTCTTTCCTGCTCATTTTCGATACTTAAATAACTTTGATTATAAAAATGAGAGAGTACTTTTTTAACTCCCGATTTATTAATCCATTGACTAGGATTGATTGCAAAAGATTGATTCCATTTTGCACGTTGTGTAGCTACAAATCTTAAATTTGGTAAGGCAACCCTTAAATAAGTAGCTTGATCTTGGAATTGCGCAATTTCAAACTCATTAAAATCTTGTACCCCATCATTATTATAATCTCGCCAGGTATAAAAACCTTGCCCAGGCTCCGTTTTTATATATACAAAATCTTGTTGTGGCACATTACCAGATGAAGTTTCATAAACGGTTCCAAATACCAGAAAAGTATTCCACAATTGCTGATTATACACTACTTTAGAATTCAATGATTTCTCGTCCTCAGAAAAAGTATTCTTAGTCATTCTATAATTTGCATATATTGATAAATTACTTGTCTTATTTTTTAATATCTGACTATTTAAATAAAATGTTTTCCTATTATTTATTTCTGTGAATCTATTTGATTTAATACTATCATTATTTCTAAAATTATATCCGAATTTTGCAAAAACTTTAGCAGAGTCTCCAACTCCAAAATAGCTTTCATATTCTTTGAATCTGTGACTTGTATTTACAAACTCTTTTGTGTCACTTTTTTTTCTATCGTTAGTTTCTAAGTTAACAAATCCTCCAACCCAACTTTTATTAAAGTGATGATTTATAGTTGATTTTGCTCTAAAAAAAGAATTATCCTCCAATGAAGAAGTATTATTTAACAAACTAACATCTGTAAAAAAAGATGTATTTTTCAAAACAAATTTCGAGGCCACTTCATGTTTACTTCCATTAAAATTATCGCTAAAACTTAAAGAATTAAAACGATATAACACATAATCTTTCTTTTTGTTTTCTAGTGATAAAGTAGTTGCAATTTGACTTTGATTTCCTGTTGGATTAATTAAATTCCAATCCCTAAAAAACTCAACATTTTGAAAACGTTGAACTGTATTAAAATTTTGATGAATAAATTGATAATTTACATCACTTTTTAGCTGCCATTTATTATCAATTAAAATTTGCTTCCAATTTAATTTTGCCGCAATACCTTTATTCTCATCATTATTAATTGTTGAAAATAAATTCGAATCCTTATTACTAAAAGCTATCTCGGAATTTATACTAGTTTTTTCTGTTGGTCTATATATAGAATTTACAACAGCAACTTGTAATTTACTTGGCGCAACTAACCTAACTATTGGTTGATAATTTCCTAAACTAACACCCACATATTTAAAAATATTACCAGTTGCAACTGTTGACTCTAAAATATAACTTCCTTGATTAAACCCAACATTAGTAAAAATTACTGAATGTAAATCGGTACTTGAATCTTTAGAATATTCAAAAGTTTCTATGTTTCCAATAATTACTTTTTTATATAAAATTTTATTCTCAGAAAACTCATCCATAAAAGCACTTGGAGCAATCATTTTGGAAATATCATTTCCCGCGTTTGCTAAAATTTCTTTTTGACTTGTAGATAAACTTTGTTGTAGAGGTTGATTTTTAGCAGCATTCTCACTATAAAAATGCCCAGACAAAGAAAATTTATCAGATTCATATTCAGTTTTATTATACGTAATAAAACGAGTGTAATTTCTATCAGAAAATTGAAATTCTACTCGAATCCTCATATCGTTAGTAATTGGGTATGTAGTTGTAAATCTAATTTCCGCTAAATTATAATCGATTGTATACTCTTTATCTTCACCTCTATTAACCTGAATTCCATTTACAAAAACTTTTTCACTACCAGCAATCACAATAATTGCTGGTTCGTTATTTGGTCCAAATAATTTATACGGCCCTTGATTACCTTCTAAACCAACAAAATTATAACTAGAAAACCTTCCTCTTACAATAGCTCCAGAAACACTTGCTTTTAAATTTTCATTAAAAGCCGCTTCAACTGCGATTCCAGCAACTTGTTTTTCAAAATTTAAAAAATAGCTATTATTATTTTTCAAGCTTACATCTCCAGCTTTTACACGCCAATTCTTACTAAACATTTCAATAAAAATTCGATCAAAATCAGTGATGTTTTGCGAATAACCATTTTGTTGTAATGGAATGTTAGTATCAAAAATATTAGCTCTTAACGTAACATTTTTAGATAATTTCCCTGATATTTCTAAATCTAAACCTGCATTGGTTACCACATTCTGATTGTTTCCTGAAGTAAGACCTCTCACAATAAATCCTTTTGTATCTAGTCCGTCAAAGAGTTTAATATCTGTTGGTTTTTTATTAGTTGTTAAACTATAGAGTTTTCCAGTATTTGTTCCTTCTGGAACAATTAATTTTTCATCAAAAGGCTGATAGGTTTTAGTAAGAAACTCAGGAAAAACATAATATTCTACAGTAATTTCAGAATATTTTTTTGGATCGATGATTAACAGTGCGTTTAAAAAATCAACTTGATATTCTGTTGATAGAATTTCATTTTTAAATTTATCTAAAACTTTAAATTTTTGTGAATTAAGATTCACAGAATCAATTTGAATAGTATCTTTTTTTATCAAGAATTTCTTAGAACGAAACTCTGTTGATTTCTTTTGAGCAAACCCAAAAAAACCAATACTTATAAAAAAAAAGAACACTACTTTTTTAATCATACTTTAGAAACGTATTGATTACAAAAATAGTCTAAAACAACGATTGTTGTTTTACAGGATTTTCATGATCTAACAACCATTTTTTACGCCAAATTCCACCTGCATATCCAGTTAAAGAACCATCTGACCCAATAACTCTATGACACGGAATAACAATCCAAATTGGGTTTTTACCATTAGCAGAAGCTACTGCTCTTATAGCTTTTACATCTCCTAAAGCCTTAGACTGCTCTAAATATGTTCTGGTTTTGTTAAAAGGAATGTTCAATAATTCTTTCCAAACTTTTTTCTGAAAAGTAGTTCCTTGTGGATTTAATTTTAAATCAAATTCCATTCTTTCACCTGCAAAATATTCTTCTAATTGAGTTCTACAATCTTGCATACATTTTGGTAAATCAGAATTTGTCACTTCGAGCGGAGTCGAGAATTCGTCATCTAACACAGAAATAGATTGAATTCCGTTATTGTCTCCAACAATTTCTGCGGTCCCTAATGGTGTTTTGTAGTATGTGGTTATTAAATTAGACACTAAATATATCTTTAGAATTTTGAGTTGTAATATCTGCTATCTCTTCAAAAGAGAGCGAGTAAATATCGACTAATTTATCAATCACATTGGTAATGTAAGAACTTTCATTTCGCTTTCCTCTATATGGTGTTGGTGCTAAATATGGAGCATCAGTTTCTAAGACAATATGCTTAATATCTATTTCATTTAAGAATTTATCAATCTTACCATTTTTAAATGTTGCTACTCCACCAATTCCTAATTTCATATTATAAGAAATTGCTTTTTTAGCTTGTTCTAACGTGCCAGTGAAGCAATGAAATATTCCGAATAAATCATCACTTTTCTCAGTTTCTAACACCTCAAAAATTTCATCAAAAGCATCTCTACAATGAATAACAATCGGTAACTTTTTCTCTTTTGCCCATTGAATTTGAGTTCTAAATGCTTCTTGTTGTTGCTTTAGAAAAGTTTTATTCCAATATAAATCGATACCTATTTCACCTATTGCATAAAAATCACGTTTATCAATCCATTCTTTCACAAGCGCTAATTCTTCTTTATAATTTTCTTTTACTGATGTTGGATGTAAGCCCATCATCAAAAAAACATCCTTAGAAAATTTAGCCTCTAAAGCTAACATTCTCTCTGTATAAGAACTATCTATTGCTGGAATAAAAAATCGAGAAACACCAACATCTTTTGCTCGTTGGATCATTGCTTCTCTATCTTCATCAAACTGTTCGGAATATAAATGTGTATGCGTATCTGTAATCATTAAATCGACTATCTTTGAAACAAAAATACAGTTAAATGAGTAGTTTAAAAAAGGTATTAAAGAAAAAGAAATATATCAAAATAAAACTAAAGAAAATTACTACCAATCATTTAGAATTAAAGGCTAAGATTAATGGTGTAAAAGGTCGATTTATCTTAGATACTGGAGCTTCCAATTCTTGTGTTGGATTAGATTTAATTGATTTTTTTAATTTGGATGCAGAAGAAAGTGAAACCAAAGCTGCCGGTGCTGGAGCTACTGATATGGAAACTCAACAATCAAAAAATAATGAATTAATTATTGGTGATTGGCAGACAAAAAAATGTCACTTAGTTTTATTTAATTTAGTTCATGTAAATACCGCTTTAACACAACATAATGCTGATGAAGTTCATGGAATAATCGGAGCGGATATTTTAGAAAAAGGGAAAGCATTTATTGATTATAAAAAGAAATTACTATACTTAAAGAAGCCTAAAAAATAAATTCTATAATTGTATATTTACATCTATAAAAAATAAAGAAAATGAGTTTGCAAAAACAAATAATGGACGATATGAAAGCTGCTATGAAAGCTAAAAACACAGTTGCTTTACAAGCTTTAAGAGCTGTAAAATCTGCTTTTTTACTAGCCAAAACTGAAACTGGAGCTGGAGAAGATTTATCTGAAGAACAAGAAATGAAAATAATTCAGAAGCAAGTAAAACAACGTAAAGACAGTGCTGAAATTTTTATCAAACAAGGAAGACAAGATTTAGCAGATCCTGAATTAGCAGAAATTGCAGTCTTAGAAAAGTTTCTACCTGAAGCTTTATCTGAAGAAGAAATTGAAGGTGTTGTGATTTCAACTATTGATGATTTAGGCGCATCTGGTATGAAAGACATGGGTAAAGTGATGGGAATTGTTTCTAAAGCACTAGCTGGACAAGCAGATGGAAAAACAATTTCTACCATTGTTAGAAAGAATTTGATGTAATAAAACGGGCTCTATAGTTCAACTGGATAGAATATCAGATTTCGGCTCTGACGGTTGCAGGTTCGAATCCTGCTAGAGTCACATAAAATAAAAAAGCTCGATGTAAATTTACATCGAGCTTTTTTGTCTTATTACTTTATTTTTAACCTACAATCGCTTTTAAACCAGCAATTGTTTCAGTAGGATTATCACTTTTAAAAACATAACTACCTGCTACCAAAACATTAGCTCCAGCCTCAATTAATGAGTTTGCATTTTTATCAGTAACACCTCCGTCAATTTCTATTTGACAACTTGATTTAGAAAACTCAATCAACTGTTTTAACTGACTTACTTTTTTATATGTATTTTCTATAAATGATTGCCCTCCAAAACCAGGATTAACACTCATAATACATACCAAATCCAAATCTGCTATGACATCTTCTAAAACAGCAATTGGCGTATGAGGATTTAATGCAACACCTGCTTTCATTCCTGCAGCTTTTATTGCTTGAATCGTTCTATGTAAATGAGTACACGCTTCATAATGAACCGTTAAAATATCTGATCCTAAATCTGCAAATGTTTGAATATATCTATCTGGATCTACAATCATTAAATGCACATCAATCGTTTTTTTAGCATGTTTTGTAATCGCTTTTAAAACTGGCATTCCAAATGAAATATTTGGCACAAAAACGCCATCCATAATATCTATATGAAACCAATCGGCATCAGAATTGTTTACCATTTCTACATCACGTTGTAGATTACCAAAATCTGCTGCTAAAATTGAAGGTGCAATTAAATTACTCATTAGTTTGTTGTTGTGATTTATTCAACAAAAATAATCATATAAAAAAGAAAACTCTCGAAATAATTTCGAGAGTTTTACATATGTTATTTACAATCTAGTTATCCTAGATAAGTCATTAAAATTCTACTTCTAGACGTATGTTTTAATCTTCTAATTGCTTTTTCTTTAATTTGTCTAACACGCTCACGAGTTAAATCAAACGTTTCTCCAATTTCTTCTAAGGTCATTGGTTGATGTTCTCCTAAACCAAAGTATAATTTCACTACATCTGCTTCACGTGGAGTAAGCGTTTCTAAGGCTCTATTAATTTCTATACGTAAAGATTCGTGTAATAAAACTCTATCTGGATTTGGTGATTCACCAGAATTTAATACATCATATAAATTAGAATCTTCTCCTTCAATTAATGGTGCATCCATAGATACATGACGTCCAGAATTTTTCATAGATTCTTTTACGTCATTTACAGTCATATCTAATTTCTTAGCTATTTCTTCTGCACTTGGCGGGCGTTCGTTTTCTTGTTCTAAGAAAGCGTACATTTTGTTAATTTTATTGATAGAACCAATTTTATTTAACGGTAAACGTACAATTCTAGATTGCTCTGCCAATGCTTGTAAGATCGATTGTCTAATCCACCAAACTGCATAAGAGATAAATTTAAAACCTCTAGTTTCATCAAAACGCTTAGCTGCTTTAATTAATCCTAAATTACCTTCATTAATTAAATCTGGTAATGTTAATCCTTGATTTTGATATTGTTTTGCTACAGAAACTACAAAACGTAAATTAGCTTTTGTTAATTTTTCTAAAGCTATCTGATCGCCAGCTTTTATTCGTTGTGCTAATTCTACTTCTTCATCAGCAGTAATTAAATCTACTTTACCAATTTCTTGTAAATATTTGTCTAGTGATGCGGTTTCTCTATTAGTAACCTGTTTTGTAATTTTAAGTTGTCTCATCGAATTATAACTGAAATTTTAATGATTAATACTCGGCCTGCATCTACTTATACGTAAGACTTTATAAAAATGTTACAAAAATTTTCATATTTTTTATTTTTTCTTAAAAGTTTTGATTCGTCGATTCATCGATTTAAAAATACAGTTCGCCTTTTTTTAATATTTACTTGTGACTAATTCCTTTTTTTTGTGTCTAACCAATAAGTGATTTGAAGAAATCTAACCGTCTTTGAAAACTAAAACCGACATAAAACTAAGCGACGAAGAGCTTGTTTACAAAATAGTAGAAACAAATAATACTCATTTGTTTGCAGTTTTGTACGATAGATATTCTTCAGTAGTTTATAATAAATGTTATGGGTTTTCTAAGAACAAAGAAGAAGCTCAAGACTTAACACATGATGTGTTTATTAAACTTTTTGTAAAATTAAGGAGTTTTAAAGGCAAGTCTAAATTTTCTACTTGGTTATATTCATTCACCTATAATTTTTGTGTAAATTATGTTCAAAGAAATTCGCACAAAAAGAAAGAAAGAATAACTATTGTAACAGATGACATTAAAGAAGATGATAACTTTGATGAAATTGAAGACTCAACATTATTTGAATTAAAATCAGATAAGTTGGCTAAAGCATTAGAATTAATAGATGCTCAAGATAAAATGATTCTATTGATGAAATATCAAGATGACATGAGTATTCAAGAAATTCAAGATGCATTAGAATTAGGTTCAAGCGCAGTAAAAATGCGTATAAAAAGAGCTAAAGAAAAAGTAGTAAGAAAGTATCAAGAATTGTAAGTATGGAAAATCCCTTCAAAAAAATACTTCACAACCACGAAGTCCCAGAAATACTTAAAAAGAAAGTATTAAACGATGTGGCTATGATAAAATTAACCATAGACTTGGCGGATCTTTTTGTGGTAAAATACCCAAACACTATTGGTGATTTATTAGGCGGTGGATTTTCTAAAACCAAAAAAACAAACTAAAAACTATTTACTAACTAAAACTATAAAAAATGAATTCGCTATTTAACCTAAAAATTGACATTCTAGGTCCTTTTAAAGATGTTTTTGAAGATATTGTTGCTTCTTTACCAACAGCAGCTGGCTTTATTGGATTTGTAATACTTTCTTGGTTAATCATTAAAGTACTACTTTACATCATTAAAAAAGCATTAAGTAAAACAAAATTAGATGAATGGTCTAAAAAATTAAGTAAAACAGAAATCTTCGGAAATTCTACGATTAATGTAGTATTAACCAAAGTAATTCTTGCAGTTTTAAAATGGTTCCTGATTTTTGTTTTTGTGATGGTAGGTGCAGAAATGTTTGGTTTAGAAAGTGTTTCTAACGGTATTAGAAGTTTCTTTGCTTATCTACCAAGATTATTAACTGCCTTAGGGATTTTTGTTGCAGGTGCGTATTTAGGAACAATTGTTAAAAAAGCAATCTTATCAATGTTTAAATCACTTGAAATTTCTGGTGGTAACTTGGTTGGAAATATTGCTTTTTATTTAATTGTCATCTTTTTATCAATTACAGCATTAGACCAGGCAGGTGTTGACACATCTGTAATAAAACAAAACTTAACACTTATTATTGGTTCTGTTTTATTAGCATTCACAATCGCTTTTGGCTTAGGTTCTAAGGATGCAGTAACAAGATTATTATTTGGTTACTACTCTAGAAAAAACCTTGAAATTGGTCAGAAAATAAAAGTAAACGGAATTGAAGGTGTTATTATTAGTATTGATAATATCTGTATGATTGTTACAACAACAGAAGGAAAAGTTGTGTTACCCATAAAAGATGTAGTTGACAATAAAGTAGAGATTATCAATTAATAAGTGACTTTAATAAAAATACGTGTCATACAATAAAGTGAAGTAAAATGAGTACAATAGATAAAGAAAATAAATTTAAAACTTTTACAAAAAAAATTAAAGCGAATAAGAAGCTAATCGAAATCTTACGTAAAGGAATCATTTCTTTGGTTATAATTTTTATAACAATCGCATTTATAACACTTTATTTTAATTCTACAAATACTATAAATTATAGTGGTGTTTTTTATACAATACTTGTATTAAATTTTGTCTCTTTAATTTATATCAAACATATGATTACAGTTAAAGAAAGAGAGAATATAAACTTGGATTATAAAATTTATAATCTATTAAAACTATGATAGTTTAAGTTGGGGGACATATTTCTATCATATTTGTGGAGTAATAACCACAAAAAAAAGACCGCATTTATTGCGGTCTTTTATTTTTTAATTAATGGTTTATTTTTAAAATAAACCATTAATTTGTGCATCTATTCTATCAATTATATATCCTAAATCTTCTTGATTTTCAACAAAATCTAAATTATCAACATCAATTACTAATAACTTTCCTTTTTTATAGGTAGATATCCACGCCTCATAACGTTCGTTTAATCTACTTAAATAATCGATACTAATCGTATTTTCATACTCTCTACCTCTTTTATGTATTTGACCAACTAATGTAGAAATATCAGCTCGTAAATAAATCAATAAATCTGGTGGAGTCACTAGATTTTCCATCAAATCAAATAAAGAAGAATAATTTTTATAATCTCTATTAGTCATTAAACCCATTGCATGAAGATTCGGTGCAAAAATATGAGCGTCTTCATAGATAGTTCTATCTTGAATTATATTTTTTCCAGTTTCTTTTAGTTCTAAAATTTGTCTGAATCTACTATTTAAAAAGAAAACTTGAAGATTAAAAGACCAACGTTCCATTTCTGAATAAAAATCGTCTAAATACGGATTTTCATCAACAGATTCAAAATGTGGTTTCCAATTATAATGTTTTGCTAAAAGTTTAGTTAACGTTGTTTTTCCAGCGCCAATGTTTCCTGCAATTGCTACGTGCATAAGTTGTTTGTTGTTATAAAAAGGACGATAAAGGTACTAAAATTTTATAATTGTTTTTAAGCAATTATAAAATCAATTTTCTTTAAAATCTAGCATAATAAGAATTCATGAATCTAAACAAAAAAAGACGAACTTAAAAGTTCGTCTTTTTTAAAAAATATAAAGTTTTATTATAAATTAAAAGCTTCTTTAACTTTATCTACATAATCTAATTTTTCCCAAGTAAACGTTTCTACTTCTTGAGAAACAGTTTCTCCCATTGGATTAGAAAAAGTTACCGTTTTCTTTTCTGATGCTCTTCCCATATGACCATATGCTGCAGTTTCAGAATAAATTGGTGTTCTTAATTTTAAACGTTGTTCAATAAAATATGGACGCATATCAAAAATAGTCTCTACTATTTTACTGATTTCTCCATCTGTTTTATCGATTGTTGCCGTTCCGTAAGTTTCAACATTAATACTTGTTGGTTTTGCAACACCAATAGCGTAAGAAACTTGAACTAAAACTTCTTTACACAAACCAGCTGCGACTAAATTTTTAGCAATATGACGTGTTGCATAAGCTCCAGATCTATCAACTTTAGAAGGATCTTTACCAGAAAACGCTCCACCTCCGTGCGCTCCTTTCCCTCCGTATGTATCTACAATAATTTTTCTTCCAGTTAAACCTGTATCTCCATGAGGTCCACCGATTACAAAAACTCCAGTTGGATTAATATGATAGGTAATATCCTTTGTAAATAATGCTTGAATTTTAGCAGGTAATTTTGCAACTACCCTTGGAATTAAAATACTAACAATGTCTGATTTAATTTTAGCAAGCATTACTTCTTCACTTCCATCAAAATCATCATGCTGAGTAGAAATTACAATTGCATCGATTCTTTGCGGAACATTATCATCAGAATACTCAATAGTTACTTGAGATTTTGCATCTGGTCGTAAATATTTAATATCTTTATTTTCTCTACGTAATTCAGCTAACTCAATTAATAATCTATGTGATAATTCTAATGCTAATGGCATATAATTATCCGTTTCATCTGTTGCATAACCAAACATCATTCCTTGATCTCCTGCTCCTTGGTCTTCTGGATTTGCTCTAACAACTCCTTGATTAATATCTGGTGATTGTTCATGGATTGCAGAAAATACACCACAAGAATTTCCATCAAACATATACTCACTTTTAGTATAACCAATTTTATTGATTACATCTCTTGCAATTTTTTGAACATCTAAATAGGTTTTAGACTTCACTTCTCCTGCCAAAACAACTTGACCAGTGGTTACTAAGGTTTCACAAGCAACTTTACTTGTAGCGTCAAATGCTAAGAAATTATCAATTAAAGCATCCGAAATCTGATCTGAAACTTTGTCTGGATGTCCTTCAGAAACACTTTCTGAGGTAAATAAATATGACATAAATTAAATTTTATAGTTTTATTAAGGATTGTTTGATTGCAAGTTTGCTAAAAGAAGTAAAATATACTGCTTTAGCATTTTTATTTAAAGCTTTTTTAGCTTTAAGAGGTTGCAATCAGTTCAAATTTTTCCTCAAATATGCTGCAAAGTTATATATTATATTCATCATTTAATAAACTTATGTAAAAAAATAATCAAAAAATTTGGATATTAAATTTTTATAAGCGAATATTTGCTTGTTCATTGACTTAATGAGGTTATCATGAAAGGTGGAGGAAATAGATCCAATGAAACCTTAGCAACCCTTTATTTTAAAGAAGGTGCTATATTCTACTAGTACTTAAATTGTATTTAGACAGATAACGGAAAAAAATCTTTTCCTGATAACACATTACGCTAAACATCAGGAATGTCAGATATTTATAAAGAATTACAAAAAAGAATTTTAGTTTTAGATGGTGCAATGGGGACCATGCTTCAAGCCTATAAATTTACAGAAGAAGATTTTCGTGGCGAACGTTTTAAAGATTACGCAACGCCACTACAAGGGAACAATGATTTGTTGTCAATTACGCAGCCGGAAGCCATAAAAACAATTCACGGAAAGTATTTTGAAGCAGGTGCAGATATTGTAGAAACCAATACATTTTCAGGAACTACAATAGCAATGGCCGATTACCAAATGGAAGATTTGGTGTATGAATTGAATTATCAATCTGCAAAAATAGCAAAAGAAGTTGCTGATGAATTTACCGCTAAAGAACCTCATAAACCTCGATTTGTTGCAGGATCAATAGGGCCAACAAACCGAACAGCAAGCATGTCTCCAGATGTAAATGACCCTGGATACAGAGCTGTAACATTTGATGAATTACGCATAGCATATAAACAGCAAACAGAAGCATTGCTTGATGGCGGTGCCGATTTACTTTTAATAGAAACAGTGTTTGATACGTTAAACGCTAAAGCAGCATTATTTGCTGTAGAAGAAGTAAAATCAGAACGAAATATTGAAGTCCCAATAATGCTAAGCGGAACAATTACAGATGCTTCAGGCAGAACATTATCAGGACAAACAGCCGAAGCTTTTTTAATATCTGTCTCCCATATTCCTTTATTATCGGTAGGATTCAATTGTGCTTTAGGTGCAAATTTATTGCAGCCTCACCTAGAAGCTATAGCCAATAAAACAGATTTTGCAGTTTCTGCACATCCAAATGCTGGATTGCCAAACGCTTTTGGAGAATATGATGAAACACCAGAAGAAATGGGGGAACAAATTGAAGAATATCTAAAAAAAAATTTAATTAATATTATAGGTGGTTGTTGTGGTACAAGTCCAGCGCATATTAAAGTAATAGCTGATATCGCAGCAAAATACAAACCACGTCATGCTGAATTAGTTTCGGCTTCATAATAGGTAAAAGTATGATTTTAGAAGTAGCCATATTAAACATAAAAGAAGGATTATCTAACGATTTTGAAGCTAATTTTCAAAAGGCAAAATCTATCATTTCTTCTATGAAAGGCTACATTTCTCATGAATTAAAAAAATGTATTGAAGAAGAAAATAAATATATTTTATTGGTGAATTGGGAAACGCTAGAAGATCATGAAATTGGATTTAGAAAATCAGAAGAATATAAAGAATGGAAAAAGTTGTTACATCATTTTTATGAACCCTTTCCAACTGTAGAGCATTATAAATAATGAAGATTAATCAAACAAAATACATGAAACTATCTGGTTTAGAACCTTTGGTTCTAAACGAAAACAGTAATTTCATAAACGTCGGAGAACGAACAAATGTAGCAGGATCACGTAAATTTCTTCGTTTAGTAAAAGAAGAAAAATTTGATGAAGCGTTAGATGTAGCACGTCATCAAGTGGATGGTGGTGCGCAAATTATTGACATTAATATGGACGATGGTCTTATTGATGGAAAAGAGGCCATGGTTCGTTTTTTGAATTTAATTGCTGCCGAACCTGATATTTGTAGAGTACCTATAATGATTGACAGCTCCAAGTGGGAAATCATTGAAGCTGGATTACAAGTAGTACAAGGAAAATGTGTTGTAAATTCAATTTCATTAAAAGAAGGAGAAGAAAAATTCATTTGGGAAGCTACTCAAATTAAACGTTATGGTGCAGCTGTAATTGTAATGGCTTTTGATGAAGTTGGACAAGCGGATAATTACGAACGTAGAATTGAAATTTCAAAACGTTCTTATGATATTTTAGTTGATAAAGTAGGTTTTCCTTCCGAAGATATTATTTTCGATTTAAACATTTTTCCTGTAGCTACAGGAATGGATGAACATAAAAAAAATGCCATCGATTTTATTGAAGCAACCCGTTGGGTGCGTCAAAACTTACCAAATGCTAGTGTTAGTGGAGGTGTGAGTAATGTGTCTTTTTCTTTTAGAGGAAATAATGGTGTACGTGAAGCAATGCACTCAGTGTTTTTATACCACGCAATTCAAGCTGGCATGAATATGGGGATTGTGAATCCAGCGCTTTTAGAAGTGTATGACGATATTCCAAAAGATTTATTAGAACATGTTGAAGATGTTATTTTAAACCGAAGAGATGATGCTACCGAACGTTTATTAGACTTTGCAGAAACTGTAAAAGGATCAAAAGTTGAAAAAGGATTGGATTTATCTTGGCGAGAAAATCCAACACAAGATCGTATTACTCATGCTTTAGTAAAAGGTATTGATGCTTTTATAGTCGAAGATGTAGAAACGGCAAGACAAGAATCTGAAAAACCTATAGATGTTATTGAAGGTCATTTAATGATTGGTATGAATGTGGTAGGTGATTTATTCGGCGCTGGTAAAATGTTTTTACCGCAAGTGGTAAAATCAGCACGTGTAATGAAAAAAGCAGTTGCTTATTTAAATCCATTTATTGAAGCCGAAAAAACAGAAAAACAAGAACCTGTTGGAAAAATATTAATGGCAACCGTAAAAGGTGATGTACATGATATTGGTAAAAATATTGTAAGCGTAGTACTAGCCTGTAACAACTATGAAATAGTTGATTTAGGTGTAATGGTACCACCAGAAAAAATTATTGCAACTGCAAAAGAACAAAATGTAGATGTTATAGGTTTAAGTGGTTTGATTACTCCATCATTAGACGAAATGGTGTACTTAGCAAAAGAAATGGAGCGTCAAAACTTTACCATTCCGTTATTAATTGGTGGTGCAACAACCTCTAAAGCTCATACAGCTGTTAAAATAGATACCCAATATAAAAATGCGGTAGTTCATGTAAATGATGCATCAAGAGCGGTAACTGTTGTAGGTGATTTATTAAACAAGAAAACGTCGCAAGAATATGTGACTAATATGAAAAAAGACTATGATTTGTTCCGTGAAAAGTTTTTAAAACGCGGAAAAACAAAATCATATATTTCTATAGAAGAAGCACGTAAGCGAAAATTTAAAATAGATTGGGAAACAACCAATATTACAAAACCTAACGAATTAGGCGTTCAAACTTTAGAACAACTAAGTTTAAAAGAATTAATCCCATATATTGATTGGAGTCCGTTTTTTAGAAGTTGGGACTTACATGGTAAATATCCATCTATTTTAGAAGATAAGGTTGTAGGTGAACAAGCAAGGAGTTTATTTAATGATGCTCAGGACATGTTGAATAAAATTGTTGCAAATCAATCTTTTAAGCCTAAAGGGATTTTTGGATTATTTGAAGCAAACACCATAAATGACGATGATATCTCGGTTCAAAAAAACGAAAAAGAAATTGCAGTGTTTAGAACACTACGTCAGCAATTAAAAAAACGTGATGGTATACCTAGTTTCGGATTAGCCGATTTTGTTGCCCCAAAAGAAAGTAATAAAAAAGATTATGTTGGTGCATTTTGTACCGCTATTTTTGGAGCTGATGAATTAGCAAAATCGTATAAAGAAAATCTAGACGATTATAATGCTATTATGACACAAGCATTAGCAGATCGATTTGCTGAAGCTTTTGCAGAATATTTACATCATCGTGTTAGAACCCAACATTGGGGTTATGCAAGTGACGAAAATTTAAGTAACGAAGATTTTATAAAGGAAACCTATAAAGGAATTAGACCAGCACCAGGTTACCCTGCATGTCCAGATCATTTAGAAAAAGAAACGATTTGGGAATTATTGAATGTAGAAAACAAAATTGGTGTAACCTTAACGGAAAGTTTAGCCATGTGGCCTGGAGCTGCAGTATCTGGTTTTTATTTTGCAAATGAAGAATCTAAATATTTTGGTTTAGGAAAAATTACTCAAGATCAAGTAATTGATTTTGCAGATAGAAAAGGAATCACTTTAGAAAAAGCGAACAAATGGTTACATCCTAATTTAGCGGAAGAGTAAGCTTGCGTTAGCGATTGAAACGGCATCCTTTTTTGAGGAACGAAAAAAAGATATAGTGTAAAGCGCGACCCTTGAGGTAACGCCCAAGAAAAATAAATATGAAAGTAACAGATCACATAAAAAAAGCAAATGGTAAAACATTATTTTCGTTTGAAATAATACCGCCAAAAAAAGGGAAAAGCATTCAGGAATTATATAGCAATATAGATCCGTTAATGGAATTTAAGCCTCCTTTTATTGATGTAACAACTTCTAGAGAAGAGTTTATATATATTGAGAAAGAAGGGCTGTTTGATAGAAAAATTACTAGAATGCGTCCTGGAACTTTGGGAATTTGCGCTGCTATAAAACATAAATATAATGTAGATACTGTTCCGCATGTATTATGTGGTGGTTTCACAAAGGAAGAAACCGAATATTTACTGGTAGATTGTCATTATTTGGGTATTAATAACGTGATGGCTTTACGTGGTGATGCCATGAAAGGTGAGCAATATTTTAAAGCGACCAAAGGCGGACATTCTTTTGCTACTGAGTTAGTTGCTCAAATTCAAGATTTAAATTGCGGGAATTATTTACATGATGGCGTAACTGTTGATGATAAATCTGACTTTTGTATTGGGGTTGCTGGATATCCTGAAAAACACATGGAGGCTCCGTCTTTAAATACTGATTTAATGCGTTTAAAAGAAAAGGTTGATGCTGGAGCAGATTATGTAGTAACTCAGATGTTTTTCGACAATAAAAAGTATTTCGAGTTTGTAGAAGCTGCAAAAAATATTGGGATTAATGTGCCTATTATTCCGGGAATTAAACCTTTAGCAGTAAAAAGGCATTTACAATTATTACCTCAAGTTTTTAAGATTGATATTCCAGAAAATTTAATTCAGGCTATAGATTCATGTAAAGACAATAAAGCAGTAAGGCAAGTGGGTATTGAATTTGCAATTGAACAATCTAAAGAATTGTTAGCTGCAGGTGTGCCTGTTTTACACTACTACTCTATGGGGAAATCTAGCAATATACAGCAAATAGCTTCTGCTATATTCTAAATTTGTAAGGATAGAAAGGATTGATAGACAGATAAGAAAAAGTAATTTTATAAAAATTGCTTTGGTAAAATATTTGTTTACTTTTGTAGGAACAAATTAAGAATAACAATTAAAATAAAATATAATGGCATTAGAAATAACAGATGCAACGTTTGATGAAGTAGTATTAAAATCAGACAAACCAGTTTTAGTAGATTTTTGGGCAGCTTGGTGTGGACCGTGTAGAATGGTTGGACCTATTGTTGATGAAATTCATACTGAATATGATGGTAAAGCTATTGTTGGTAAAGTAGATGTTGATGCAAACCAAGAATTTGCAGCTAAATACGGTGTAAGAAATATACCTACTGTGTTAATCTTTAAAAACGGAGAAGTTGTAGATAAGCAAGTTGGTGTTGCGCCTAAAAACGTCTACACTGGTAAAATAGACGCAGCTTTATAAAAAGCATTTTTATAAAAGATATCTAAAAAGGTTTGGCTAAGGTCAAACCTTTTTTTATTTTCGGTACATATGAATCTTTCAGAAACAAAATCTTCAGAAATTAAAAACTTAGACTTGTTAGCTAAACAAGTTGTTGAGGGTTTTATAACGGGTAAACATAAAAGTCCGTTTCATGGATTTTCTGTTGAATTTTCTGAACACAAATTATATAACAAAGGAGAAAGTACGCGTCATATTGATTGGAAGCTTTTTGCCAAGACCGAAAAACTCTACACTAAAAAATACGAAGAGGAAACTAATTTACGTTGTCATATTATTATTGATAATTCTGCTTCGATGCATTATCCAGTTGTAAAAAATCAATCTATCGATTCTTTAAACAAAATTGGTTTTTCTGCAATAGCCGCTGCTTCTTTAATGGAGATTTTAAAACGCCAGAGAGACGCTGTTGGATTAAGTATTTATTCTGACACCTATGAGTATTACGCCCCGGAAAAAGGAAGTGAACGCCACAGAAAGATGATTTTACATCAACTTGATCAATTATTAACTTCTGAAACAACAAAAGGAACAAAGACGTATCAATATTTACATGAAATTGCAGAAAAGATCCATAGAAGATCTTTAATTTTTTTGTTTACGGATATGTTCCAAACCACCAAAGAAAAGGAGGAACTTTTAGAGTCACTTCGTCATCTAAAGCACAATAAACATGAAGTCGTTTTGTTTCATACATACGATGGAAAGACTGAATTTGACTTTAATTTTGATGATTCGCCTAAAAAATTCATAGATATTGAGACTGGCGAAGAAATTAATTTATATGCTCAAAATATTCAAAAAGAATACACAAATTTAGTTACCGAATATTTTAAAGAATTAAAAAACAAATGCTTACAATATAAAATAGATTATGTTCCTGTAGATATCAATCTAGGCTTTCATCAAATATTAACTACTTATTTGGTGAGCAGAAAAAAAATGATGTAAAATTTTAATTTTTTGTTTTGCCAATACAAGGAACTAACTTATATTTGCAACCGCATTTATGCAACGGTTTGGTAGTTCAGCTGGTTAGAATACCTGCCTGTCACGCAGGGGGTCGCGGGTTCGAGTCCCGTCCAGACCGCAAAAAAAGCTTCTCATTTGAGAAGCTTTTTTTATATATTTATTTTGATAAATACTATACCTCTTCTACAGAAGCATCAGGCGCGTTTTTCTTAACAGAAGCAATTCCGTTTTCCATAGCTCCATCATTAGAATACATTTCGCTATTTCCAATAACTTGTCCGTTAGACGATTTTAAGTTGAAGTAAGGACTTCCATCTTTTGCTACTGCCCTTTCAAACATAGCATCGTTTTGCGAGTTTGTTCTAACAGATTCTATTCCGTTATCACACCCTGCTTTATTAGCATACCCTTGACTTGATAAAATTATTTGACCGTTACCAGCTTTTAAGTTAAAACGAAACTTACCTGCTTTATCAGTTTTAATTTCAAATTTTCCCATTTTGTTTGATTTTTAAATTATGGATATAAATATAAAAAAATATTCAACCAAAAAAAACCTAGAAGTAAACTTCTAGGCTTTTATATTTTTTAAAACTTTTTATTTTACCAGAAAAGGCAATATAATACAGCTGTAATAATAGAAATTACAATAGAAACAATATTAAATAATGGTGATGTTTTAAACAACTCTTTACTTAAAGGTATTCCTTTTTCATCATCTGCTCCTTTATTTTGTAAATAACTAATTACAATAATTACTAGCATAGTTAATACCGCTGTTAAGCCCATTTGATGCATCCATGGCTCTAAAGCTGCAATAGGTATGTATTTTAAAGCTAACGCAATAGGAATTGATAAAACTGCTCCCCAAATCGCTGCATTATTAGTTGTTTTCTTCCAGAATAATCCTAAAATAAATACTGCTAAAATACCAGGACTTACTACTCCAGTCCATTCTTGGATAAATTGAAATGCTTGATCTATACCTCCTAATAAAGGGGCCATAATCACTGCAATAATTAATGCTACTGCGGCAGAAATTCTACCAACATTTACAGTCTGCTTATCATTTGCATTTTTATTAATGTATTGCTTATAAATATCCATCGTAAAAATAGTAGAAGTCGAATTTAACATAGACGCTAAAGAAGATACAATTGCTGCTGCTAATGCTGCAAAAGCCACACCTTTAAGTCCAGTTGGTAAAAACTGTAATAACCAAGGATATGCTTTATCTGCTTGTTCTGCAGATGGTAAACTTAATGTTCCTGCTTCTCCTAAAGTAGCCATAATCGCTGGATCATTCACCATAACATACGCCGCAATACCAGGTACAACAACAATTAATGGAATTACAATTTTTAATCCTGCTGCTAATAAAATACCTTTTTGAGATTCTTTTAAAGATTTAGCTGCTAATGTTCTTTGTATGATATACTGATTGAATCCCCAGTAATAAATGTTTGCAACCCAAAGACCACCAACTAATACCCAAATACCAGGTAAATTATTATAGTTCTCGTTTGCTTCATCTAAAATCATATGAAATTTATCTGGTGCAGCTTCCATCACTTTAGAAAATCCTGCCATCACTCCTTCGCCTCCAGATACTGTATTTAAAGCTATATACGTTGTAGCCATACCACCTAAAACAAGAAAAACAACTTGTATTACATCTGTCCAAGCAACCGCAGATAAACCACCATATAAAGAATATGCTGCTGCAAATAATGCTAAACCAATTACGGCGTAAATCATATCTACTCCCATAATTGTTTCAATGGCTAAACCACCTAAATACAATACAGATGCAAGGTTAACAAATACATATAAGGCAATCCAGAAAACTGCAAGTATCGTTTTTAAATTGGTAGAAAAACGCTTCTCTACAAATTCTGGAATTGTATACAGTCCTTTTTCAATAAAAATAGGTAGAAAATACTTACCTACAATAATTAAGGTAATGGCTGCCATCCACTCATATGAAGCGATTGCTAGTCCTAATGCAAAACCAGAACCTGACATTCCTATAAACTGTTCTGCCGAAATATTGGCTGCAATTAATGAAGCACCAATTGCCCACCATGGTAAAGATTTACTCGCTAAAAAGTAATCTTCAGCATTTTTTTGATGCCCTTTTTTATCTCTCGAAACCCATAATCCAACACCAAGTATAAGTACACCATAGGCAATGAAAATTACGTAATCCCAAAAATGAAATCCACTAGTCATATTTTAGTTATTTAAATTAAATTTAGTTGTTTTTAATCTGATTACAAACTATTCTCCTTAATTGAAAACAATTTATAACCTGCCAAATTTATACATTTTATTTTAAAAAACCAACTAGTAGGTACTGGTTGGTAAAATATAAATTTTATATATATTTGCAGCTATGGATTTTATTTCGATAAATAAAGATATTAGCACCCCTAAATATAAGCAAATCATTGACTCTATTGAAAATGCTATTATTGAAGGATTGCTAAAAAAAGAAGATAAAATTCCATCAATAAACGATATTAAAAACAGTTATCAATTATCAAGAGATACTGTTTTATTTGCGTTTAATGAATTAAAAAACAGAGGTATCATTAAATCTGTAGTTGGAAAAGGGTATTATGTAGCAAGTGAAAATGTTACTGTTATTCAAAAAATATTTTTACTTTTTGATGAGTTAAATTCCTTTAAAGAAGACTTATATAATTCTTTTTTAAAACACTTAGGCAATGATGTTCAAGTTGATATTTATTTCCATCATTTTAATGAAAATATTTTCAGCAAGCTGATTCAAGACAATCAAGGTGATTATAATTATTTTGTAATTATGCCAGCGAATTTAAAAAACACCAATGATGATATTAAAAAATTAGCGAATGATAAAGTTTATATTTTAGATCAAATTCATGATGACTTAACTGATTATCCAGCGATTTATCAAAATTTCGAAAAAGCGCTTTTTAATAACTTAACTAAGATAGTAAACGACATAAAAAAGTATCAAAAGCTAGTATTGGTTTTTTCTAAAGAAAAACAACCAGAAGGTATTCTTAATGGGTTTACAACTTTTTGTGAAGCAAATTCGATCTCTTTTGAAATTATAAATTCTTTTGATAACAGAGCAATAGAAAAAGGTGAACTCTACATTATTCTTGATGATAAAAATTTATTGAGAGTAATTAAAAAAATGAAAGAAGAAAAACTAACGCTTGCAAAAGACATCGGGGTGATTTCCTATAATGACACGTTACTAAAAGAAATTGTTGAGGGTGGTATCACTACTATTTCTACAGATTTTAATGCGATGGGGAAACGTTTGGCAGAAATGATTTTAAATAAAGAAAAAACTCAAATTGAGAATCCAAATAATATAATAATTAGAAATTCTATTTAACCCTTTTTAATGTATACAATAAAACAAAATAATCATCATTTAATAATTGAAAATACACAGCAAAAAGTGTATTCTAAAATTCATTTAAATGAAGGTGCTAGTTTACAAGAATTAACACTTAACGGACATGCATTAATTACTGATTTAAGTCCATTAACGTATAGTGACACCTATGCATCATCAATATTATTTCCTTTTGCGAGTAGAATTAGAGATGGTAAATATGAATTTAATGGAGAAAAATTTCAACTAGATACAAATCAACGAGAAGAAAAAAATGCCTTGCATGGTTTGGTTTATAATAAACTATTTACGGTTCTTAAAAAAGAAGAGCATAATGATTATGCGGCTGTTTTACTAGAATATGTTGAAAATGATAAATCGCAAGGATTTCCTTTTACCTATACGATTCAAATTGAATACAGATGTACGCAAACCGAATTATCAGTAAAAATAAACGTAAAAAATACGGATGATCGTGTTTTTCCATTTACCATTGGATGGCACCCGTATTTTAATAGTAGTGATCTTTATAGTAGTTACCTAGACTTTAATAGTGATAAAACATTAACCTATGATGCAAAAAACATCACTAAAGAAGTTGTAGATTTTAATAATGATTCATCATTTACTATTGAAGACAAACAATTAGACAATTGTTTTCTTTTAAAAGATAACAGTGTAGAATTTACAACACCTAAGTATCGTTTTTCTATTGAATCTAGCGCAAAAGAAAACTTTTTACAAGTGTACACACCACCTAAGAAAAATATAATCGCAATAGAACCAACTACCGGTGTTGCGGATAGCTTTAATAACAATATTGGATTACAAACTTTAGCTTCAAATGAGGTATATAAAATAGATTGGACTTTAAAATTAAAAAACATATAAAATGAATAAGGCACTTATACAAAAAGTAGAAAAAAGCTTTATAGAGAAATTTAATACGAACCCAATGTTAGTATTTTCTCCTGGTAGAATTAATTTAATTGGAGAGCATACCGATTATAACGACGGGTTTGTTTTTCCTGCAGCTATCGATTTAGGAATTGTTGCTGGAATTCAAAAAAGTGACACGAATACTTCTACAGCTTTTGCGATTGATAAAAAAGAAGCGATTGAGTTTTCTTTTGACACTTTAAAACCATCTTCTGAAGGAAACTGGGAAAACTATGTTTTTGGTGTTGTAGCAGAAATCTTAAACCGCGGAAAAGTTTTAGGTAATTTTAATATCGCTTTTAGTGGAAATATTCCTGGAGGATCTGGAATGTCTTCTTCTGCTGCTCTAGAAAACAGTGTTGTTTATGGATTAAATGAACTTTTTAATTTAGGGTTTACTAAAGAAGAAATGATTTTTATTTCACAAAAAGCCGAACATAATTATGTGGGTGTAAAATGTGGAATCATGGATCAGTACGCAAGTATGTTTGGAATAGAAAACAACGCGTTATTGCTGGATTGTAGAACGATAAAAGCAACACCTTATAAAATCGATTTTAAAGGATATGAGTTGTTATTAATCAATACAAATGTAAAACACAAATTATCTGACAGTGCATATAACGACAGACGTTCTGCTTGTGAAAACATCTCAGAACTTTTAAAAATAAAAGCTTTACGTGATGCCACTGAAGACGATTTAGCAAACATAAAAGACAGTGTTTCTGAAGAAAATTATCAAAAAGCATTGTATGTAATTCAAGAAAATAAAAGAGCAGAAAAAGCGTCTGAAGCTATTACAAATGATGATTTAAAAAGTCTTGGAGCATTAATTTATGCATCACATGACGGATTGCAAAATCAATATAAAGTTAGTTGTAAAGAACTTGATTTTTTAGTGGATCAAACGAAAGACAACCCTAATATTTTAGGAGCAAGAATGATGGGTGGCGGTTTTGGTGGCTGTACTATCAATTTGATTAAAAAAGAAGAAATCGCAGATTTTTCATCTAGCATTTCAGAAGCCTATAAAAATCAATTTAATATGGATTGTTCAATTTATTCGGTACAACTTTCTGATGGTACTCATTTAATTAACGACAATAAATAAAAAGAAAAATGACTACAGATTTACAAGATTTTTCACATAAAAGATTTAATATTTTAACCGGAGAATGGGTATTAGTATCTCCACATAGAGCAAAAAGACCTTGGCAAGGACAGAATGAAAAAGCGGCTACAGAAAAAAGACCAAGTCATGATGCTTCATGTTATTTATGTGCTGGAAACAAAAGAATAACTGGTGATGTAAATCCAGACTATCAAGATGTATTTGTTTTTAATAACGATTTTGGAGCCTTACAAAGCGACTCTAAAGTATTTGAAGTCAACGATAATTTATTACAAGCACAAAGCGAACAAGGTATTTGTAAAGTAATTTGTTTTAGTCCGGATCATTCTAAAAGTTTGGCAGATATGGATGCTAACGATATTCAAAAAGTTGTAGCTATATGGCAACAAGAATATAAATCGTTAGGAGAAAATGAATTCATAAATTATGTTCAAATTTTTGAAAATAAAGGTGCAGTTATGGGATGTAGTAATCCGCATCCACATGGACAAATATGGAGTCAGTCTACATTACCTAATGAGGTTGTAAAAAAAGATTCGCAACAACAAACCTATTATAGTAAGAATAATAAAAGTTTATTAGGCGATTATTTGCAGCAAGAGATCGATAAAAAAGAGCGCATTATTTACGAAAACGACAACTTTGTTGTCTTGGTTCCTTTTTGGGCAATTTGGCCATTTGAAACAATGATTGTTCCAAAAGAATCTCAATCAACAATTTTAAAAATGTCTGATGTACAAACATTAGATTTTGCAAAAGCTGTTTCGGCAATTACAAAGGCATATGACAAATTATTTGAGTGCTCATTTCCGTATTCTAGTGGAATTCATCAAGCGCCAACCAATGGAGAAGATAATTCTCACTGGCATTGGCATATGAGTTTTTATCCACCATTATTAAGAAGTGCTACCGTTAAAAAATTTATGGTTGGTTATGAAATGTTTGGAACACCTCAACGTGATATTACTGCAGAAATTGCGGCAAATAGATTAAGAGATTTAATTGAATAATCTCAATGAATTATTTAATAACATATAAGAAAATCGGCATAATTATTTATTTAATCATGCCGTTTTTTGCTGTTAATAGTATCGCACAAAAATCAATTCCAGAAAACTATACACTTATTTATTCTCAAGATTTCGAATCTGAAAAAGCTATTGGTGATTTTAAATTCACAGATGATAACGCATGGAAAATAGATGATTCTAATTCAGGAAAAAGTTTACATCTTCATAAACAAAGTAACTACAAACCAAAGGTAAGATCGCCATTTAATATTGCTATTCTACAGAAAGTAACCGTTGGTGATTTTATTTTAGAAATAACTTTAAATCAAACAAGTAGAGAATATAATCATAGAGATTTATGTTTATTTTTCGGCATACAAAACGAATCTCAATTTTACTATACACATATTGCGAGTGTAGCCGATAAGCATGCAAATAACATCTTTTTAGTTGATAACAATCCTCGAATTAAAATAGCAAGTAAAACTTCCAAGACAATTAATTGGGGTTCAAAAACTTCTTGGCATACTGAAAGAATAGAACGTAATACTAAAGAAGGAACGATAAAAGTATTTTTTGATGATATGACTCATCCAAAAATGGAAGCTAAAGACACAACATTAACTTACGGAAAAATTGGACTTGGTTCTTTTGACGATACTGGAAAGTTTGACAACTTAAAAATTTGGGTTCCAAAAACAAATTAAAAAGCGACTCTAAAAACTAAATTTGGAGTAAATCCTAAAGAATATCTATTAATTTCTTGAAGTAAGAAGTTTTCTATAGCACTATCAAAATTTGAAGATATTTTATAAGATCTACCTAAAATATTTTTTCTATTAGCAATATTTAATACCGAAAAACCTATTTTTCCTACCCACTTTTTAGTTGTTGAAAGGTTAAATTTATAAGTAGCCGAAAAATCTAATCTACTATAATTTGGCAATCTAGCTCCATTAGTTTTATTATAATTAATCTCTGGTGTATCATCTATTAGACTTATTCCCAAAGCATTTGTATAGGGAGTTCCTGTTCTCATATTAAAACCTAAAGAAAAATTAAAATTATTATATGCATAAGAATGCGCCCAAGTAAGATGATGTTTTACATCAAAATTACCAGGAAAAAACTCCCCATTATTTACATCTTCAAACTTAAATTGATTATTAATAAATGAATAACTTATCCAACTTCTATAGTTATCGATTTTCTTTTTTATTAAAACATCAATACCAAAAACAGTACTTTTTCCTTTAAAAAATGAAACATCAGTAGGATTATCAAAACCTTTGGTTAACGAGGTTAAACCATCAATTTTTTTATAATATCCATCAATATCTATTTTTGTTCCATTTTTATTAAAAGCAAAACCTGTAGAAACTTGATTACTTTTTAACACGGGGATTTCTTCTCCGTCTGCAAGAATCCAAGTTTGATTTTCTAATCCTAAACCTTCATCTTGAAACTCTACAATTTGACTTACCGATTGATATAATTGCTCAACAGATATTTTATATTTTAATTCTGATGACAAACGTACTTGAGCTCTAATTCTAGGCTCAACAAACAACTTTTCTAATGTGGATATATAATTTACTCTAAGACCTCCATTCAAAATAAAATCGTCTTCTTTTTTATATTGATATTCTCCAAACAACGAATGCACTTTGTTCTTTTGTATGTCTTCGTAGTTATTTACTTCTTCTGGTAAATTTTCTTCTTTGTTTTTAAAATTTAATTGATATCGTATTTTTTGTTGTGATAGTTGATATCCAAACGCAACACTATTAGCCTTGTTTAATATCCAATCTGCATTTGCCAAAACACCAAAATCTTCAACGTTATTTTGTCTTATAATTTCACTTATAGAAGTGGTTTCAAAAGTTGATAATCCGTTATAATCTAGATCTAAATTAGAAATATAGGCTTGTAAACTATAACTCAGTTTTGTGCTTGAATCATGATTCCATAAAATACTAGAACCATGGTTTTTTATATTTAATTGATCTCTTATTGTTTCGTTAAATTCATCAATCGTAAAACCAAAATCTAACACATTCTTGGCAAACAAATTACTTACCGTAATTTTATCTTTTTCTGATGGTTTAAAAATTGCTTTTAGTGTAATATCAGAAAACTTAAAAAGTTCAGAGTTTTGAGTAATATCTTCTCCTTCTAAGATTTTCTGTTCATCCGAAATTTTTGTGTTCTGAAATACTTTTTTAGAAATATTTGTAAACGTAACCGATTCAAAAACATCATTAAAAGAACGTCTTGCAGATGCAATTAAGGCTACTTTTTTTGTGACAGGAATTTTTAAGTATGCATCTGCATGGGTTAAATTAAAACCAACCCCACCTTCAATTGTATCTGGAATTTTATCTGAAGATGTAATATCTATTACACTCGAAATTCTTCCACCATATTTAGCTTTTGTTTCGTTTACATATAACTTTACATCTTTTGTGATGTAAGGATTAAACGCAGAAATCATTCCGAAGAAATGACCCGAATGATACATTTTTATTCCATCCCAAAGAATTAAATTTTGATCTGGTGTTCCACCTCTAACATATAAACCAGAAGCGGTTTCTGTTGGACTTTGAATACCTGGAAGTAATTGAAGACTTTGCAAAACATCGGGCTCTGTTAAGCCTGGAAGTATCCCTAATTTACTTGGTGAAAAAACGATGGATCCATCATTTTTTTTGTGAATTCCTGAAGTAAGATATTCTTTTACAACTATTTCATCTAAATTCTGAATTTTAGATAAGTCTATGGTTGTTCTCCTTTTTAGAATATAATATCGATTGGTAACTTTTTCAAACTCAACTTCTGATTGATATTCAATAGATTCAAATATAGTTTCAAGCGTTACTTTTTGTAAATCAAACGTGATTAGTTGATTTTTAATTAATTCTGAGTTGTATGAGAATTTAATTTCAAACTTATTTTCAAGCGTAACTAAAACTTCTTGTAAGGGTACTTTATTAAAAGACAATGATGTCTTTTTTTGAGACATCATTGTCAATGAAAACAAAAAAAATATAAGGATTATTTTTAATTTCATATACGGTTGACAATAAAGTTACTATTTCTTATTAGTAAGAACAATCGTTTTATCGCCTTTAAAAGTATATAAAATATCCATAGTAGTGAAAACTGTTTTTAGGGCTACCTTTAAATTTTTATGAGAAAACACACCTGTATATTTTTTTGATGTATCTATTTTATCGGAATTAATTGACACATTAAATTGATTCTCTAACGCTTTAATTACTTGTGCTAACGACGCATTTGTAAACGTACTTTCTCCTTGCAACCAAGATGGTTTTACGTCAGAAAATTGCCACTCCTCTACTTTAGAATTTACAATTCTAACAGCGTTTCCTGGTTTTAAAATAATATTATGATTAGAACTTTTTACAGCTACACTTCCTTCATGACATTGTACCTCAAAATAATTGTTATTGACCAACACATTAAATTCTGTTCCTAAAACCTCAACTGTTCCAATAGCAGTAATCACTTTAAAGGTTTTCCCTTTTTCAACATCAAAAAAAGCTTCACCTTTTAAATTTATTTCTCGTTGTTCTTCCCAAGTTTTACTATTAAATTCTAATTGTGATTGTGCATTTAATTGCACCTTAGAATTATCTGGAAGAACAACTGCTAATTGTTCTCCAAAACCTGTTTGAAATTCAGAAGGAGTATCATTCATAAAAAATAAAAGCCCTAAAGCAACAATTAATACTGCAGCAGCACTATACATCCAAGTCGGAATTAATCGTCTAACTTTTGATTGATTTTCTTTATGTAATTCTTGTTGAATTTTATGTAGAGCAGCTTTTTTATTATAAGCTGGTGCTTCTAATTTTTGTGCACTCTCATTAATCTTATTAAAAGCTGTGTACTCTTTAGATTTTTTAAACGACGTTAATTCTTCCTCGGATAGATCGTTAGAAATCCATCGTGCTAAAAAAGTGTCGTCTGAGAAATGTTTTTCCATTTTTTAATTCCTTTCTATTACTAAAACAAGTAACTATTGTTTTACCCTACTTTAAATATCACCTATTTTTTCTCTCAATGTTTTTAAGGCTAAGCTCATACGCTTTTCTACTGCTTTTACAGTGATTCCTATAACCTCAGCTATTTCTGCATATTTTTTCTTATCAATTCTACTTAATAAAAAAACTTCTCGTTGTTTTTCTGGTAAATCTGCAATTGCTTTTTTTAGCTTTACCATAAACTCCTTTTCTTCTAATATAAATTCTGGCGTTTCATTTGTACTCTCTTTTACTAAATGTACTTGATGTTTCAATACAACTTTCTGATAGGCTACTTCATTTAAAAAAGCATTTTTAGAAATAGTATATAAATAAGACTTTGCTTTTTCGAAAATTACTTTTGCGCAATTCTTCCAAAGTTTAATAAATGAATCTTGAACTATATCTTCTGCTTGTTGAAGATTACCACATTTATAGTAAATAAAATTGCGCAAAGTTTCTGAATGATTATTAAAAATCATTTCATAATTCTTTTGTTCGCAAACAGATTTTGTTTCTGGGTTCATTAAGTGAAATCAACTTTTATAATCTCGAGTTCAAATCTAAAGAAAATTTAGCAAAGGATATTTCATTTATACAATAACCCGTCAACTATTTTTAATCAACATTTATTAAAATTAAAATATTGATTACCAGTATTTTAGATAAAAAATCTATTTTTATTCAAAGAAAAAGTAGGGTAAAACTATAGTTGACTGTTTTAATTAAAACGAATAAATATTAATTTAAAAGTTATTATCATGAAACTACAATTTAAAATTCTACTTATGGTGTGTGTCTTTTCATTTTTCATCACTTCTTGTGAGCAAAATGAAACCATAGAAGCACCTCAAACAACAACTAAAGTTGCAAAAAAACGATTATTTAAAGCCGCAAAAGCAGCTGTAAGTAAAAGTAAAAGAACTCCGAGTACAAGTAATAATAATCATGCAGCAAAACGTATCGCTTCTATAGATTGTTTTGCATATGTGTTTCCAATTACTATAAAAAATGGCGAAGAAGAAACTGTAATAAATAGTAAAGAAGAACTAGCCGATTATTATGATGCAGTTGAAATCGGTTCTGAACCAGAAATCGTCTTTCCTATCACTATTAAATTAGAAGATAATAGTGAAGAAACTATTACTAATTTAGAAGAATTAGATGATGTATATGATTCTTGTATGGGTGAAGAAACACCTTGTTACACGCTTAATTACCCTTTAAGTTTAGTACAAGAAGATTTTACCACTAACACCTCAAACGAAACAGTAATAAATAGCGAAATTGAACTTCATACTTTTATTGATATGGCATTTGACAAGGATGAAAATGCTCATATTACTTTTAAATATCCTTTAGAGTTAACATTGAGCGACGGGAGTATTTCTACTATAGAAAATGATGATGATTTTGATGCAATTGATAGTTATTGTTATAATTATGATGATTGTGAAGATTATGATGAGTTTGATTGTTTTGAAGTTCAGTTCCCTATTAAAGCAAACCTAAATGGCGAAGAAATTACAATTAACTCAAATGATGATTTAGAAGAATATATTTCTAAGTTAGAAGATTATACATTTCCTGATTTTGTTTTCCCAATAGACATAAAATATACTGATGATACATTAGTAACATTAAATTCTCTAGAAGAATTGGAAGATGCTTTTGATGACTGTTTCTATGAAGAAGATGATGACACTATTTGTTTTGACATCACATATCCTATTAACTTAGTTAAAAATGAAGATACAGAAAACACAGTTACAGTAAATAATGATCAAGAGTTTGATGCCTACCTAGATAGTTTAATAGAAGATGATTATTTATATATTGGTTATCCCTTAACAGTAATTTTACAAGACGGAACTAAAAAGACAATTGCAGACGATGATGAGTTTATTGCCTTAGAAGAATCTTGTGATAATTAATTAAAGAACCCCCAGATTAAAAAATGATTATATAACTTGTGGGGACAACGAAAAGTTATTTTACCCTCGCTACTATTTAGCGAGGGTTTTTTGCATAAAAAAAGAGAATCAAAATTGATTCTCTTTTCTAGTAGCGGGAACTGGACTCGAACCAGTGACCTTCGGGTTATGAGCCCGACGAGCTACCTACTGCTCTATCCCGCGATTTGGACTGCAAAGATACTATATAAACAGACTATTTACCAAACAAAATCTATTAATTTTTAATATTATGCTTTTTTTATTATCAACCTAAAAAACAAACTATCTTTGCAGCATGATACATAAAGCCGGTTTTGTAAATATTATTGGAAATCCAAATGTGGGTAAGTCTACGCTAATGAATGCATTAGTTGGCGAAAAACTATCTATCATAACTTCAAAGGCTCAAACGACAAGGCATAGGATTTTAGGAATTGTAAATCATGATGAGTATCAAATTATTTTTTCTGACACACCAGGAATTCTAAAACCAGCATATGAATTGCAAGAATCTATGATGGATTTTGTAAAATCTGCTTTTGATGATGCCGATGTGTTGATTTATATGGTAGAAGTTGGTGAGACTGCACTTAAAAATGAAGCTTTTTTCGATAAAATCATCAATAGTAAAATTCCAGTAATCCTATTATTAAATAAAATTGATAAATCATCACAAGAAGATGTGGAAGCAAAAATTGCTTTCTGGAGAAATAAAGTACCAAACTCTTTTGTCTATGTAATTTCTGCTTTAGAAAAATTTAATGTACAGACGGTATTCTATAAAATTATTGAGCTTCTTCCTGAAGGCCCTCCTTTTTATCCAAAGGATCAATTAACAGATAAATCAGAACGCTTTTTTGTAAATGAATCTATAAGAGAGAAAATCTTAATGCATTACAAAAAAGAAATCCCATATTCTATAGAAGTAGAAACCGAAGAATTTGTTGAAGAAGAACATATTATAAAAATTCGTGCTGTAATTATGGTAGAGCGTGATACTCAAAAAGGGATTATAATCGGACATAAAGGATCTGCCATAAAACGTGTAGGAACTGAAGCTAGAAAAGACTTACAGAAATTCTTTGAAAAGAAAATATTTCTAGACTTATATGTAAAAGTCAATAAAAATTGGCGTTCTAACGAGCGACAACTTAAAAGATTTGGGTATAAAGACTAAATCTAAACTTCAGTAATTATTATTTAAGGTATCTTTGCACAAAATTTAAAAGAATGAGCAGTATTGTTGCCATTGTTGGAAGACCTAATGTAGGAAAATCAACACTTTTTAACCGTTTAGTTCAACGTAGAGAAGCTATTGTAGATTCTGTAAGTGGGGTTACACGTGATAGACATTACGGGAAATCTGATTGGAACGGAAAAGAATTTTCTGTAATTGATACGGGTGGATATATTGTTGGTTCTGATGATATTTTTGAAGCGGAGATAAGAAAGCAAGTTCAGCTTGCTATAGATGAAGCAGATATTATCATTTTTGTGGTTGATGTGGAACAAGGAATTACACCAATGGATTCTGAAGTTGCAAAATTGTTACGCAAAGTAAAAAAACCAATTTTTACCGCTGTAAATAAAGTTGACAACGCAATGCGTGAAGCTGATGCAGTAGAATTCTATAATTTAGGTTTAGGAGATTATCATACCATTTCATCCATTAATGGAAGTGGAACTGGAGATATTTTAGATGATATTGCTAAAATAATGCCCGAACCAGAAGAAGTCGATTTAGAATCTGAAGCTTTACCTAGGTTTGCCGTTGTTGGAAGACCAAACGCAGGTAAATCATCTTTTATTAATGCACTAATTGGTGAAGACAGAAATATTGTCACCAATATTGCAGGAACAACAAGAGATTCTATCGACACCAAATACAATCGTTTTGGATTTGATTTTAATTTAGTTGATACTGCTGGAATCAGGAAAAAATCGAAAGTAAAAGAAGATTTAGAATTCTATTCTGTAATGCGTGCCGTTAGATCTATTGAATATGCTGATGTAATCATTTTAATGATAGATGCTACTCGTGGTTTTGAAGGACAAGATCAAAATATTTTTTGGTTGGCAGAAAAGAATAGAAAAGGTGTAGTAATCTTAGTTAATAAGTGGGATTTAATTGAGAAAGAAACCAATACATTACGTGATTTTGAAGCTAAAGTTAGAAAACAAATAGAACCTTTTACAGATGTCCCAATTGTGTTTATTTCTGCACTTACCAAACAACGTTTATTAAAAGCAATCGAAACCGCTGTTCAAGTTTTTGAAAACAGAAAAACCAAAATTGCGACAAGTAAGTTTAACGACGCTATGTTAGAAGTGGTAAAAAACTATCCGCCACCTGCAACAAAAGGTAAATTCGTGAAAATTAAGTACTGTATGCAATTGCCTACACAAACGCCTCAGTTTGCTTTTTTCTGTAATTTACCACAATATGTTAGAGATCCTTATAAACGTTTTGTAGAAAACAAATTGCGTGAAATTTATGACTTTTCTGGCGTACCTATCACAATTTACTTTAGACAGAAATAACTCCTTTTTTTGTAAGCAAAAGCGTTTAAAACGACTACAAAATAACAATTTTGTAACTTTGTAAAATATTTTTCGCCTATGAAAATCTTTCAATCAAAATCAGAGACTGATATTGAATTGCCTTTACAGCTAAATATTTCTTTTAGTAAAATGTTTACGGTATATGAAAAATATGGGTCGAAAGAATATGAGAAACATCCCTATCACAAATCTGCAATAGAGATGATTAGGGAGCTGAAGAAATATCCAGAATTATTTGAAGGTTTTTCAGATCATACTTTATTAGAAAAATATAAAACACAAATAGATTTACTTTTAGAACCTCTTTTTCCTGAGGCTTTACTAGAAAATGAAATAAAGGCGGCAACAATTCCATTTTCATTTACCTCATTTAAGTTTACAACTCGATTTGAAAATATCTTAAATAATGCTGGAGAAAATTATGATTTTTCAGTTCGTAATTTCGAAGATGATTCCATGTATATTATGGCATGTACTTTTATTCTAGGCTATGTTTATGGATATCAAGTAGATTTAAAAAGACCATTTTATTTTGATATTCCCAATACAATTTCTGGATTAACAAAACATTATAGAGCTGCATTTAATGCCGATTTTTCTGAAGTTATACCAACAGAAAAAGCACCAAAAATCACAAAAGAAGATTATTTAGAATTATTAGATAATTTTGATAATATTGAGGTTTGGAGAAAAAAATTTCCACCAAACAGTTATATATTTAAAGGATTTGGAATCATTAATTTATTTGATGTAACAGCAGATGAAACAATTTCATCTATAAGAACTAACTTATTAAAAAGTGATGATGATTTAATTGAGAAATTGGAGAAAAACCTTCAAGAATTCTATAACATAAAAGATTTAATGTTAGGGTATTCTGTTTTCGACACCACAAATAATTTAGAAAAAGTACATATTAAAAGATCTAAAAGTTTATTATTTAAAGATCGATTAGAGTTTTCTTGTAGTACAGATTTTTGTCATCACACATCAAAAAAAATATTTAAAGAACAAGAAACAGTCGCTATTTCTAATGTTGAGAAATATGGTGAACTAACAAATCAAAACTCCTTATATAAAACATTAATAAAAAGAGGAATCCAGAGTATAATTTTAATTCCGATTAAATCTTCTAACGGAAATGATTTGGCTATGTTAGAAATTGCATCACCAAGACCTTACGAGTTAAATTCTATCAATCAGAATAAATTAAAAGATATAATTCCTGCCTTTGAAGCTGCAGTAGAAAGAGCTGCAGAAGAACATAAAAATAGTATAGAAGCTACCATTCAAGAAAACTACACCTCTTTACACGAAACTGTAATGTGGAGGTTTGAAGAAGCTGCTGAGAAATATCATAGAGATGTCCAAACAAATCCACAAGACATAAAATTAGAGCAAATTATATTTAATGATGTATTTCCTCTTTTTGGTCAATGTGATATAAAAGGTTCTTCGATAGCAAGAAACAATGCTATAAAAGATGATTTAACTACCCAGTTAACATTAGCAATTAATGTATTAAATGAAGCTTGTAAAACAGAGAAATTACCTATTTACGACGAGCTTGTTTTTCGAGTTTCAGAATATTTAAAAGAAGTAAAAGAAGGGTTGAAAGCTGGTGATGAAATTGGTATTATCGACTTTTTAAAGAAAGATATTTATCCTGTTTTCACCCATATAAAAGACATCAATAAAAAATTGTCTAATCAGGTAAACTTATACATGAATAGTTTAGATAACAAATTACAAGTTGTCTATAAAAAGCGTAAAGATTACGAAAACAGTGTAACGTTATTAAACGATAAATTGGCAAAATTTATTGACAGAAAACAAGAAGAAGCACAAGCAATGTTTCCTCATTATTTCGAGCGTTATAAAACCGATGGTGTAGAATACAATATGTATATCGGACAATCATTAGTTAAAAACAAAACCTTCGACAACTTATATCTCTACAACCTTAGATTGTGGCAATTACAAGTTATGTACGAAATGGAGAATCTTGCTTTTAATGCAAAAAAAGTAATGAATCACCCTTTAGAAGTTGCTTCATTAATTTTAGTACATAGTAATTCTCTTGCCATTAAATTTAGAATGGACGAAAAGAAGTTTGATGTTGATGGCGCTTATAATATTAGATATGAAATTATTAAAAAACGTATCGATAAAGCACATATAAATGGAACTAGCGATCGTTTAACTGTTCCTGGTAAAATTGCCATCGTTTATTCTCAAGACAAAGATGCAAAAGAGTATTTAAAATATATTAAATTCTTACAATCTAAAAAACTTTTTGGCAAGGTAGAAAAACTTGAATTAGAAGATTTACAAGGAGTTTCAGGTTTAAAAGCATTGCGTGTTGAAGTCTTATATCAAGAAAACTATTCAGGCAAAAACACGATTACTTTTAACGATTTAATTAAAGAAATAGAAGCTTAGATTCCAGCTGGATCTTGCATTTTAAAAGACAAAATAAAAGCTAAAACACTAACAACTATACCAATCATAAAAACGGTATACGTCACTCGTAAAAGTTTATATTTTCTATTTAAAACCAATCCTAGAAAGTATAAATCTTTGGTTAAAGAACCGTACAAATAATCTCTGTCTTGCATCATTTCATTCATAGCCCATTCAAAGTCTGGCAACTTCATTTGATGAAAATTTCCAAAGAATAATAGGTTTACCTTTTTATTCGCAACATCTTCTTTTGTGAATTTCCCTTCAGTAACATTGGGTCTTGTAGACAAAACAGATAACACTATTGAAGCTACTGTAAAAATGATAAAAACTAAAGATGGAATAATTAAATATTGATTTGAAGGGTTATCTAATTTTGAAACCAAATTTGATAAGACTAAAGAAATAATAATTGCATTTACCGATAAAAGAATATTCGCTTTTGTGTCTGCAATATCACTTAATGTGATATGATTTCTTAAAGCAACTCTAAACATAGTTTCTATACCTCTTTCGGGTAATTCAACCTTGTTTTTCTTAAAACTTAATTCTTCTTTTTTCTGATTAAACTTTTTATTTTCTTGTTTTATTTTCTTTTGATATTTTAATAAGGATGCAACATTTTTCCCTTTCGTTTTAGACCAGTTTTTTAATGCATAATCTGTATAAAATCGATGCTTTTGCGTTAAAAATTCTAAATTTAAATCAGTCCATTCAGATTCAGAAAACTGTTTATTTTCTGTTAGTTCCCACTCTTTTCTAAGCAATGCTGCATGATCATTAAAACTTTTACTCCCTAAATGAGAACAATCTGCATCTCTAATAATTTTTTCAAAATCATTTTTTGGTAGATGTTCCATTTTTGTAGCTAAAATCAACTTAGAAACAACCTGAATTCTATCATCAGAAATTTTTTGCGATTTTAAAAAATCAGTAAGAACTCGTATACTTTCTTCTTCATGATTTTCTTTACCTTTTGTATATCCTACATCATGAAACCAAGAAGCTAGCAACAAATTTTCAGCAGATCCTCCTTCAATTTTAAGAGCTTCAATAAATTCATTTGTTTTCTCAACAACTCTTTGAGTATGCGATAAATTATGATATACATAATTATTTTCTAGACCTTCATTTAAAAGTTTAAAAACAACTTTTTCTGCTTCAATTAAGATGGTACTCATAAGATAAATTGATTTAAAACAAAGATATACATTTTAGATTTTAGATACTTTGAACTCATATTTTGTCGTAAATTTAGACAATGCTTTCAAACATCATTTAATTGTAAGAATTAGTGTCTTTTTACGACTATTATTTTATTAAAAAGCATCATATTATTAATTAAAAAGAAAAGGAAAATATATGCTTACTTGGAAAGAAATTATCAGTTTTAGTCAAAAAGGAAACCCTACTCCAGAGAAAAGAGTAGAAAAATCAGAAGCTGAATGGAAAGAGCTGTTAACTCCAGAACAATTCAGAATTACTAGGCAAAAAGGTACAGAAAGACCAAATTCTGGTGATTTATGTAGCATTTACGATGAAGGCAAATACAATTGTGTTTGTTGTAATACTCCGTTGTTTGATTCTACCATAAAATTTAGTTCGGGAACGGGTTGGCCTAGTTTTACGCAACCTATAGAAGAAAATGCTATAAAGTATCATAAAGATATTTCTTTTGGTATGATTAGAGTTGAAGTTATGTGCAATACCTGCGATGCTCATTTAGGACATATTTTTCCTGATGGACCAGAACCAAGTGGTTTACGTTATTGTATAAATTCAGAATCTATGAAATTAGAAAAAACCACTTAAAAAATGGATAGCAGTAGTTTACATACAATAAAACTTTATGGAGCTGAATATTGTCATAAAACAAGGTACTACAAAGATTTATTGAATGAATTTAAGGTTCCGTTTGATTTTTTAGATGTTGATAAAAATGATTCTTTTGCAAAAGAATTGCGCAATCTTTATATCAATAAAAGACTTAATTTTCCAACAATAACCATTGATAAAAAGAAATTAAGAAATCCACGAAAAGAAGAACTGAAGAAATGGATAGATAGAATGACACCAGAATTAATAAAACAAAAAGAAGAATAGAAAAATGAGCATTTATAAAAAAGCATATATAGCAGGAGGTTGCTTCTGGGGAATGGAAGATCTCTTTAGAGTTCGCCCAGGAATTAAAGACACCGAAGTTGGTTATCTAGGTGGAGAAAATGATCATCCGACTTATAAAAATCATCCAGGGCATGCAGAAGGAATTGAATTAACATACGATCCAACAGAAACTAATTTCAGAGAAATTTTAGACTATTTTTTTAGAATTCATAACCCAACAACAATAGATAGACAAGGAAATGACATGGGCTCTAGTTATCGATCTACTATTTTCTTTCAAGATGAAACTGAAAAACAAACAGCAGAAGAAATAATAACGTTGGTAAATGCTTCTAAAAAGTGGGATGAAAAGGTAGCTACTACTTTAGAATCGTATACTAAATTTTGGGCTGCAGAACCAGAACATCAAGATTATTTGGTAAAACACCCAAATGGTTACACCTGTCATTTTGAACGTGATTTCGGAAGTTTTTTATAAAATTTGATATAACAAAAGCATGACTTTAGGATTAGGAACTGCTGCCATTGGCAGACCACAATACATAAATATTCGTCAAAAAAAGCAATCTGAATTTGACCTAATCTCTTTTAAAAATGAAGGGTTTAAAGTTTTAGAAGAAGCATATAATTTGGGTATCCGATATTTTGACACAGCTCCAGGTTATGGTTTAGCTGAAAAATTAGTACTTGAATGGATGAAAACTAAAAACGATCCAAGTATCGAAATTTCAACAAAATGGGGATATATGTATGTCGCTGATTTTAATCCAAAAGCTACAATTCATGAAGTAAAAGAGCATAGTTTAGATAAGTTAAATGAACAATGGGAAGTATCAAAAAACTTCTTACCAAATTTAAAATTATATCAAATACATTCTGCAACTTTAGAAACCGGTGTATTAGAAAACCAACCAATTTTAAACAAACTAGCAACTTTAAAGAAAGAGCATCAAATAAAAATTGGAATTACAACAACTGGCGAAAATCAAGTTGAAGTTATAAAAAAAGCATTAGCTATTTCTGTGGATGGCGAACCATTATTCGATACTTTTCAAGTAACCTTTAATATTTTAGAACAAAGTTTAGTAGAAGTTGCAAATGAACTTGATAAAAATGGTAAAAAAATAATTATAAAAGAAGCCTTAGCAAACGGTCGTCTTTTTAAAAATAATAAATATTTACATTACCATAAGTTATATAAAAGTTTAGAAAATTTAGCTAAAAAATATCAAGTTGGTATTGATGCTATTGCTTTAAAATTCTGTAAGCAAAACCTTCCTAAAAGCACCATCTTAAGTGGTATTAGTAATAAACAACACTTAATCTCAAATTTAGAATTTACTAATTTTGAACTTTCTACTGATGAGTTGCAAGAATTAAAAAGCTTTAAAGTAGCTCCAAAAGAATATTGGAACGAACGTAAACAGTTAACTTGGAATTAAAATGAACTCTTTAATAAAAATAGCTTTTGGGGGTGGATGTCATTGGTGTACAGAAGCTGTTTTTCAATCGTTAATTGGAGTTATAAAAGTAGAACAAGGTTTTATTGCTTCTACAAATGAAAATAGTTCATTTTCTGAAGCCGTTATTATACATTTTGATGATACTAAAATTGAATTAAAAACATTAATAAAGATTCATTTACAGACACACAAAAGCACATCTGAACATTCTATGAGAAAGAAATATCGTTCGGCGGTATATGTGTTTTCTGAAGATCAAAAAAAAGAAGTGACGCAAATTATTACTAAATTACAAAACGATTTTAACAATCAAATAATTACTAAAGTTTTAGAGTATTGTAATTTTAAACCATCAGAAAATCAATTTAAAAATTATTTTTATAATAATCCTGAGAAACCATTTTGCAAAACATATATCGATCCAAAATTAAAATTATTAGAAAGACAGTTCTCTAATCATCTAGCTTTAGAAAAAATTAAAATCTTAACAATATGAGTATTATTCAAAACCTAAAAAAGTACTTTACATCAAAATCTGAAGGAAATAATACATTGAAATCCCCAGAAAGTGTTTGTCCAAATTGTTGGGGGAAACAAGAATGGGAAGGTGAATTTTATTCGAAAATTAAAGCACAAAACATTACTCCAGAACACAATACGTATAATAGTTTTGTACATCAGGTAGCAGAAAAATTAGATAAAATAACTTTAAAAGAAGATACCTTAGTTTGTGAAACCTGTAAGACTTCATACAAATAATTAGCTTTTACATTACTTAAATGAAACTCAACCTAAAAGACACTTTTAACAAAGAATTACCAGCTGATGTTGTATTGGAAAATACGAGAAGACAAGTTACAAATGCTTGTTTCTCTTATGTTTCCCCTAAAAAAACTACATCTCCAAGTTTAATTCATGTTTCTGAAGAAATGCTTCAAGAAATTGGAATATCTGAAGAAGAAAGTAAATCAAAAAAATTTTTAAATGTCTTTACAGGAAATTCGGTTTTAGAAAACACTAATCCCTATGCCATGTGTTATGGCGGGCATCAATTTGGAAATTGGGCAGGACAATTAGGAGATGGTAGAGCGATTAATTTATTTGAAATCGAACATAAAAACAAACATTGGGCTTTACAATTAAAAGGTGCTGGCGAAACTCCATATTCAAGAACTGCAGATGGTTTAGCTGTTTTAAGATCATCAATTAGAGAATATTTATGTAGCGAAGCCATGTATCATTTAGGTGTTCCAACAACCAGAGCGTTATCATTAAGTTTAAGTGGCGATAAGGTTTTGCGTGATGTTTTATATGATGGAAATCCAGCCTATGAAAAAGGCGCTATAGTCTCTAGAGTTGCCGAATCTTTTATTCGCTTTGGAAATTTCGAAATTTTATCATCTAGAAATGATGTTGAAAATTTAAAAAAACTGACAGATTTTACAATAAAAAATCATTTTAAACACCTTGGAAAACCATCCAAAGAAACTTATTTAGATTTCTTTAAAGAAGTTACAAATCGCACCTTAGAAATGATTATTCATTGGCAACGAGTCGGTTTTGTACATGGGGTTATGAATACAGATAACATGTCCATCTTAGGATTAACAATAGATTACGGTCCTTATGGTTGGTTAGAAGGTTTCGATTTTGGTTGGACGCCAAACACAACAGACCGACAACATAAAAGATACCGATTCGCAAATCAGCCCAACATAGGCTTATGGAATTTATATCATTTAGCAAATGCTTTATATCCGTTAATTGAAGAAGTAAAACCTTTAGAAGAAATTTTAGACAGTTATAAAACCAACTTTGAAATCAAATCTTTAGCAATGATGAAATCTAAATTAGGATTATTTTTTGATGATGAAAATGATTTAAAATTGATTCAAAGCCTAGAAGACACTTTACAATTGGTTGAAACCGACATGACAATTTTCTTTAGAAATTTAAGTGATTTTAATGTAGATAAAAACGGATTTGATGTCATTAAAAAAGCATTTTATGATGTTGAAAACATTTCTGATGAAGTAAGAAATCAATGGAATAGTTGGTTTTCTCAATATGGCAAAAGATTAAAACAAGAAGGTTTTTCTGACAAAGAGAGAAATGAAAAAATGAATTTGGTAAATCCTAAATATGTATTGCGTAATTATATGGCACAATTAGCCATTGACAAAACAGATAAAGGCGATTATTCTTTAATTGAAGAATTATATCAACTCTTAAAAAATCCTTATAAAGAACAACCAACGCAAGAAAAATGGTTTGCAAAGAGACCAGAATGGGCAAAAAATAAAGTAGGTTGCTCCATGTTATCTTGTAGTTCTTAAAAAGTTGTATTTTTAGAACTAGAAATTGTTCTATACATGACCCACGAATTCAAAAAAATTATTCAACAATCGATTTTAAATCAACAGAAAAACATACAGAATGTTTTAGCTACAGTTGTTGACTTAGATGGTTCATCTTATAGAAAACCAGGTGTTAGAATGCTACTTTCTTCAGACGATAAAATGGTTGGAGCTGTTAGTGGTGGATGTGTAGAAAAGGAGATTCAAAGAAGAGCACAGACCGTTTTTAACGATGGAAAATCAAAAGTTATTACTTATGATGGTCGTTATCGATTAGGTTGTGAAGGTGTTTTATACATTTTATTAGAGCCTTTTTTTGTTTCAAAAGATTTTTTAAAGGCGTTTACAAATAATTTAGAAGAGCGAAACTCTTTTCAGCTTCACTCCTATTATAAAAAAGAAGACGAATCTTTTGGAAATCTTGGTTCTGAAATTCAGTTTAAAGATGGAGAAAAATTTACTTTTTCTAATGATTTTAAGCCTAAAGATTCAACTAAAACGTTAATCTTTAAGCAAACATTACAACCACTTTTTCAATTGATTATTATTGGAGGTGAGCATGATGCTGTAACCTTATGCAAACAGGCAAATCAATTAGGTTGGCAAGTAGATATTATTACATCAGTAAAGGACCCAAAAAAACTTTCAGATTTTCCAGGTGCGAATTCTGTAGATGCTCAAACTCCTGAATTAATTGAATTTAATACTATTAATAACAATACAGCTATTGTTATTATGAATCATAATTTTACGTATGATTTACGTTATTTGATTAAATTAGAAGAGCAAAGTCCAATTTATATCGGTGTTTTAGGAGCTGCAAAAAGAAGGGAAAAACTTTTAAATGAACTTTTTGAATTTGCTCCAGATATTTCTGATGCATTTTTAGAAAAACTCCATACCCCAGCAGGTTTAAATATTGGCGCAGAAACCCCTGAAGAAATAGCACTTTCTATTTTAGCAGAAATATTATCTGTAGTTAGAAAAAAAGAAGTGTTTTCGTTAAAAAAAATCACAGGAAAAATTCATAATTAATTGATGAATAATATTGCTATTTTAATATTAGCTGCTGGAAAATCATCTAGAATGGGAAGTGTAAAACAACTACTTTCATATAAAAATACTACACTTTTAGGTTGGACGATAGAAACTGTTCAAAAATTAAAAAAAGAGGATATATTTTGTGTTCTTGGAGCCTATGCAAAAAACATTGAAAAAGAGGTTTCTAAATATAATATTGAAACAATTTTTAACTCGAAATTTGAAACTGGATTAAGTTCTAGTATTGTTAATGGTATCGAATATTTAAAAAACAGAAACTATAGTTCTGTATTAATTCTATTGGCAGATCAACCCAAAATAACATCAACCTATATTAATGTATTGATTAAAAAATCAATAGAAAATCCCACTAAAATAATAGCTGCAAATTATTCTAATCATAATGGTGTTCCTGCAATTTTTCCAAAACCTTTTTTTACTGAATTATTAAAGTTAAAAGGAGATAAAGGCGCAAAAGATTTACTTAAAAATACTAATCAAATTATTTCAATTCCATTTAAGGAGTTATCTGATATTGATACTCAAGAAGAATATCAAAAATTAATTAAATAATGTATCCCTATCATAACAAAATAAAGCAGCGCATTAAAAATGACGAGCTAATAAAGTTTGAATATGTAGATAACTACAAACAGATTTCACCATGTTTATTACTATATTTTAATACAGAACCTTATATAAGACCGATTAGAGAACATCGATTTGAAGAGTACAAAATCTTGCTAAAGGTTTAATTTTACACTAAATAAATTTACCGTTCATCTAAATCCTACTACCTAATATCGTTAAAAACCAACCATTTACAGACCTTTTTTTGAAGTTTCCTTTTTAAATTTGTATTTTTGTAACGTGAGGGGACATTTATTAAGCATTATTGCATCGTTATTTATAATGACGACAACGTATAGTCAGTCATTAACATCAGTAGAAATTGATTCGGACATTTCTAAAAAAAGCCGAAAAAAAACATCTTCCACTCTTAAAAAAGAGGCTACACCTATTTATTTTGACATTAAAGACTTAGATGTTTATCCTAAGCCTAAGAGAGCAAAATGTAAAAAGAAATGGGATAAAGAGAGACAATTGCGTTGCATTAACAACCATATCGGAGATCAGTTTGCTAAAGAATTTGATTCAGAAATAGCCCGTAAACTACGATTAAGAAAAGGAACTCACAGAATACAGGTTAACTTTGTTATTGACGAAATTGGGAATATTACCAAAATAAAAAGTTTTAGTAGAAGAAAAGGTCTACAAGCAGAAGGTGAGCGTATTTTTAAAGAATTACCTAGAATGTTACCTGGAATGTATCACGGAAAAACAGTAAAAGTAAACTACAACTTCGAGTTTGCTATCCGTATTAATTAATTTCTAATTCATATAAGTTTCCACCTTTTAAATGCGATTTTTCATCGGTTATAAAAACTGTGTTGTTGTTTTTAAAAGTTATACTTTCTTTTTGAGAAACATAGCCTAAAGGAATTTCAGTTAGTTCTCCAGAAAAGAAATTATCATTTTTAAAATTAGTGAATACTAATACTTTTTTAGGTGTTAATAAAACTACTTTTTCTTTATTAGGTGAAATTGCTGCTGAAGTTATCCAACATTCTAACTCGTTACAATGATTAAATTCCGATATAAATTCAGCTTTATAATTTCCTTTACTTGCAGGAATTCTATACAAACTTGTTTTACCAAAATGATTCTTAACTCTACTTTTAGTAAAAATATAAAGTGAATCTTTTAAATAAAAAAAAGCTTCAGCATCAAAAAATCGTTTGCTTTTTTTTGGAGGGAAGGTATATTGATTTGGATAATAAAACTTAATTTTTTCTACCTCAACTTTCTTTTTTAATAAGTTATTATGATTAATTTTTAATACAGAAAGGTTTTTTCTTTTACTTACATTATTACCAAAATCACCAATGTATACATTTCCACTCTCATCGGTAGTTAAATCCTCCCAATCATGGTTTTTCGCATTGACTTTTATTTCTTTTTTAATCTTTCCATTCTTAGAAATTCCATATAAAACTGCGGAGTTCCCACCATCATTTATCATCCATAATAAATTGGAACTTTTTTCAGCTTCAATTCCAGAAACTTCTTTTAAAGATTTAGGTAAGTCAGTAAGTAAAGTAAGATTGCCAAAGTTTTGACAACTATAAAGTAAAAGGATAGATAAGTAGAAGGTTATTTTTTTCATGGTAAAGAATTTACCAACCACCAGAAGCGCCGCCGCCGCCGCCCATTCCGCCACCGAAACCTCCTCCAAAGCCACCGCTACCAAATCCACCACCAGATGATGAACCTCCAAAACCACCAAAGCCGCCACCTCCGCTTCTACCAGAGTTGCTTAAAATAATAGTCTCTAATATATCTCTTGCGACCGTATCTCTCCTGTAGTTTCTTCTACCTCCACCTCTATTATTTTTATTTCCTCTAGAAATTAAAATGATAAAGACAATAAATAGAATAAAAAATATTATAGGCATGATATTAAAATCACTAGACACTTTTCTAGTTCCCTTATATTCACCATTTAATGTTTTAAAAATAGCATCAGCACCTTTATCTAGACCACTAGAATAATCTCCTTTTTTAAATTCTGGAATAATTACTCGTTCAATAATTCTTTTAGAAGTGAAATCTGTTAACAAATGTTCTATTCCAAAACCTGTACTAATTGCAATTTTTCTATCTTTTTTAGCTAATACAATTAAAATCCCATTATCTTCTTTTTCTTGACCCAACCCCCATTTGGTAAGCCAATTTGCTGCTAGGTAATTTATATTCTCGCCCTCAGTAGAATTAATTATAGTTACAACAATTTGAGTTGAAGTAGAATCTGAATACTTTACTAATTTATTTTCTAAACTAGCTTTTTGACTACTTGAAAGTAGATTTACATCATCATAAACACTCGTTTGAAATTTTGGAGTTTCAGGAATTTGAAACCCTTGAGAAAAAGAAAATTGACTTACTATTAAAACAACAATAAAAATTGCTCTTTTATAATAAACTGATAATTGATTATTGATCATTGATGTACGAATCATCCTTTAGAAATTTCATTAGATAATTCATCTTCATCATTCAATTGCCAAGGAAAATGATCTTTTAGTTCTTCACCAGCTTTTAAAATTCCGTCAACAATTCCTTGTTTGAAATATCCTGATTTAAAATGATTTTGCATTACATTTTTAGTAGTATTCCAAAAAGAATCATCAACTACGTTATTGATTCCTTTATCTCCATAAATAACAAATTTTTTATCATGAACAGCTACATAAATCAAAACAGCATTTGACTCTTTTGTATTATCCATTTTTAAGAGATGAAATACTTCTAACGCCCTCTCATAATGATCTACCTTAGAAGTAGATTCAATATGAATTCGTATTTCGCCAGAAGTATTTTTCTCTGCAGTTCTAATAGCAGAAATAATTTCTTTTTCTTCTTGTTGAGTAAGAAACGCTTCTACTTTAGACATTTATTTTTTCTTGAAATCAAAGTTTACATCTGGTGCATTTTCTGAGCCTGGTTTTGATTTAAAACGATTCATTTCATCAAAATTAAACCAACCAGCTAATACTGAGTTAGGAAACACTTTTATATGTTTATTATACTTATTTACTCCTTCATTAAAACGATCTCTTGCAACATTAATTCTGTTTTCTGTACCTTCTAACTGACTTTGTAATTCTAAAAAATTAGCATTAGCTTTTAACTCTGGATAACGTTCTACTGAGACCAATAACTTAGATAAAGCCCCACTCATTCCTGCTTGTGCTTGTTGAAATTGTGCCATTTTTTCTGGTGTTAAATCACCTGCATTAATATTTACCGAAGTTGCTTTGGCTCTAGCATTAATCACTTCAGTTAAAGTTTCTTTTTCAAAATCTGCAGCTCCTCGTACAGTTTTCACTAAGTTGCCGATTAAATCATTTCTACGTTGATAAGAACTTTCTACATTAGACCAAGTAGTTTTTGCATCTTCTTGCAAACCTACTGCTTCATTATTAAATCCTACTGCCCAATTGTATAGTCCAAAAGCAATTACTGCGATGATAATTACTGGAATTAACCATTTTTTCATAATTTCTAAATTTTAATTTATTATGTTGATTTTCTGTTTGTTCAAATTTAATTAATATTTTCTACTTAAAGCGATGTTCCACCATCTAAAGTAATAGTTTGCCCAGTTATAAACTTTGTATTATCCGAAGCCAACCAAACAACAGCATCAGCTATTTCTTCTGCTTGACCATATCTTTTCATTGGAATTACACTTTTTAAAATAGCATCCATTTCTGGTTTTGCACCTAATAACTGGTTTAACAAAGCTGATTCTGTATATCCAGGACAAACCGCATTTACTCTTATATTTTTTGTTGCATATTCCATCGCTGCAGATTTTGTCATACCAACTACAGCAAATTTACTTGCGCTGTAACTAATATTATTTGGTGAAGCTTTTAAACCTGCTAAAGAAGCAATATTTACAATATTTCCTCCACCTTGTTTTAAAAATTGTTGCAATGCTACTTTCATACAATAAAACACACCAGTCTGATTTACAGCAATAACTTTATCCCAATCTTTTATACTTGACTCATGGGTTTTTAATAAATTAGGACCAATTCCGGCATTATTTACAATAACATCCAATTGTCCAAATTTCTCTACCGTTTGACTAACTAAATTTTCTACTTCAGTAAAATCAGCAACATTTGCTTTTATAGGTACCGCATTTCCTCCATTTGTTACAATTTCATCAACAACTTTTTCTGCATTTTCTAAATTTATATCAGAAACTACAACTGTTCCGCCATGCTTAGCAAAATGAATTGCTGTTGCTTTTCCTATTCCAGAACCTGCTCCTGTAACAATAATTATTTTATTTTTTACATTCATAATTTTCTTACTTGTTGTATTTCTTATGTTGAATATTTTTCTTCTCTAAAATCGCATAAAATTTGCGAGGTGAAATTTTTAAACTTTTGGTTATTTCACTTACTTTTTTCTTGCCTTTTTTATAGAGTTTTAAATTCTCATTTACTTTTTTATTAAAGAAATGACTTTCTATTTTTTCAACAATTTGTAATTCATTTAAATTCGATTCAATAGCATATTTTTCGATTTCCGATTTAATTTTTGATAAATTACTCATATTTATGGCTTTTAAAGTTCTATTTACAAAATATTAGTTTTGATTCTGATAAAGCTGAAGCTCTTAATTCTCTTGGGTATTCTTTAAACTGCAACAATTTAAAAAACTCATTTTTGTTAGCGTATTTAACAATAAGGATTTCATCCCATAATTTTTCTTCTGACGAACCTAAAATCATAGCCTGAGGTTTTCCTTTAAAAATGATTTCAGCATTTATTTTTTGAAAAAATGGAAAAGCAGCTTTCATATACTCTTTGTAAATTTCTTTTCCTGATTTACTTGTAGGTGAAACAACATCTTTATAATTTAAATAATTCATCATAAAAACTGGTGATTCTTCATCAAAATTTGATAATACTTGAAGCGCTTCTTTGTTGATTTCCATTAATCTATTGATTTAGTTTTAATCGCTTTTACAGCTAACTTACAACATAATTCTGCAGCTTTATTTAGGTTTGCAAAACGTGGATCTGTTGTTAATCCTTTAGAATATCTAAAATAAATTTGTTGTGCTATGACCGCAATTTTAAATAAACCAAAAGCATAATAAAAAATTAAATTATCTACATTTCTCCCTGATTTTTCAGCATATAATTGAGCAATTTCACTTCTAATAGGATTTCCTTCAAAAATAGTTGGAGACGGTATTCCTTGCTTCACAAAATCATGATCTGTAGCTACTGTCCAATATCCTAAAGAAGTACCTAAATCCATTAAAGGATCTCCTAAAGTTGCCATTTCCCAATCTAAAACAGCAGAAACTTCTTGCCATGAATCATCCATAAAAACAATATTATCATATTTAAAATCGTTATGAATTAAGCAATGATCATATTTTTTAGGTTGATGTTCTTTCATCCATTTCATTACAATTTCCGCTTCTGGATATTCATCGGTTTTTGCCTTTAAATATTGTTTTCCCCAGTTTGTAACTTGTCTTTCTACATATCCTTCAGGTTTCCCTAAATCACCTAACCCTATTGCTTTATAATCTATAGCATGTAATTCTACTAAAGTGTCTAGCCAAGAATTTGCAATTGTTTTATACTCTGATGATGAAATATTTCTTTTATGAGCTTCTTTATAATTTAAGATGATGCCTTCTACTTTTTCCATGATATAAAAATCACTTCCTAAAATAGATTCATCATCACAAAAAACATACATTTTTGGAACTTTGGAAAATGCTTTTATAACACCACTTTGCACTTTGAATTCACGACTCATATCATGACCTCTCTTAATTGCTCCTTTGGGCGGTTTTCTTAAAACAAATTCTTTATTTTCTATTTTTAATAAATACGTAAGATTCGAAAATCCGTGTGTGAATTGTTCTACAATCAAATCACTTTCTGTAGAATTAATAATGTTACTTTCTTGCAGAAATTTCTTCAGCAGAACTTCATTTAATTCTTCCCCTTTTCTTACTTTTTGATTACTCATCTTAATTACTTCCGTATTTTTTAATACAACTTTTTCCTAGTTGATACATATGTACTTCATCGGGTCCATCTGCTAAACGCAACATTCTTGCAATTGCAAAATAATGTGGCAAATACGTATCTGGACCAACACCTTTTCCTCCAAAAATCTGCATCGCTCTATCAATAACTTTCAAAGCCATATTAGGCGCAACAATTTTTATCATCGCAATTAAATCTTTAGCCTCTTTATTGCCTAGTTTATCCATTTTATCAGCAGCAGAAAGTGTTAACAAACGAGCTTGTTCAATTTCACATTGTGATTTTGCAATTTCATGACGAATACTACTATAATCATAAAACTTTTTACCGAAAGTTTCTCTTTCTAAAGTTCTTTTAGACATCATTTCTAATGCGTATTGAGCCATTCCTACCAAACGCATACAATGATGAATTCTTCCTGGTCCTAAACGGCCTTGCGCAATTTCGAAACCTCTCCCTTCTCCTAAAATTAAATTCTCTTTTGGAACTCTAACATTGGTTAATTGAATTTCTGCATGTCCTTCTGGAGAATCATAAAAGCCTAAAACAGAAAGCGGCCTAATCACTTCTAACCCTGGAGTATCCATAGGCACCAAAACCATACTTTGTTGTTGATGTCTGTTCGCATTAACATCCGTTTTTCCCATAACAATAGCCACCTTGCAATGAGGATCCATTGCGCCTGAAGACCACCATTTTCGCCCATTTATCACATATTCATCTCCTTCTAAAACAATTGAAGTTTCAATATTTGTAGCATCTGATGAAGCTACTTGAGGTTCTGTCATTAAAAAAGCAGAACGAATTTCGCCATTCATTAAAGGTGTTAACCATTTATTTTTTTGAGCTTCATTTCCGTATTTTGCTAATACTTCCATGTTTCCTGTATCTGGAGCAGAACAGTTAAAAATTTCTGAAATCCAGATTTTTTTACCCATTATCTCTGCTAAAGAAGCATATTCTAAATTGGTTAACCCTGGACTTAAATCACCATAATCTTTTGGAAGAAACAAATTCCATAAATCAGCTTCTTTTGCTTTTTGTTTTAACATTTCCGTTTTAGGAAAACGTTTCCACATATTTTTTTGATCACTTTGAAAAGCTATAAATTCGTTTTCTATTGGCACAATATGTTCTTCAATAAAACTATTCAGTTTTTTCTGTAATTCTTTTGTTTTATTTGAGTAATTAAAGTCCATAATTTTATCTAAGTTTTATCCAGCAATCATATAACCACCATCAGCAGTATAAACTCCCCCAGTCATATAATTTCCAGCATCTGAAGCTAACAAGCAAGCTAAGCCTACCATTTCTTCTGGCATTCCCATTCTTGCACTTGGTAAAGATTTTTCAATCTTACCTAATATTTTTTCATTTTGCCACAAAGCTGCACTGAATTTTGTTTTAATCAATCCTGGGCAAATAGCATTTGCTTTTACACCATATTGCCCCCATTCTTTTGCCTGATTTTTAGTCAACATTAAAATAGCGGCTTTACTGGTACTATAAATCCCTAATCCAAAACCAGGAGTTAAGGCTTCAACTGAAGCAATATTAATAATACTTCCATTTTTATTTGCTTGAAAATGTGGTAGCACTAAATTTGATAAAGACCAAGGTGCTTTTACATTTACATCCATAATTTTATCAAAAATTGCAGGATTTACATCTTCAATAGGTCCAAAAACTGGATTGATTGCAGCATTATTTACTAAAACATCAATTCGTCCAAAAGCTTCAATTGTTTTATCAATTAAATTTTTACGCTGCTCTTCTTTCCCTATATGACAAGCAATTCCAACTGCTTTTAATCCTTCTGTTATAAATTCTTTTACAACTTCATCACATGCTTCTTGACTTCTACTCGAAATTACAACTTGTACTCCTTGTTCCGCTAATCCTTTAGCAATAGCTTTCCCAATTCCTTTACTAGAACCAGTGATAATTGCTACTTTATTTTCTAAATTAAATTGTTCTTTTATATGCATTATAAAATATATTCTTTGTCTTTTTTGATGGTTACTACTTCATCGCTCATTAAAGATTCTGCTAAAGAATTTGTTTTAGGAACTTCATATTTAAAGTAAAATTTCATGGTATGAATTTTACTTTCGTAAAAAATTTCAGAATACTTTCTATTAGAATTATTCAATTCATTTTTAGCATCAACAGCCATTTCTAACCATAACCAACCTAAAACAACAATACTTAAATATTCCATAAATAAATTAGCATCTGCTAAATAACGTTCGTAATTTCCTTTCATAGCAAAAGGCATTAAATGTCCTAAAACTTTTTGAGAAAGTTTTAATTTATCACCTAAAACTGCTGCATATTTTTTTAGCTCTTCATCATTAGATGCTAATTGAATTGTTTGCATAATTTCTGCAGCCAATAATTCTAATGCTTTTCCATTTTGCATTGGTACTTTTCTACCCAATAAATCTTGAGACTGTATACCTGTTGTCCCTTCATACAAAGCAGAAATTCTAATATCTCTATAATATTGTTGCAACGTGAAATCGGTACAAAAACCATATCCACCAAGAACTTGCAAGCCATTATCTACCGATTCTGCACCAGCTTCTGAAGGGAAAGTTTTTACAATTGGAATTATCATTTCTAACAGTAAATTGTACTTTTCTTTTTCTTCTTTTGATGTTGCTGTAGAAATTATATCATGATATTTTGATGCTAAAAACACCAAACTTAAAGACCCTTCTGCTATTGATTTTTGTAACAATAACATCCTTCTTACATCTGGATGTTCTATAATTAAACTCTGTTTTTCGGTTGGATTTTTCTTTCCATCTGCAGTTAATTTTCTTCCTTGTGGTCTTTCATTTGCATATTGTAAAGAAGCTCTATAGGCTGCCATTGCAATTGCAGAAGCTCCTCTTCCAACTGCTATTCTTGCACCATTCATCATCAAAAACATTTGATTTAAACCTTTGTGCATTTCACCAACTAGCCAACCTCTACAATCATCAGTATCTCCAAAACCTAAGTGTGTTGTACAATATCCTCTTTGCCCCATTTTTTGAAAATCGGCAACAGTCATCACATCATTATATTCAAGAGTTCCATCTTCTTTAATTCTCTTTTTAGGAACAACAAACAAAGAAATTCCTTTAGTTCCTTTTGGAGCACCTTCAATTCTAGCTAATACTAAATGCACAAAATTATCTGCATATTGATGATCTCCTCCAGAAATAAAGATTTTTTGCCCCAAAATTTTATAATAACCTTCATTAGTTGGTGTTGCTTTTGTTACTATATCTGAAAGCGAACTACCTGCTTGCGGCTCAGTTAAACACATGGTTCCTCCCCAAACTCCAGACAACATATTTGGTACATATTTTTCCTTTAAACTATCACTTCCAAATTCTACAATTAATTCTGCAGAGCCTTGCGTTAAACTTGGATAACCTGGTAAATGATTGTTAGCAGCATCCATAATATAAACTGCTGCTTGGAGCGCTGAAAATGGGATTTGCAAACCTCCATCCTCATAATTAAAAGCACCAGCAATAATACCCATCTCTCCAGATTTAAGCATTACTGTTTTTACTTGTTCATGAACAATTACGGTTCCATCTTTATGATATGCAGGAGTTTCATCCATTTCTTGAAAATATGGATACAACTCTCTATCAGAAAATTCTTTTATTGATTCAATAAATAGGTCTAAAGATTCCAAATCGTGATCTTGAAATCGTTCTCTTGTCAATAAATCTTCTAATCTGTGAATATCATAAAGTATGTATTTAAGTGTCTCTAGGTCTACATACTTTTTTGGCATCTGATATAATTTAAGTTGATTTTAAATTTTGAGCAGCTCTGTTTTCACTGACTTTGCCTTCCAAATATAACAAAAATTATTATGCATGCATAATATATTGAACTTTGGTTTTTATCAAACAAAAACTATTTTACAATATAATTGCAAGAAAAAAATACAAAGGATAAGCTTATAGTTGATTTTTAATTTTGAGAAGTTCTGCTTTTACAAGCTCTAATCGACTTATAATATCATGATTATCTATAACCTGATTTGGGTTTTTCTTCAACTTTTGCTTTGCTCCATCTAAAGTAAAACCTCGCTCTTTAACTAAATTATAAATTAGTTTAAAATTTGCAATATCATCGGGGGTAAATAATCGATTTCCTTTAGCGTTTTTTTTAGGTTTGATGATGTCAAACTCTTTTTCCCAAAAACGTATTAAAGAAGTGTTTACAGAAAAGGCTTTGGCTACTTCTCCAATTTTATAATATCTTTTTTCTGGTAAATCTATATACATACTTGCAAGTTAATCAAAAGATTGACTTTCTTCGGATGTTTTTTGTAAAGAGGCAAACTCTTCTGGAGTTAAATCTCCATAATAAAAATTAATAGGATTTAATGCTCTATCATTTTTATGCACCTCATAATGTAAATGTGAAGAAACCGATAAACCTGTATTACCAACAAATCCAATAACATCACCTCTTTTTACTTTAGCTCCCTTTCTAACATTGGTATTTTTCATGTGTGCATAAATGGTTTTATACCCATATCCATGACTGATATACACAACATTACCGTAAGTTGCACTTCGTTCTGATCTGATCACTATTCCGTTTCCAGACGCATGAATAGGCGTTCCTAAAGGCGCAGTAAAATCCATCCCTTTATGAAACTTATTAATTTTTAAGATAGGATGCATTCTCCATTTATACCCAGAAGCAACAGAGGTTAAATCTTCTTTCTTTACAGGAAGAATTGCTGGAATTGATGCCAACATATTTTCCTTTTCTTTGGCTAATGCAACTATTTCATCTAATGATTTTGATTGTACAACTAATTGTTTAGACAAAATATCCAACTCTTTTGTTGCGTTTTTAATCATTTTAGAATTATCAAATCCATCTAAATATTTATATCTATTCACACCTCCAAAACCTGCTTTTCGTTGTTCTTCAGGAATCGGATTAGCTTCAAAATAAGATCTATAGATATTATTATCTCTTTCTTGTAATTGACCCAGTATTTCTGAGTTCTCTTGCATACGTATATTCAACAAATCGTAATGCAGTTTTAAATTCTCTAGTTCTCGTTGTTGCGCTCTTTCATTTGGCGACATCAAAAACTGACTAAAACCAACAAAACCGAAGAAAGCTATTAGTAAAACAGCAATTGCACTAAAAAGCAATTTCCTATAAAAATAGCTTTTCTTTACCGTAATTTTTCTATACGATAACGTTTCTGGGTCATAATAATATTTTACTTTCGCCATAGGAGTAAATGTACTATTTTTGTGTATTCTAATACTATTTTTTTCAGAGGGTAATCTGTATTAGAACTCACGAATTTACAAAATGTTTTAGAACTACTTTTTTAAATTAGTTTTTTAATGATAAATTAACATTGTTTCAAACGAAAAAACGGATGAAATCTCAAGATATAAGAGCTGAATTTTTAAACTTTTACAAATCTAAAAAACATAGCATTGTGCCTTCTGCACCAATGGTTTTAAAAGATGACCCAACCTTAATGTTTACCAATTCTGGGATGGCTCCTTTTAAAGAATTTTTCTTAGGAAATGCTACTCCAAAAAACACAAGAATTACCGATTCGCAAAAATGTTTACGTGTTTCTGGTAAACATAACGATTTGGAAGAAGTTGGTTATGACACCTATCATCATACCATGTTTGAAATGCTAGGAAACTGGAGTTTTGGCGATTATTTTAAAAAAGAAGCAATTGATTGGGCTTGGGAATTGTTAACAGAAGTTTTTAAAATACCTAAAGACATCTTATACGTTACTGTTTTTGAAGGTGATAAAAAAGACGGCACAAAATTAGACAAAGAAGCATATGATTACTGGAAAAAAATTATTCCAGAAGATAGAATTTTAACAGGTAATAAAAAAGATAATTTCTGGGAAATGGGTGAGCAAGGACCTTGTGGCCCCTGTTCTGAAATCCATGTAGATATTCGTTCGAAAGAAGAAAAAGCTAAAATTGATGGTAAAACATTAATAAATGAAGACCACCCACAAGTTGTAGAAATCTGGAACTTGGTTTTTATGCAGTATAATAGAAAAGCAAACGGTTCTCTAGAAGATTTACCAAATAAGCATATTGATACAGGTATGGGGTTTGAACGTTTATGTATGGTTTTACAAAACGTACAATCTAATTACGATACTGATGTTTTTACACCTTTAATTAGAGAAATTGAAACTATTACAGGTGTTGATTATAATAAAAATAATGAAAATGATATTGCTATTAGAGTAATTGCAGATCATGTGAGAGCAGTTGCTTTTGCTATTGCAGATGGACAATTACCAAGTAATACTGGAGCGGGATATGTCATCAGAAGAATTTTAAGAAGAGCTATTCGTTACGGGTTTACTTTTTTAAATCAAAAAGAACCTTTTATTTATAAACTTACAGAAACATTAAGTCATCAAATGGGTGACGCATTTCCTGAAATCAAAAAACAAAACTCACTGATTCATAATGTAATTAGAGAAGAAGAAGCTTCTTTTTTAAGAACCTTAGATCAAGGTTTGTTATTATTAGATAAAGTTATTGAAGACACGAAAGAAAAAACGATTTCTGGTGTAAAAGCTTTTGAATTATATGATACGTATGGTTTTCCTTTAGACTTAACGCAACTGATTGCAAGAGAAAAAGGATATTCAATAAATGAAGAAGAATTTAATGAAAGTATGAAAGCTCAAAAAGAGCGATCTAGAGCTGCATCTGCAAGTGAAACTGGAGATTGGGTTACTTTAATTGAAGATGAAACAGAAGAATTTGTTGGTTATGATACTTTATCTGTTGATGTAAAATTAACACGTTATAGAAAAGTTACCACTAAGAAAGTTGGTGAGTTATATCAACTCGTTTTTAACATGACTCCTTTTTATCCAGAAGGTGGTGGACAAGTTGGTGATAAAGGATATTTAGAAGATGCACACGGTGATGTTGTCTATATTTTAGACACTAAAAAAGAAAATAATGTCATTATTCATTTTGCTAAAAACTTACCAAAGCATCTCAACGAAATGTTTAAAGCTGTTGTAAATGATGAGTTTAGAAATTTATCAGCAAGTAACCATACTGCAACTCATTTATTACATCAAGCATTGCGAACTATTTTAGGTACGCATGTAGAGCAAAAAGGCTCGTTGGTAAATCCAAAGTATTTACGTTTCGATTTTTCTCATTTTTCTAAAGTTGATGCAGATCAACTACAAGAAATAGAAGAATTTGTAAATGCAAGAATTAGAGAAAATCTAGCATTAGTCGAGAAAAGAAACATCCCAATGCAACAAGCAATTGACGATGGAGCCATGGCCTTATTTGGAGAAAAATATGGAGACAGTGTTAGAGCTATTCGTTTTGGACAATCTATAGAATTATGTGGAGGAACGCATGTACAACAAACTGGAGATATTTGGTATTTTAAAATAAAATCAGAAGGAGCTGTTGCAGCAGGAATTAGAAGAATTGAAGCTATCACCAATGTTGCTGTTGGCGATTATTTTGAAAGCATAGAAAAGGATTTTGTACAAGTAAAACAATTACTTAAAAACCCAAAAGATATTGCTAAATCTGTTACAAGTTTACAAGAAGAAAACACTGCTTTAAAAAAGCAAATTGAACAGCTTTTAAAAGATAAAGCAAAAAACTTATCAGGAGAAATAAAAAGTCAGCTACAAGAAATAAATGGAGTTCAGTTTTTAGCTGCTAAAGTAGATTTAGATCCTAACGGGATTAAAAATTTAGCGTTTGAAATTGGTAAAGAACATAAAAACCTATTCTTACTATTTGGTGCAGAAAATAATGGTAAAGCAATTTTAACCTGTTATGTTTCTAAAGAAATAGTGGAATCTAAAAATCTGAACGCAGGTACAATTGTTAGAGAATTAGGAAAACATATTCAAGGTGGCGGTGGCGGACAAGCATTTTTTGCAACTGCGGGAGGTAAAAATCCAGCTGGGATTTCAAAAGCATTAGAGAGTGCAAAAGATTATTTAGATTAAACTTTTTATAATATTCTTGGTCTAAAGTCTAAAATTACTCGAAATTGTTTCGTTTTATTTTATATATTTAAACCATGCCCCATTTAGACACTTTTTCTGGAAATTGGACTACCACAGAAGCGAGACACTTATTAAGACGCACTTCGTTTGGAATTACTGAAACACTTGTAAACACTTCGGTTTCATTAGGTTTAAATGAAACAATTAATACGCTATTTAAAGAAAACCCTCTTCCAGACCCACCAGTAAAATATAAACTAGACGGGACGGGTGACGATCAAATAAATGATCCTGGAGCTAAATTTGGAGAAACTTGGGTAAATTCTCCTGCGTATCCAGTTGCGACAGATAGTGCAGAAAGAACACGAATTTATCGTTCTAGAAATAGATCTTTATACGCATGGTCCTTTTTACAAATGCAAAATTCAGGTATTTCTATTCGAGAAAAACTTACGTTGTTTTGGCATAATCATTTTGTGTCTGAAAATTCAAATCCGCATAGAGAATATTACTACATGAATGTGTTAAGAACTAACGCTTTAAAAAATTTTAAAGAGTTAACTAAACAAGTTACTGTAGACACTAATATGTTACTTTATTTAAGCGGATCACAAAATACAGACGCGGCTCCTAACGAGAATTATTCTAGAGAACTGTTAGAACTTTTTACGATTGGAAAAGGCGATGCCGTTGGTAATGGAGATTATACAAATTATACAGAAGATGATGTTGTTCAAATTGCAAAAGCATTAACTGGCGGGAGAATAAAAGGATTAAATAATGTAGATGCGTTAACTTCCTTTTTCTCCAACAATAAACACACAAAAGGAGACAAAACTTTATCACATCGATTTAACAATGCTGTGATTTCTGAAAATGGCGAAAATGAATATAAAGATGTAATTGATAAAATTTTTGAGCAAGATGAATGTTCAAGATTTATTACTAGAAAATTATATATCTGGTTTATTAATGATAATATAACAGCAGAAACAGAAACAAATATTATTGAGCCTTTGGCAAAAATTATTAGAGATAATAATTATGATATTGCACCAGCCTTAAAAAAACTTTTAGCATCAGATCATTTCTTTGAAAATATTTTTTGCATGATGAAAAACCCTATCGATTTAATCTTTTCTTCAACTCAATCTTTAGGATATTCTGCTCCAACAATTTCAGTAAATTTAGAATATGAATATGCGCTGATATTATATTCGGCATGTACAGATTTAAATCAATCCATCTTTCATCATCCAGATGTTTCAGGATGGAAAGCGTATTATCAAGCACCCTTGTTTTACAAAAGTTGGGTAAACAACTATTTACTTCCAAAAAGACTAGAATATTGTAAAATAATAGTTACTGGCGGTAAAGTTAAAATAAACGGTAAAAACTATACATTACCACCTTTAACACCAGTTTTACAAGTAGCTGCTAATATTACAAATTCTCAAGATCCAGATATTTTAATCAATAGTTTAGCAACTCAACTATTTAATTATCCCATCAATGAAAGTCAACTTACAGCTTTAAAAGGTGTTTTAATTCCTGGATTACCGAATTTTGAATGGACTGTTGAATACAATAACTTTTTAGCAAATCCTTCAGACGAAGGGTTGAAAACTTCAATTGAAAATAAACTTAGAAATTTAATTTCTACGATGGTACAAATGTCTGAATTTCAAATAATGTAAGATGAAGAAGACAAAAAAACTAAATCGTAGAGAGTTTATAAAATTAAGCACAGCAGCTTCTGGCTCTATTCCTTTCGTTTTAAGTGGGTTTCCTTTATTTGCAAATGAAAAACCAGATGGGTATGTATTTGAAGAAGAAAATGATAATATATTAGTCTTAATACAATTACAGGGAGGAAATGACGGTTTAAATACCGTTTTCGATTTAAATCAGTATACTAATTTACAAAGTGTTCGTTCCAATATTATTATTCCGAAAAACGATTTATTGACTATAAATGATACTACTCGTTTTCATCCTTCCTTAACTGGAATGAAAGAAATTTGGGATCAAGAAAAACTATCTATAATTCAGAATGTTGGGTACCCAGATCAAAATAGATCACATTTTAGATCTACTGATATTTGGAATTCTGCTTCTAGTGCAACAGCTTATGTTTCTTCTGGTTGGATTGGACGTTTATTAGACGGTAAACATTCTAAATTTCCAGAAAACTATCCGAATGAAGAAAATCCAGATCCATTTGCTATAACTATTGGTACTGTAATTTCTGAAACTTGTCAAGGAACAAACGCTAACTTTTCTATGGCATTAGCAGACCCAGACAATCCTGGAACGGCATTAGTTTCTAATACAGGAGAAATACCAAGTAATTGTTATGGGAATGCTTTAAAGTTTGTAAACGACACTATAAGTCAGACAAATGCCTATGCAGCAGTTATTAAAAAAGCATCTGCAGCTGGAAATAATTTATCTACTAAATACACAGATTCTAATTTATCAAAAAAACTAAAAGATGTTGCAAAATTAATTTCTGGCGGATTAAAGTCTAAAGTATATATAGTTCAAATTGGTGGTTTTGATAACCATCATAATCAAATAGAAGAAGGTGAACCAACAACTGGAAAACATGCAGAATTATTACAAGAGTTATCAGATGCCATTGCTGCTTTTCAAAACGATATAGAATTATTAGATATTGATAAAAAAGTGGTTGGAATGACCTATTCTGAATTTGGTAGAAGAATAAGATCTAACGCTGCTTTTGGAACAGATCATGGTACAGCAGCACCATTATTTATGTTTGGATCTTGTGTGAAAAATCAAATATTAGGAGATGCTCCAGAAATTGACACACAGGTAGATGAAAAAGAAGGTGTACAAATGCAACACGATTTTAGAAATATTTACAGTACTGTTTTAACAGATTGGTTGGGTGCAACAAAAGCAGAATCAACGGCTGTTTTATTTAGTGAGTTTGATAGCTTACCTATTTTTAAATCTGGTTGCTCTGCTTCATTATCAAATGAAAATTTTTTATTAGACAATGTAAACATAAATGTATATCCAAATCCGACTATAGATTTTGTGAATATTCAATTTTTAGGAACAAATAATAAGGTAACCTTGGTATTATATAATAGTATTGGCGCTGTTGTAAAACAAATAACAAATACAACATACAATGCAGCTCAACATACTATAAAAGTTGACACAAGTAGATTACCAAAGGGTAATTACTTTATATATTATCATTCTAATGGCGTTTCGAAAACTAAAAAACTACTAAAATTTTAAATGAACTTACAAACTAAAGTTTCGTTAAAAAAAGGAACCAGAAACTTAATTAATTATCAATCAAAAGTTTTATTAATTGGTTCTTGTTTTTCAGAAAATATTGATAATAAATTAGGGTTTTATAAATTTAGAACTCTTCAAAATCCGTTTGGAATATTATTCCATCCAAATGCTATAGAAAATTTAATTACCAATGTAATTAATGAAAAAAACTATACCGAAAAAGACATCATTTTTAATAACGAACGCTGGCATAGTTTAGAAGCGCATTCTGAGTTGAGTTCTTCTGATAAAAATGAATTATTAACTAATTTAAATACGAAGATCATTGCTACAAATAGATATCTAAAAGAAGCTTCTCATCTAATTATTACTTTAGGAACTTCTTGGGTTTACAGACATATTGAGACGGATACTATTGTTGCGAATTGCCATAAAATTCCACAAAAAAAATTCTTAAAAGAATTATTATCTGTTGATGAAATTACTGAAAGTTTAGATGCAATTACTACACTAATTAAATCAGTAAATTCTGAAGCTAAGGTTATTTTTACAGTTTCTCCTGTGCGTCATTTAAAAGATGGATTTATAGAAAACACACAAAGTAAAGCGCATTTAATTACTGCAATTCAATGGCTGCTATCATCTCAAGCGCAGTCGAGAGATCATAGTTACTTTCCTTCTTATGAAATAATGATGGATGAATTACGTGATTACCGTTTTTATGCTGAAGACATGCTTCATCCAAACAAAACCGCTATTAATTACATCTGGCAAAAATTTTCAGATGTTTGGATTTCTGATGAAGCTCAACAAACAATGCAAGAAGTTGAGACTATTCAAAGAGGATTATCACACAAACCTTTTAATGAAAACTCTGAACAACATCAACAATTTTTACAGTCTTTAGAAGCTAAAATTTCTTCTTTACAAGAAAAACATTCATTTATCACTTTTTAAAAATACGGCAAATGCCGTATTGTATAAATCTTATATTATGTAGAATTTTGGTGCAGTTAAAACTCTAAAATCTATATAATTATGAAAACTAAAATTCTAATAGGGATGCTTTTCTTTTTAGGCATTTCTATTTCACATGCTCAAAAAGCGGAAACCCCAGACAATAAATATGAACTTGGAAGTATTAAATGGATGAAAATGTCTGATCCTGGCACTTTGATTGTTTCAACAGCTAAAGGCGTATATGGGATACAACCTAATAAATCTCAACCTGCTTTTTTATTCGATAAACGTAAAAACATTAAAGAAGAAAATTTTCATTTACAACCCGGAACACCTTATGCAATGTTTATTGCAAACGGAATGAATGGAGTAACTTTTGTACTTGATATAGTAACAGGAAAAACATTATTTGATTCTAAAGCAGAAGGTTTTTCTTTTATGAATAGTAGAGATATTATTTTACCTGAAAACAAATTGGTGGTTAGTGGACTTAGAAAATCAAAAGGAAAAATTGGCGCTGGTTATTCTATTGCTGTTTTTGATTTAACTACAGGAAAAGAACAATATACAATTCCACAAAAAGGAAGTAATAATGTAACAGGAGTTTCTGATATTATTGATGGAAAACTAGCTATACCAAGAAAAAAGGGATTAGAATATATAGATTTAGCTTCTGGGAATGTATTATGGACAGCTGATGTTAGAAATGTTGGTTCTGTTTCTGCAACAGACAATGCTATTTATGCATATCAAACAAATAATAATGGCAAAAACACTACTATTTATAAGGTAAACATGAATGGTAAACTAATATGGAAAGATGGAAATAAACTAAAAGGAAAAGTTAGACAAAGTGAATATTTACAGGAAGGAATTGCAATTCTTACAGATACTCAAGGTAAAAATCCACAATCAAAAATTTACTTTCTAGACACAAATTCTGGTGAAGACTTATGGGATAAAGCCCCTAAAACAAAAGGACTCGTGAGTCATTTTTATACTGAGAAAGATGGCATCATTTTCGGAGTTGCTTCTGGAGGAATAAATAAAATTAAATATGATGGAACTCCACTTTGGAGAAAACCTTTAAAAACTGGACCAACTATAAGCACGCTTACAAAAACTGAAAAAGGCATTTTATACATTACAGCAAAAGACGCTGATATTGTTGATGAAAATACTGGTGAATCTATATTTGGTAAAAAATTAAAGTATAAACAATCTAAAGCAGTTGCTTCCACTTATGACGCAAAAAACAAACGTTATTTATTAAGTTGTAGTGACGGATTATATAGTATTGATGCTAATTCTGGCACTAATGAAATAATTGCAAAACCTAAATTTGGAGGAAAAGAATCTCCTAATTCTATAGAAATGAGAGATGGGAATATTCTATTATCATCTAGCCAAAACATGATGCTATTAGATGGTAATGGTAAAGAAATTTATCATCAATTTTTTAAATCTCCTTCCAATAGTATGTTTGGCAAAATTATGGCAGGCGCACTAGCAGTAACCTCTATGGCAATGGCAGCAGGTTCTGCTGTTAGAGCTGGAGCAAACAGAAGTTCTATGGGTAGATATAATTCTTACGGCTCTCAAATGAATAATAATGCAAAAGGTTTTTCTAAAATTGCTGGCGCTTCTTTTGGGGCAATGTCTAAACGTTTTAAAGCATCTGCACAAACAAAAAACGATAAATTCATTTTAACAAAATTAAAGTCGGGTGTTGGGTTAGTAAAACTTGATAAAGGATCAGGAAAAAAAGTAAAAGAAATTTTATTAAAAGATAAAAAACCAACATATAAAGTTGATGATGTTGAACGTATTTTATACTACAAAGCGAATAAAAACACTATTTACGCTTATAAAATATAAGTAAATGAAACCATCAAACCTTAAAGCTCATTGGATTTATTCTACCCAAGAATGGAATGAATTTGTTGAGGTGGCTAAAGCCAAAAAAAAAGAAGATAACTTTTACTTTGGATTAGGAATTGTTACTCTGGGTACCATAGGTTTGATGATTTTAAGAGATACAGGTTTTTTAATTGCTGTAGCTTTTGCTATTCCTTTATCAATTTTAATTCCTTGGTTGAGAATGAAATTTAGCTATAAACATTTAGTGAAAGGAGTGAAAAACCCTGAAGTGAAAATTTTTGACGATCATTTAAAAATCAACAATCATGTTATTGAATTAAAAGGAAGTCAAAAAAAAATAAAAAGTATCAAAATTATTGAAGCTAAAAACGGATTTCAACTTTTAGAGTTTGATGTGCAATGGTTAACTAGAAAAGGACCAACTAACGATGAATATCGGGTATTGATTCCTTTTGATAAAATTAAAGAAGCAGAAAATATTGTTAAGGGCAAATAAGTTTTAATCCGTCTTTAACGTTGGAGAAAAAGAGGGAAAATACGGCAAATGCCGTATTTTTTTATGCTTTTATATTACTCAAATTTGTAAACATATAATCGAAAAATAAAATATTATGAAATCTTTAAAAAAACTAACACTTTTATTATTTGTAACATGTTTAATAAGTAGTTGTTCTAAAAATGACGACGACAGTAATTCTAATAATTCTGGCGATGATTTTTTCACCGCTAAAGTAGATGGAACATCTTGGGAAGCTTTTACAGGCCCGCCAGACACTGTTGCTTGGAATGAAGCTCATGCTGGACTAGTTGTTTTACAAGGAAGTAATTCTAACGGACATGCAATTACCATGAATATTATGAATTATAACGGTGTTGGCACCTACAACTTTGCTAGCGCTGGCTTTGCGCAATTTGTAATTGCTCCTACACAATCTAATAGTGGAATCTGGATTAGCAACGCTGGATCGGGAACATCGGGATCTGTAGAAATTACTGCTGTAAATGGAGATGTAATAGAAGGTACTGTTTCATTTGTTGGAGTTAACCCACAAGATAAATCTAGAAAAGCTATTACAGAAGGAAAGTTTAGAGCTACAAAACAATAATCAACATAATAAATTTAAAAGTATGAAAACTTTAAAAAAAATAATGAATGCAGTATTTATTTTATCAATTATAATAAGCTGTTCAAAAAATGATGAAAATACTGGTGGAGGAAATTGCTCCGAAGAATGTGTATATACAATTACTGCAAATGAAACGGCTGGAACTGCTGCAAGTAGTTTAGATGGTGTGCATAACTTAACAATGCATCATGCAGATGCTGCTAGCCCTTATCCAGATGGAACAAAAGCTAAATTTACAATTGCTAACAATGTATTAACAGTGGAAATAGATGGAAAATGTATCACAATTAAAAACCCAATTTTAACTGTGGCAGGCTCAACCGAAGTTAAGTTTAAAGACAGTTGTAGAGACAAAATTTCTTACGATGTATCTGAAAATAAGGGAAGTTTAAATGAAGTAAATATTAGTGATTTAAACGGTAAATGGTTAGGTCAATTTAATGATCGATAAAAAATCTTGTTTTTAAGGTTTTGGTGATTGATGAAGCTCTCACAATCTCAATCACCAACCTTTTTTAAATTATAGTCTATGACTTTTTCAACAACTTATGTCGCTCTTTTTTTAATGGTAATTATTCTTTTGATTGCATATTTTAGATTCACTTTTTTTAAATTAAAAGATCAATTGAATGAAAAAAATCAAGTATTAGTTTTAACTATTAAGAAAGAAAAAACTATTGAAAAAGAAATCAAGAATTACCCTAATCTTATTGAAGAAATTCAACAAAGAACACAACGTAAATTAGCAAAAATAAATATAGATTTAATTACTACTGATTTTACTTTAAAAGAAATTTGTAAATTTATCTAGTTTATTTTTTTTGCTAACTTAAAAAACACCTCAATGAAAGCTAATAAATTTTTATTAGTAAGTTATATATTTATATTTCTTTTTAATTTATCATCATATTCTCAAAACAAAATAATTGATAGTTTAAAATTAGTTATTAAAACTCAATCAAAAGAAGAGAAATTTAAAAACTTATTAAAAATCTCAACCATTTATTCAAGAATCAATTTAGATAGCTCTAAATTTTATACTAATAAAGCTTTTCAACTTTCTGATAAAATAAATAATGACTCACTAAAAGCTAAGGCTTTATTAGCTTTAGGATTCAGAAATTTCGAATCCAGTAACTATTCCGAAGCAATTAAAAACTTTGAAAATGCTTTATCAATAAATGTTCACTTAAAAGATTCTACAGCTATTGCAAATGTATATAATGGTTTTGCAATTACTTATTCTAAAAAAGGTGATTTAAATAAATCTATTGAATATAATTTTAAAACACTTTCTATTTACGAAAAAATTAAAGACAGTTTAGGTATTGGAAATTCATACTTAAATATTGGATGGGATTATAGAAAATTAAAAGAATTTGAAAAATCTTTAAAGTATAATTTTAAATCATTAAAGGTTTATCAAAAATTAAAAGATTCTCTTCGAATTGCAATGATTAATAATAATATTGCAGGCACAAAAAATGAGTTAGGCCAATATAAAAGTGCAATTTTATACGCAAATAAATCTAAATCCTATTTTCTAAAATTAAATTTTAAACGCTATACTGCATATCCAATAAGTGTTATAGCTGTAGCATATGATAGCTTACAAAATAATATTCTTGCAGAAAAAAATTATCTAGAATCAATTAAATTACATACTGAAAGTAGAGAACCTTTTGAACTTTCGTTTTTAAATTATTCGCTTTCAAATTTATATTTTAAACAAAAAAAAAATAAAAAAGCACTAATAAAAGCCAAAGCTGCATTTTCTTTTGCAAAAGAAATTAATGCAAAAGAATATATTAAAGATATTTCTGCATTGTTATCTAATATCTATGAAAAACAAAATAGGACTAAACTATCTAACAAGTATCTTAAAATATACTTAAAGTATAATGATAGTATTTTAAATGAATCAAAATTAAAATCAATTGCAGAAATAGAAGCTAAATATGAAACTACAAAAAAGGAAAAAGAAATTGCTCAACAAAAAGAACTATTATTAGCAAAAGAGTTAGAAATAAAAAATAGAAATCTATATGCCGTTTTATTAGCCTCTGCATTACTAATTTTAGGGATAATATCATTTGGTTTCTATAAAAAAAATCAACTCAAAAGAAAACAATTGCAGAAAGAAATTGATTTAAAAGATGCGTTAGCTACTATAAAAAATCAAAACAGTTTACAAGAACAACGTCTTAGAATTTCAAGAGATCTACACGATAATATTGGATCCCAACTTACCTTTATTATTTCTTCAATAGATAATCTTAAATTTATAAGTAAAGATGTAAGTGATAAATTAAAAGAAAAACTTTCCAACATCAGTTCTTTTACAGGAGATACCATTCATCAGCTTAGAGATACTATTTGGGCTATGAATAAAAACGAAGTTAGTATTGAAGACTTGCATACTAGAATCTTATCATATGTAGAAAAAGCAAAAACAGCTAAACCAAGTATTAACTTTAAAGTAAATTATACTATTGATAAAAACCTTAATCTTACATCTTTTGCTGGAATGAATATTTTTAGAGTACTACAAGAAGCAATTAATAATGCTATAAAATATGCCAACGCAACAAGCATAGATATTAATTTGTCTAAAAAAGACAATCAATTTATTGCTTCTGTAATTGATAACGGAATTGGTTTTAACATTACAGAAGTTGAATTAGGTAATGGCTTAAGCAATATGGAAAAGAGAATGAGTGAAGTTGGAGGAAAAGTAATTATTGATTCTAAAATTTATAAAGGAACTAATATTAAAATTACAACTTCTTGTTAATGAAAAATGTTTTTTTTCTTTCTTGTTTTTTATTTATTGCACATAGTTTTGCTCAAAAAACTAATAATAATTCATTATTTAAAGATTATTTAGAAAAAGGCTTTAAATACCATGATAACAGAAAATTAGATAGTTCACGTTATTTTTTAAATAAAATTGACAGTTTAATAAAACTTCATCCTAAAGATTCATCAAGTTTTTATCAAAAAGAGTTATTAGAGGCATCACTCTTTGTTAGAGAAAACAAAATGGATGATGCTATTAAAAAACTTCTCAGAGCAAATCATTTTTTTAAAGAAAAAAAAGACAGTGCTAATATTGGCTTAAGCTTATATAAATTAGGTGTCGCAAATTATTATGTAAATAGACGTTTAAAAGCTGGTGAGTATTTTGATGAAGTGATACCATATAAGAAATTTGTTAGTAAACGATTACTTACTCGTATTCATCAAAACTATGGAACAATAAATTTAGAAGTCGGATTATTAAGTAAACCTAAAAACAGAACCTTAATATTTAAAGCTATAAAAAGTTATGAAGAGGCAATAAAAATCTATAAAGAAGAAAATTGGTTAATGGAACACGCATTAGCTACTAGTTTACTTGCAGAGTGCTACAACCAACTTGAGGACTTTGATACAGCATTACATTTAATAAATAAGGCAATTCTCATTGCAAGAAAAGCTAAAAATAAAAGTCAAGAAGGCTTTGCTTTAATAAAAAAAACAACAATTCTTGGGCAGAAAAAAAAATATAAAGAAGCACTAAAAACAATACAGATAGCCAAGCCTATTTTTATAAAACTAAAAGACAAACCAACATATTTGTATTCTCTTAATGAAGAAAAAAAAATATTATTTGGATTAGGAAAATTTAAAGATGCATCTATTTTAAGTGATACAATTTATAAAGTTGCTATTAAAAATTATGACACTCGTTTTGTTGATAAAGTTTCGGAAATGGAGGTTAAATATAAAACCACCGAAAAAGAAAAAGAAATTGCCCAACAAAAAGAACAATTATTAACGAAAGAATTAGAAATAAAAAACAGAAATTTATATGCTATTTTATTAGTTGCTGCCCTTCTTATTTTAGGAATTATCTCTTTCTCTTTTTATAAAAGAAACCAACTAAAAAGGAAACAATTACAGAAAGAAATTGACTTAAAAGATGCTTTATCGACAATAAAAACACAAAATAGATTACAAGAACAACGTCTTAGAATCTCTAGAGATTTACATGACAATATTGGCTCACAGCTTACCTTTATTATTTCATCTATAGACAATCTTAAATACATCAGTAAAGATGCAAGTGACAAACTAAAAGAAAAACTTTCTAACATCAGTTCTTTTACTGGAGATACCATTCATCAACTTAGAGACACTATTTGGGCAATGAATAAAAATGAAGTCAGTGTTGAAGATTTACATGCTCGAGTTTTATCTTATGTAGAAAAAGCAAAAACAGTCAGACCAGACATTAACTTTAAAGTAAATTATTCTATTGATAAAAACCTTAGTCTTACTTCTTTTGCTGGAATGAATATTTTTAGAGTATTGCAAGAAGCAATCAATAACGCTATAAAATATGCCAATGCAACAAGCATAGATATTAATTTAAATAAAAAAGACAATCATTTTATTGCGGCAGTAATCGATAACGGAATTGGTTTTAACATAACAAAAGTTGAATTAGGCAACGGCTTAAGCAATATGGAAAAAAGAATGAGTAAAATTGGCGGAAAAGTAGTAATTAATTCTAATGAAGAAATTGGAACAGACATCACATTAAAATTAAATATAGAAAATACGGCATATGACGTATAGCGCATACATTTTTTATTTTATAAATTTACTGAGCTAACCCTATTTATATGAATCTTAAAATTGCAATTGCCGAAGACAACTATTTTTTAACAAAAGCCATTAAAGAAAAACTATCTTTTTTTGATGATCTTAAAGTAAAATTTACAGCTAATAATGGAGCTGAACTCATAGGGAAATTAGAAGAAAACCATCAAGTAGATGTTATTTTAATGGATATTCAAATGCCAGAAATGGATGGTATTAAGGCAACCCAAATTATAAAAAATAAATTTCCACAGATAAAAATTATTATGCTAACTGTAGTAGATGATGACCAATATGTTTTTGATGCTATAAAAGCAGGAGCTAATGGCTATTTATTAAAAGAGATTGATGCAGAAAAATTACACAAAAGTATTTTAGAAGTGATGGAAGGTGGCGCACCTATGACACCAAGTATTGCTTTAAAAACATTGAATTTACTACGAAATCCAAATGTTTCTAATCAGAAAAAAGATATTGAAGATCAAATAAAACTATCTAAAAGAGAAACAGAAATATTAGTACAATTAAGTAAAGGTTTAAACTATAATGAAATTGCTGAGAACCTTATTATTTCGCCATCTACTGTTAGAAAACACATAGAAAATATTTATAAAAAACTACAAGTCCATAATAAAATGGAAGCTGTATTAAAAGCTCAAAAGCAAAAGTTAATTTAGTATTAAGTTTTTTTGTACTTTTATCCAATAGATAAAAAAATGTTACAGAAAATTGGTCTTGGTATTTTAGCTGGTTTAGTTATTGGTTTTTTTATGACATCCTTTTTTATGCCATCTGGCACACCAATACAAGAATTATTTTTAAGAAAAATTACAGCTACTAGTATGATTACTGGAATGTTTTGTGGTATTTATGCTTTTCTATCTAAGTCTAAATTACAAGTATTTTTAATTTCGATTCTTATTGGTATTGTGGTTTTTTATAGCAAGTACTTAATTACTGGTCATCATTTCGACCCTATTACGATGGGTGCATTTACAGGCTCATTAATTGGCGGCGTCTTTGCTATCCACAGAAAAATTACAGGTTCTTATAAATTATATAAGAGATTAAGTAAACTAAGAAGAAAAGGATTTAGCAATTACAGTTAAGAAATAAACTGATCTACATTTTGCCAAGGACCTCCATTAACAACATCAATATCATTTTGCTCTAAAAATCGTGTTGCTTGCCCACTTCTAGCACCACTTCTACAAACAGCAATCACTTTTTTATTCCAAGATTTTATTTCTTCAACTTGATGAGGAATTAAATTTAGTATAATATGCTGTGCACCTTCTACATGACCTTCATTCCACTCTTCCTGAGTTCTTACATCTAACACAACTGCATCGTTAGCTAAATACTCTTTAATTTTTTCTATAGTTTCTTTTTCACTAAAGACTCCAAATTGTCCCATTTTTATTTTTATTTATTTTGAATTAGAAGTTTTTAATAACTCTAATCCGTTCTGAATTAATTCTTTTAATGATTCCTTTTTTTGCAGTCGTAATAAATGATTTAAAATTTCTGCATGACACTTAAAATCGTTTTGCAAAGTTAATTCATACAATTCTAATACCAATAGCCAATCTAAAGGAAAATTATTTTTCAATTCATTAAAAATAAGTGTAATACTTTTTTCTGATGTTTGATTGTCTTCTCGCATTTTTCTAACAACATCATACAAATCATACAATCTTTTTTCATCATCAGAATAGGATATTTTATGTGTTTTAGTTTCAGAAACTTTTCCTAGATCACCAAAAGAGTTCATATCTGCAGGCCCAGAAAAAGCGGAAATCACATCTTTTCCTATAGCCATATCATAAATTCCCCAATCAGGATGAAACAATACAGTATCTTTATAAGTAACGTTACAGTTTTTAAAGGACACTATTTGAATACTACCACGTAAATCTCTTGTACCGGTAATCACTTCTCCATCAACCTTAACACCACCTTCAAATTCCAATACAATTTTCTTCCCTTCGTAAATTCCGTAAGCTTCTAAATCTCTCGGACTCATGTCTTCAATCGGAATATTGATTCCTTTTAGTTTTCCAATCGGACTACCAAAACCTTCCGAATGATATTCAATTCCATGCCCAATTAATTCTTTATCTCTATTTGCAAGCGCAGTATTTCCTGTAGTTTTTATATAGATAGGTTTATTATTTTCATCAGAAATAACATCTGTAAAAATTCCAGAAACCTGGATTCCTGTACTTAATTCTATCGTCCCTAAATTCTTTGACTTAATTAACTTTTTTATTCCTTTTAAACCACCCGTTCTTATTGCCATTTTATTAGCAAACTGTTCTAAAACTAAACTTAAATGTGCAAAATTTGGCGTAACAAATAACTGTGGTTGTGGCTTCGTAATATCAAAGCTTTGATTTGCTGCTTCAATAGTATAAGACTTCTTTTTTACTTGATCTTGCATACACCAAGCACTTTCTCCTATTGATGACAACAGTCCTGCTCCATAAATTTTTGGATTCTCTAAACTACCAATCAAACCATATTCTACCGTCCACCAATGCAAATTTCTAATTCGAGCCATTTCAGATAATTCGCCCATATTATTTTGCAACCATTCTACTTTTTCTTGCGCCTCATTAATTTCTTTTTCTGTAGAATTAGGGTTTTCCTTTAAAATTGAAAGTAATCGAATCGCTTCATACATTTCATAATCTTTGGCAGAAGAAATAGCTTTATTTCCAATCTCGCCAAAACGTCTTAAATATTCAGCATATTCTGGATTTGCAATAATTGGTGCATGACCCGCAGCTTCATGAATAATATCTGGCGCTGGAGTATATTTTATATGATTTAGTGTTCTAATATCTGAAGCAATAACCAATACATTATAGGCTTGAAACTCCATAAAAGCATTGGGAGGAATAAAACCATCTACAGAAACCGCAGCCCAACCAATATCCTTTAAAATTCTATTCATACCTTCCATTTTAGGAATACTATCAATAGAAATACCCGTAATATCTAATCCTTTTATATATGATTTATGAGCAACTTTACTTAAATAATCAACATTCATTCGCATCACATATCTCCACACAGCTTGATTTTGACCTGTATATTCATTATAAGGTTGCTTTACAATAAACTTATGTAGATGTTTTGGTAATTTTTTAGTGACTTCGTTAAACTCAAAATGAACGTCCATATAAAAATATCAATATTTTTTAGTGATGTAAATTTACGAATAATATAAATATCAATCTATTTTACATTAAAATATTACAATATTCGTAATTATTTGAATTTATTAAACATTAAAACATATAATTAGTATCTTGTAATCCTACAAAAAATCAAAAATAATGAGAAGACGCGGCGGTTTTAAAATCAGGCTGTTTATTGGTATTGCAATTGTATGTTTTGCATATCTTAGAAAATGCAGTCAGAAAGAAGTAAATCCTTATACAGGAAAATCACAAGCAATTAGTTTAACAACAGACCAAGAAATTGCTATTGGCTTACAACAAGCACCATCTATGGCGCAGCAACATGGAGGTTTATATCAGAATCAACAATATCAAGACTTAGTAGATAAAATTGGAAAGCGCTTGGTTGATAATTCTATCGCAAGACAATCTAACTACAAATACGAATTTCACTTACTTCGTGATGAAAGAGCTATTAACGCATTTGCTTTACCTGGCGGACAAATATTTATAACTTATGCTTTATTTTCTAAACTGAAAAATGAAGATCAATTAGCAGGTGTTTTAGGACATGAAATTGGACATGTTTTAGGAAAACATTCTAACGAAAGAATTACAGATGCTAATTTCTGGAAATTACTTACCATGGGCGCTTCTGTTGGAGCAGACTTAGGTCAATTAGCAAATGGAATTGGACAGCAAACTTTATTAAAAAACGGACGTGGAGACGAATTGGAAAGTGACGAATTAGGCGTTAAATTAATGATTGATGCTGGCTATAAGCCTGAAAGTTTAATTGGTGTGATGCAAATATTAAAAGCTGCAGCTGGACCGAATAGAGTTCCGGAATTTCAAAGTTCTCATCCAGATCCTGAAAATAGAATTGAAAAAATTAAAGAAGCAATTAGAAAGTATAGTAAATAGTTGTTGGTTTCTAGTTAAAATAACTCGAAAAACATGTAACATTTATTGATTTTGAGCTACTTATAAGTAGTATCTAATTCAATTGTTATGAGTTTTATCGCAGACATGGCGGCTAGTTTAAGAAACAACAAAAGAAATCGTGTTTCAAATTTCGAAAGATTAAAAAACTATAAAAAAGCTAATTATAAAACTTTACATTTCGATAATAAAGCAACGCCACATCAACTTAAAAAAATAAGAGAAAAAATTAAAGAACAAAACCGAATTTCATTTAGAAATAAAGCTATTGTATTATCTATAATTTTCTTAATCCTTATTTACGTAATCGGTTTCGTTAAATTCTAAAATCAAGCCAAAAATCTTTCTTATTTTTACTGCTCAATTTTAAGAGAATGAACAAGAAAGTTATTTTAATGATTTTGGATGGTTGGGGAATTACTCAAGACCCAAAAGTATCTGCAATTTACAACGCAAAAACACCGTATATTAATTCTTTATATGATGTATATCCACACGCTACTTTACGAACTGACGGAGAACATGTTGGTTTACCAGAAGGACAAATGGGTAATTCAGAAGTAGGTCATATTAATTTAGGGGCTGGAAGAATTGTGTATCAAAATTTAGCAAGAATTAATAAAGCGGTTAAAGAAAAAACTTTAGGTCAAGAAAAAGTGTTGCTAGACGCTTTATCTTATGCTAAAGAAAATAATAAAGATATTCACCTTTTAGGATTGGTTTCTAATGGTGGAATTCACTCTCACATAAATCATATTAAAGGCTTATTAGATGTGGCTGCAGAAAATAATGCAGAGAATGTTTACTTACACGCTTTTACTGATGGACGTGATACAGATCCAAAATCTGGCGCATATTTTATCAATGAAATACAAGAACATATGGCTGAATCGGTAGGAGAACTAGCTTCTGTTACCGGACGTTATTATGCGATGGATAGAGATAATCGTTGGGAACGTATAAAATTAGCGTATGATGCTGTTGTAAATGCAACAGGAGAAAAATCTACCGATGCAGTCGCTTCACTTAAAGAAAAATACCAAGAAAAAATTACTGACGAGTTTATCAAGCCAATTATCATGGTAGATTCTGATGGAAATCCGAAAACTCAAATTAAAGAAGACGATGTTGTTATTTTCTTTAATTATAGAACCGATAGAGGGCGTGAATTAACTGCTGCTTTATCACAAAAAGATTTCCCAGAAGAAGGAATGAAAAAATTAAAATTGCATTATAATACAATGACTATGTATGATGAGTCATTTAACAATGTAAATGCAATTTACACCAACGATAATATTAAAAATACCATTGGAGAAGTTTTATCTAAAGCGGGTAAAAAACAAATTAGGATTGCCGAAACAGAAAAATATCCACATGTTACTTTTTTCTTTTCTGGCGGACAAGAAGAGCCTTTTAAAGGTGAATCTAGAATACTAAGAAATTCTCCAAAAGTTGCAACTTATGATTTAAAACCAGAAATGTCTGCGTACGAATTAAAAGATGCGCTGTGTGAAGATTTAAATAAAGGCGAAACAGATTTTGTATGCCTAAATTTTGCTAACGGAGATATGGTTGGCCATACAGGAGATATGGATGCAGCTATAAAAGCGTGTGAAGCGGTTGATATTTGTGCAAAAGAAGTAATAGAAACAGGTTTAGCAAACGGGTATTCAACTTTGCTAATTGCTGACCATGGAAATTGCGAAACTATGATGAATCCAGATGGCTCACCTCATACTGCACATACTACCAACCCAGTTCCAATCATTTTAATTGACAAAGAATTAAAATCAATAAAAAATGGTATCTTGGGCGATATTGCTCCTACAATTTTAAATATGATGGGAGTTAATAAACCTAAAGAAATGACTCAAAAATCGTTAGTTTAATTTTGAAGAAAATTGTTTTTATATTTTGTTGCTTTATCGCATTTTCATGTAGCTCAAAAAAAGGTGTTGTCGAAGCAAAAAAAGAAACTGTAGCTAAAGAAAAAGTGGTAGTTGCAAAAGTAAAAGAAGAAGTTCAAAAGAAAGTAACTGCAATGAAAGATGCTTCTGGAAACTTAGTTGGATATGCTGATAAAGAATCTTTCAATCAAATTCCTTATAGTGCATGGTTTAAGAGTAATCATAAAGCTTACAATACAGATTCAGAAACTATTGCAAAAATAAAAGAACCTATAAAAGCATTAAAAGTTAGAGCTTTTATGGGAACATGGTGTGGAGATAGTAAAAGAGAAACGCCTCGTTTTTATAAAGTTCTGGAAGAAGCAGATTTTAATTTTGATAATTTAGAATTAATCACACTTAACAGAAGTAAAAGAACACCAGACAACTTACAGCAAGGACACAATGTTATTAGAGTTCCTACTTTTATTTTTTATAAAGATGGAAAAGAAATTGGTAGGTATGTAGAATATCCTAGAGAGACTTTAGAAAAAGATATTTTAAAAATTGTTACTCAACAACCATACAAACATTCGTACGATAGATCTTAATACATGAATCTTAACAAGAATTTAATTGTTGCCATAGATTTTGACGGTACCGTTGTAGAAGATGCGTATCCAGGAATTGGCAAACCTATGATTTTTGCTTTTGATACCATGAAAAAACTACAATCTGAAGGACATAGATTAATTCTTTGGACCTATAGAAGTGGTAGAAAATTAGACGAAGCTGTTGCTTATTGCCAAGAAAACGGGATCGAGTTTTATGCTGTTAATAAAAATTATCCAGAAGAAATTTTTGATGGAAAAATAAGTCGGAAAATTCATGCAGATATTTTTGTAGATGATAGAAATATTGGTGGATTTTTAGGCTGGACAGAAGTTTACAAACACATTTTTAATCACGAGCCAGAAGTAAAAAAGAAAAAAGGTTTCTTCTCTTTTTTCAAATAATATAGATTGCTTTAAATTCCTATAAAATATAGTAACTTTGCACTTTAATTTACAGAAATGATTAAAGTAAAAACCAGAGAAGAAATAGAAATTATGCGTGAAAGCGCATTAGTAGTTTCTAAAACTTTAGGCATGCTTGCTAAAGAAGTAAAACCTGGTGTAACCACATTATATTTAGATAAATTAGCAGAAGATTTTATTAGGTCTGAAGGCGCTATTCCAGGTTTTTTAGGATTGTATGATTTCCCAAATACACTTTGTATGAGTCCAAACTCACAAGTTGTACACGGAATTCCGAATGATAAACCTTTACTAGAAGGCGATATTATTTCTATAGATTGCGGAGCATTAAAAAATGATTTTTACGGAGACCATGCGTATACATTTGCAGTTGGAGAAATTGATGAAGCAACCAAAAAATTACTAGACGTTACTAAAGAAAGTTTATACGTTGGTATACGAGAACTTAAAATAGGAAACAGAGTTGGCGATGTTGGTTTTGCAATTCAGAATTTCACAGAAAAACATGGTTATGGTGTTGTAAGAGAATTGGTAGGACACGGATTAGGAAAAGTTATGCACGAAGATCCAGAAATGCCAAATTATGGAAGACGTGGTAGAGGAAAGAAATTTGTAGAGGGAATGGTTGTTGCTATAGAACCAATGACCAACATGGGAACACATAAAATAAGACAACATAATGATGGTTGGACGATAACAACTTTTGACGGAAAACCATCTGCACATTTTGAACATGATGTTGCTATTGTAAACGGAAAACCAGAATTACTTTCAACCTTTAAATATGTAAATGAAGCTTTAGGGATTGAAACTAATGAAGAAGACGAATTTAGAAATTAACTTTCTGTGTCTATTTTTAAATCCATACTAAACACAATTCCAAGACCTTGGTTAATTAAGGTCAGCTATCTTGTTAGACCTTTAATAGCATTCTTTTTAAAAGGAAACACATTTACAGATCCAATAGATGGAAAAAGTTTTCGTAAATTTTTACCGTATGGATACAGAAAACAAAGAGAAAATGCATTATCCCCAAGCACACTTTCATTAGAACGACACAGATTACTTTGGCTTTTTTTACAAAATGAGACAGAATTTTTCACATCAATAAAAAAGCAAAAAGTATTACATATTGCTCCTGAACAATGTTTTTTAAATCTATTTAGAAAACAAAAAAACTTAGACTATATCACTTCAGATTTAGAATCACCAATTGCAGATGTAAAAGCAGATATTTGCAATTTACCTTTTGATGACAACGCTTTCGATGTTATTTTTTGCAATCATGTTTTAGAGCATATTCCAGACGATACAAAAGCGATGCAAGAACTATTTAGGGTGATGAAAAAAGGTGGTTTTGGTATTTTTCAAATTCCTCAAGACTTAAAAAGAGAAAAAACGTTTGAAGACAATACCATTACAGATAAAAAAGAGAGAACAAAAATATTTGGTCAATACGATCATGTAAGAATTTACGGACGTGATTATTTTGATACGTTACGTACTGTAGGTTTTAAAGTTGATGAAATAGATTATACAAAAAAAATCGCTCCAGAAAAACTAGAGCGATTTGCATTAATGAAAGGAGAAATCCTTCCTATATGTTATAAAGAATAAAATTTATTTTTTATTATTTCTTAAGAAATCAGCTAATTTCTCTAATTTTTTATCTCCTAAAATAATAATTCCTTTTTGTAAGAATTGGTAATTTCCATTCTCAAGTCTTTTTACTATAGAACTACCTTTATACTCTCCTGCTTCGTTTTCAGGCGCTTTTACCTTTTCACCATTTTTATCTACCCAGTAAACTTTATTTCTTCTTTTAGATTGTATTTTACTATTGTATAAAGTTCCTAAATGACCAACATCTGATGCTGAAATTTCCTTACCTGTAGCAGAATTCAAATAACCGTACAAAGTATTATCTTCATTAAATAAGGGATGGATTCCACCTCCTAAATGACCTCCAAAAAAGTACCATTTATCAGAATTTAAACGAACACTTTGATCTTTATATTTATCAATAATATCTGCCTTTCTTAATTTCTTTAAAAAACTTTTAATATCACTAATTTTCACAAATTTACGCTCCTCAATATCATATACTAAAGCTTCTTTAGTTTCATTAGGATACGCTACAATTCTACCATTACCTCTAGCATAAGTTACTTTACCGTAATTTGTAGATAACGGATTAAACTCTGCAACATCTGGCAAAACAAACTCAGATTTAGTTTCAGAATTATACGTGTAAATTTTAGTTGGATTTTCTTTCTTATTTAATAATACAAAGTAGCCATCAAAGTTGAAACCATGTTTGTAGCTATTTGCTTCTTTAAACACCTCTCCATTATCTTTAATAATACCAAACGAACCTTCATTTTTATAAAGTGCTAGTTTATTTTTATTAAAAGCATAAATACTATCTAATTTTAGTGACAATGCATCAGATTTAGTAGTCCAAGCTGTTTTTAACGAATCTATCCTTTTTAACTCTCTTTCTTTACGTAGACGTTCTTCTTCTAATCTTTTTTCTTCAGCTTCTTTTTCTTCAAGAGCTTCTTGTATCATCACAAAGAACTCCATATACCCAACGTACTCTTCTGTACTTTTATTTTTATTTAAAATAAAGTATTGAGAAATATATTCATTAGATTTTTTTATTTGTCCTAACTCAAAATAAATTTTCGCCCCCAATCCTGCAACGCTACGATCTGTAATTGAATCGGTTTTTTCCATTGCTTTTTCAAAACTTACAAGTGCCCCTTTATAATCTACAGCAGTTTCTATAGCTGTATTGGCTCTTTTAATATAAATTTTCGCAATGTCCTTGTTTGATTGAGAAAACGCGAGTAATGTGCTAAAAACGCACAAAAGTAAAATTACTATTTTCTTCATAGTAGTATCTAAAAATTTTAGTTTTTATTATTCTAGGGAATAGTACCCGCAATATAGCAAAAATACACATAAAAAAAAGTATTTTTATACCTAGTTCTGGGTATAATTTGAAAATTCTGAAAGATCTCCAGCCGAAGTTGTAAAAATTAAAATCGCTTTAATTTCTTTATGCTCTTCTAAAAATTGTTTTGTTTTTTCTACCCCCATAGCCATAAAAGCAGTAGCATAGGCATCTACATCTGCACAATCTTTTGCTGCAATAACAGTTGCACTTAACAAGTTGCTTTCTTGTGCGTATCCAGTTTTTGGATTTATAGTATGCACAAATTTATCACCGTTTTCAGCTATCCTAAATTTCCTGTAATTTCCAGAACTTGCCATCGATTTATTAGATAAATTGATAATTTTCCTAAGAGTTCTTGTTCCGTCAGTATTTGGATTATCTAAACCTACTGACCATGATTTTTTATTCTGATTTCGTCCTTTTGCTCTAACCTCTCCTCCAATTTCTACAATGTAATTTTCTATTTTTTTTCCTTCTAAAAAACGTCCAACAATATCAATTCCATACCCTTTAGCAATAGAATTAAAATCGAAATATATTTCTTTAGCTTCTTTTTTCACTTTACCATTCACCAATGATACTTTATTAAAACCTACAAATTGTAACAGATCTTTCACTTTGGTACTGTCTAAATTTTTAAGCTGTTTTTCCGGACCAAAACCCCAAGCATTCACCAAATCCCCAACTGTTGGATCAAAATAACCATTGGTTTCTTTAAATATTTTTTCAGATTTATTAAAAACTTCCGTAAAATAGCTATCAATAACAATTGTTGTATCTCCTTTATTAATTCTTGATATATCTGAAGTTGGCATATAAGTAGACAACGATTTATTCACTAAATAAAATAAGCTATCTAAAGAGTTGCTGTAATTATTTTTATCGTTTAAGTAGATAATCGCATAAGTTGTTCCGAATACACTTCCTTTTAATTGAATTTTATGAGGTAGCTCTTTTTTACAAGAGAAAAAGGAGAAAAAAAACACCAAAAGTAAAACTTGAGTGAGTTGCTTCATTATATTGTGAATTTATTAACAAAAATAGTTTATAAAATTCTCATAAAGTATTGTTAATCGAGTTTTTTATTCATCGTTTTTGTTAAATTTGTTATTGAATTATAATTTTTAAAAATGAAAAAAACAGCTTTATTATTATCGCTTACGTTAGCTTTAAGTTCTTGTGTTACTAAAAAAGAATTTGCAAGCTTACAAGCTGAGCATAGTTCTACAAAACAACAATTAGTAGACACTAAAGCATCACTACAAAAGTGTTTAGTAGAAAAAGAAAAAGAAGGAGCAACAGCTTTTGCTTTAGGCGAACAAGTTAAATCTTTAAAAGACGACAAAAAAACAGCTTTAAAACAAGTTGAAAACCTAACTGTTTTAACACAATCTTCTTCCGATAATATCAAAAATGTAATTTCTCAACTTAGCGAGAAAGACAAATATATTAATGGCGTAAGAAAAGCAATGACTCAAAAAGACTCATTGAATTTAGCAATCAAATATCACTTAACTAAGAATTTATCTGAAGGAATTCAGGATAAAGATATAGAAGTAAACGTAGAAAAAACAGTTGTTTTTATATCAATTTCTGATAAGTTATTATTTAAAAGCGGAAGCTATAATGTAACCGACAAAGCCTATACAGTTTTAGAAAAAGTTGCTAAAGTAATTAACGATCAACCTCAAATGGATGTAATGATTGAAGGCCATACAGATTCTAAACCTATTAAGACAGAATTCTTACAAGATAACTGGGATTTATCTGCAAAACGTGCAACATCAATTACACGAATTTTACAATATAAATACGGTGTAAAACCAGATAGATTAATTGCTGCCGGTAGAAGCTCTTACTCTCCTTTAGTAGCAAATGATAACGCTACTAATATGGCGAAAAATCGTAGAACAAAAATTATTATTATGCCACGTTTAAATCAATTCTTTGATTTGTTAGAGCAAAAAGCTGATTAATACTTTTTGAAATGTATTATTAAGAACCATCTCGAAAGAGATGGTTTTTTGTTTTAAAATTACAACCATTCCAAAAACTCATCTCTACTAATCTCTCTTGCCCCCAAACTAGCTAAATGATCAGTATACATTTGGCAATCTATTAATTTATAATCATAGTTTTTTGCTAGATGAATAAACGCCAACTTAGAAGCATTAGACATTTTTGTAAACATACTTTCTCCACAAAAAACTCCGTTTCCTAAATCGACACCATATAAACCTCCAACCAATTCTTTGTCATTTCGAGTGGAGTCGAGAAATCTCCACACTTCGATAGATTTTGCAAGACCTCTTTTATGTAAATTTATATAGGCTTGCTCCATATCATCAGTAATCCAAGTACCTAAATCATCTTTTCTTTCGATGCTTTTACAATTAAAAATCACCTCTTCAAAAGCTTCATTCTCTGTAATAACATATTCATTCTTCTTAGAAATTTGTCGCATGGATTTGGAAACTTTCAACTCTTCTGGAAACAAGACCATTCTTTTTGGCGGACAATACCAAACTATGGGTTCACCTTCTGAAAACCAAGGAAAAATCCCTTTACTGTATGCTAATGTTAATCGTTCAATAGATAAATCGCCACCTAAAGCGATAATTCCGTCTTTTGTAGTAGTTGTATATGCAGGAAATTCTAATCTATTGGATAGCCAAATCATAGTACAAAAATAACTTTTCTTTGATATTATTTTAAATAAAAACAGATTCAATAAATACTTTAATCATAAAATATCGTTAATAATAAAATAGCTGTCATTTATAAGAATTTTGTTCCTATTTTTGTAGGCTGATTAAACGCTGAAGGATTTATTAAATGGCGAGAAAGAAAAGAGAAAAAACAAGTAAGGAAAAATTTAAGTTGTTGCATAATTATTATTCAAGAACTGGATTTTACATGTTTATTTGGGAAAGTTTAAAAAAAGCTTTTTTACCCATTGTACTTGTTATTGTTGGATTATTTCTATTCAACAAATATGTATATAACATTAATGAAGGATTAGAAACCATAACAGAAACCTTTTCTAGAATTGGCGTTTTAACAACCTTCTTTATTTCTGAAACATTGTTAGGGTTAATTCCTCCAGAGATCTTTATTGCCTGGGCAGGAAAAACGTCTCAACAAGTACTTAACTTAACTTTTTTAGCAACCTTATCTTACCTTGGCGGTTTAATCTCTTATTTTTTAGGAAAAACTGCACTAAGAATTAAATCTCTTAAAGAGTACTTAGAGGTCAAAATGGCTAAGAATTTAAAGAATACTCGTAAATGGGGTGGGATTTTAATTTTAGTTGGTGCATTATTGCCTTTACCTTTTTCTATTGCATGTGTTGCTGCTGGAATGATAAAATATCCTTTTAAAAGAGTGGCTCTTTTCGGATTATTTCGATTTTTGAGATTTGCACTTTATGCTTCAGTAATTTTTAAAGCCGTAAACTAAAATAGTACATTTGCATTATGGGATTAACAAATAATGATATTTTTAAAAAATTACGCGTAGCACACAAATTACGAGATACCGATATTATTGATATTTGTGCTTTGGTTGATTTAAAAGTATCTAAAGCTGAATTAGGAGCTATTTTTAGAAAAGAAGATCATCCTAAATATGTTGAGTGCGGCGATCAATTTTTACGTAATTTTTTAAACGGACTGATAATCCATCTTCGTGGCCCGATGCCTAAAAAAGATAAATAGAATTTTAGAGCCCTTCGCTCCTTGAGCGATAGAAACAAAAAAATACAATATAAAAAAGAGCGCAAATTGCGCTCTTTTTTATTTATATCTAGTAATCTAAAATTCTAAGTCTCTAGAATGGTAAATCATCTGGTTCATTTGTATTTAAATCTGGAGCTGGTGCAAATTGCTCAGCTGGCGGTACATTTTGCGTAGAAGCTGCTTGAGATAAATTTTCTATTCTCCAACCTTGAACAGAGTTAAAGTATTTTGCAACACCTTCTGGATTAATCCATTCCCTACCACGTAAATTAATAGACACTTTCACATCTTGTCCAACACCATAACTATTTAGTAAATCGCACTTATCTTGTACAAATTCAATCATAATCATTTGTGGATATTGCTCATCAGTAGTAACTACTAATTCTCTTTTTCTAAAACCGTTGCTTCCAAACGTTTGTGTTTCTCCTATTAATTTAATTTTTCCAATTACTTCCATATTCTTAACTATTTAAGTAAAAGCACTTTCCAAGCACTTTCTGTATCATTATTATTTAAAAACTCTTGCGCAAATGTATGTTTTTTTTCAATGTTTGCCTTTACAATATGCGGATGTTCTTTTCCAAAGTTATCAACAGTTTCTTTTGACGGTAATTGCTCTACGTTACCTAGCATTCCTAGATTATTCCCTGTTAAAATTGTACTATTTCTAATTTCAAACGGAATTGCATCTACTCCAATTCCTAACCTAGAAATAGGTTTTGGAATTTCGAAAAAACCATCTCTAGCACGAGAATAATAACTTCCTCCTGCTCTTGCAACTAAATCTATTTTATGCTGATCTATCGTTCCGTTTTCATCCAAAATGGCTTCAGAAATATGAATTTTTACAACTTCACACACAATTAAATTTCCTGCACCTCCTTCATCACCTGTAAAAATAACATCATTTACTTTGCATTCAAATTGCACAGGAGATTCTGCTACTCTAAACGGTTTTATTTTATCTGATTTTAGCATGGTAAGACCCGCTTTTTCAAATTCGTTAACGTCTGCCGGATATTCAGTACTGCTTAAAGACATTTGTTGAACAATATCATAATTCACCACATTAATCACAACTTCTTTAGTAGCCAACGCATTCTCTAATGTATGTTTAGTAGTGTTATTTTTCACTCTTCTTGCAGGAGAAAAAATCATAATGGGTGGATTTGCTCCAAAAACATTAAAAAAACTAAAAGGTGATAAATTTGGATTCCCATTCGCATCAATTGTACTTGCAAAAGCAATAGGTCTAGGAGCAACAGCGCCCAACAAATATCCGTGCAATTTAGAAGTAGCAATTTCTTTTGGATCTATACTTAACATCAAAATAATTTTACTGTAAATATACTATCAAATTCACAAATCAGTTATATAGTAGATTGGTTATATTTGACAAATGAGTTTTTTTAAAAATACTTTGTGGTTAAAACGAATTTCTATTCTGACTTCGTTTTTAATTGTTTCCCTTATTCTTTGGAATACCTATGTTTTCTTTCAGAAGTTTAAAAAAGCTGAAAGAGCAAAAATGGAACTTCATGGTGATGCCATAAAAGAATTTAATACGACTACGATTGCAGAGTTAGATGAAAACATGTCTCCACTACCTTCTAAGATTATTGAAAAGAACAAAGATGTTCCAATGATATTAGTAGATTTTGATGGTAAAATTAAAAACTGGAATAATTTAGATATCAAAAGAGAATTGGATATTAAAATAGAAAAAGATTCAATATACCTTGAGAAGCAATTGGCTATCATGAAAAGCCAAAACGAACCAATTAAGGTAGAATATTTAGGAAAAGCCGATTATATCTATTATAAAGATTCTGATTTATTAGACAAACTCACCTACTATCCACTTGCCTTATTATTAATTCTAGTATTATTTTTAGCTGTTATTTACTTGTTTTTTAACTCCAATAAAGTTGCAGAACAAAATAAATTATGGACAGGAATGGCAAAAGAAACGGCGCATCAAATCGGTACACCTTTGTCTTCTTTATTAGGATGGATTGCTATTTTAAAAACTGAAAATGTAAATGATAAATATGTTGATGAAATAGAAAAAGATGTCCATCGATTAAATACCATTGCCAATCGTTTTTCTAAAATTGGTTCTTTACCAGAATTGAAGAAAACTGAAATTGTTAAAGAAACAAAAGCGGCTTTCGATTATTTACAATCTAGAAGTTCTAAACAAATTTCTTTTTCGTTTTCAAGTTCAAATAACGAATTGTTTGCCAACTTAAACACTGAGTTATATAGTTGGGTGATAGAAAATTTAATAAAAAATGCTATTGATGCTATGTTAGGAAAAGGAACTTTAGAGGTAGCCATTTCTGACACCAATAAAAAAATAAAAATCACGGTTTCTGATACTGGAAAAGGAATGTCGAAATCTATGTACAAGAAGATTTTTAAACCTGGATTTACAACAAAAAAACGTGGTTGGGGATTAGGCTTGTCTTTATCAAAAAGAATTATTGAAGATTACCATAACGGTAAAATTTTTGTTAAAAAATCTGAGCTAGGAAAAGGGACTACGTTTGAAGTCCAATTACTAAAAAATTAATTTTCTGTTTTATCAATCATTTTTTTAATCAAAGATATTTGACCTAAATGATAATAACTGTGTTCTATAATTCCTTCAATATTTCTATAATGACTTCCATATTTTTCATCTACAAAAATACTTTCTAGTTCTTTTTTAGATAATTGCTCTATACAATTTGCAAGTTTTTTTGAATTCTCAAAAAGGGTATTTCTTAATATTTCCCAATCTTTTTCAGAAGTAATTTCAGGAGCATCAAAACTAAATTTATCTTTTATATCCAATGTACCTCCTTCAAAAACTTGCAAAACACCAGCAACATAATAATTAACATGAAAAGTTAAAAGAGCAATAGTATTTGCAGAAAATTCTTTTTGTTTGGCTTCTTGCCAAGTAATATTAGTAAGTACTTTTTTATAATTTGTGTTAGCAACCCAAGTTCCGTCAAGAAAAACTTCTCTAAACCTACTTGCGATTTCTTTTACCATTATAATTAATTAAAATTAGCTGAAATCTTTTCTGCCAAAGCAACAAACTCATCATTTGTTAATTTCACTTTATTAATAAATTGCATATCAGCCATAGTATTTATCGGAATTAAATGCACATGTACATGAGGTACTTCTAATCCAATTACACTTAAACCAACACGTTTACAATCCACCGTTTTTTCTATCGCTTTCGCAACTCTATAAGAGAAATCCATTAGTTTATTATATTCATCCTTAGACAAATCAAACAACTTATTTTCCTCTTTTTTAGGAATCACTAAGGTATGCCCTTTAGCATTAGGATTGATATCTAAAAAAGCTAAAAAATCATCGTTTTCTGCAACTTTATACGAAGGAATTTCGCCTGTAACGATTTTTGTAAATATGCTCATATAATAGTTGTTAGTGGTTCGATTTTAGTTGTTTGTAAAAATAGTTGCTTTGCTACTTTATGACTTCGAAACTTATCTAGAAATCTCTACAATTTCAAATTTCATAATTCCACTTGGAACTTTTATTTCAGCAATATCACCTACTTCTTTTCCAAGTAAACCTTTGCCTATTGGAGAGTTTACAGACAATTTACCATTTCTAACATCAGTTTCAGAATCAGCTACTAAGGTGTAAGAAAATTCCATTCCGTTTGCAGCATTCTTGATTTTAACTACAGAATGAATCAATATTTTAGACATATCTAATTGAGATTCGTCTAAAATACGTGCATTAGAAATTACATTTTTTAGTTTTGCAATCTTAAACTCTAAATGCGATTGTTCTTCTTTTGCTGCATGATATTCTGCATTCTCACTTAAATCTCCTTTATCTCTTGCGTCTGCAATTTCTTGCGTAACTCTTGGACGTTCTACTTGTTCTAATTGAAGTAATTCGTCTTTTAATTTCTTTAATCCTTCCGCTGAATAATATGATATCTCACTCATTTTTCTCAATTTTTAAAATTCAACAATAAACCATAACATGTTTTTAATAAACATTCATTATAGCTTAAATTTAAAAATCCCAGACCATTAGGTATGAGATTAGATTACAAATGTACAAAATAATTGTAAATTGCACTCGTTTTATAGTAAACTACCCTTAAAAATGATTAAAAAAGTCTTTATTTTATTCACGTTCCTTATTTGTTTAAGTTGCACAGATACAACCGAAAACAATGATGTTTTACCATTTGTTCAAGTGAATGTAACAGTAGATTTAAACTTGCCACAATTTCTTGATCTTCGAGTTCCTGGAGGCTGGGCATATTCATCTGGTGGTATAAGTGGGATTATTATTTACAACCTAAACGGAAATCAATTTAAAGCATTTGAAAGAAGTTGTCCACACATTCCTGTTTCTAATTGTACTAGAATGCAAGTAGAAAATAACATCAAAATGAAATGTCTTTGTGACGATTCTGAGTTTAATATTTTAAATGGTTCCCCAATAACGAGTGGTATTGATAAATTTGCTAGAGAATATTTAGTCACTAATTTAAATGGAACAATTCTTAGAATAACTAACTTTTAATAGCCGGTTATTAAATAGATTCTTATTTTTGCTGTGAATTTTAACACAATTCTTGTGAAAAATTACTTTTCTTCAGATTTTAAATTAGGCGTTTTAGGTGGTGGTCAGCTAGGAAGAATGCTACTTCCTGAAACTCAAAAATTTGATATTTATACCGTTATTTTAGATGCAAATGCAGCTGCTCCATGCGCACAAATTTGTAACGAATTCCATCAAGGAAACTTATTAGATTTTGATACTGTTTACAATTTTGGAAAGCAAGTAGATTTGCTTACTATAGAAATTGAAAATGTAAATATTGATGCACTCGATAAACTAGAAAAAGAAGGATTAACTATTTACCCAAAACCTTCTAATCTTAGAATCATACAAAATAAAGCCACTCAAAAAAGTTTTTATACCGATAATAATATTCCGACAGCTACCTTTTCTCACTATGCATATTTAGAAGAATTAACTCATGCTGTAGAAAATAGTATTATTGAATTTCCTTTTGTTTGGAAAGCTGCACGATTTGGATATGATGGAACAGGCGTAAAAGTTGTAAGAAATTATACCGATCTAAATACGTTACCAAATGTTGAATGTATTGCCGAAAAGTTAATTCCGTTTAAAAATGAATTGGCTGTAATTGTAGCAAGAAATAGTGATGGAGAAACAAAAACATATCCTGTAGTTGAAATGGAATTTCATCCAGAAGCAAATCAGGTTGAATATGTTTTATGTCCTGCAAGGATTGATAAAAGTGTTGCAGACAAAGCACAAGAAATTGCTTTAAATGTTGCTAATACATTTGACTTTGTTGGATTATTAGCTGTTGAAATGTTTCAAACAACAACTGATGAAATTTTGGTAAACGAAGTTGCGCCAAGAACACATAATTCTGGGCATTATTCTATTGAGGCAAGTTATACGAATCAGTTTGAACAACATTTAAGAAGTATATTAAACCTTCCTCTTGGAAATACGGAAAGTAAAGTTGCCGGAATTATGGTAAATTTGGTAGGCGCAGAAGGTTTTATAGGTGATGTTATTTATGAAAATATTGAAGAAATCATAAAAATTGACGGTGTTACACCTCATATTTATGGAAAGAAACAAACCAAACCTTTTCGTAAAATGGGTCATGTAACTATTGTACATAAAGACATTAATACAGCAAGAGAAATTGCACAGAAGGTTAAAGAAACTGTTAAAGTAATAAGTAAATAATACGTCATTACGAGTAAAACGAAGTAATCTCTTGATTATAAAAGGCAGATTGCTTCGTCGAATTATTCCTCGCAATGACAAGAACTAAAAACTAGAACTATGGTAGGAATCATAATGGGAAGCGATTCAGATCTTCCAATCATGCAAGAAGCAATCGATATTTTAGAAAGTTTTGATATTCAAATTGAAGTTGATATTGTTTCTGCACACAGAACTCCAGAAAAATTAGTTGACTATTCTAAAAATGCGCATACTCGCGGTATAAAAGTGATTATAGCTGGCGCTGGTGGCGCTGCACATTTACCTGGAATGGTGGCAAGTATGAGTCCGTTACCTATTATTGGAGTACCAGTAAAAAGTAGAAATTCTATAGATGGTTGGGATTCTGTTTTATCTATTCTTCAAATGCCTGGTGGAGTTCCAGTAGCAACTGTAGCATTAGATGGCGCAAAAAATGCTGGAATTCTTGCTGCACAAATTATTGGTGCATCAGATAAATGTGTATTAGATAAAATTATTGCTTATAAAGAAGGCTTAAAACTAAAAGTTGAAAAAGCTTCTGAAAGAGTTAGAAAATAAGTTCTTAAACCTAATTCGTAATCAGTATCTTTTTAGTAATTCTTTCGTTATCATTTGTAATAACATCGAGAATATATAAACCCGTTTTTAAGTGTGAAACATCTTTAAGAGCACTTCCTCTAAAAGTTGAAACTGCTCTTCCTTGAATATCAAAAAGGATAACGCTATTTACATTGTCTTCATCCAAATCATATTCCACCATTAATTTTTTATTAGGTGTTACAAATGCTAAAAACTCTTTTGCTTCATCAATAGAAGGAACTACTCTATTCTGGACTGATTGATTTGAAGCTTTTCTTCTTTTCTTCGTATAAATCAATTTGAATCTGGTATTATTTTCACCGATAGAATCCACATTAAAAGTATAAGAATTCAATCTTAAATCGGTAGTAATTTCTTGTTCTTTATCTCTTAAATAAATATAATACTTGCTTTTTATATGCTCTTCGTCAACCTTAATAGTATACTCACCAACTTTATCAACTACAAAACCTAGCTTAACCACTTTTTTCTTTTTCTTTAGTTTTGGCAATCCTTGAATGGTTGCTTTTTTAGCTCCTTCAACAAGAGAATATAAACCTAAGACAGTATTATTTACATCAAACGGACTATCATATAATCTATCATAATTTCGAGTTGCTCCATCAACAAAACCAACTAAAGTTGAGCTAAATTTATTATTTCCCCGTAACGAAAACCAAGAACGTCCATCTTTCTTTGGATCTAATTTAGCAGCTTTTCTAAAAAACTGAGTATTCTCTCCTGCTACTTGATGTGTTTTTTTAAGATTTACAGTTCCATTTACTGTAGTTCTTACAAAGAAACCTTGTCCTAATCCAATTTTTCCAGTTGCAGTATTTGTACCTCCACCAGTTAAATTATATTGTTTATAATCTGAAACATGATTGTCCCCTACTTCTACTGTTTGTTGATCCCAAAAATATACAGTTCCATCTAACATATCATTATCAGTATCTTGTATAATAAGATCCCAATCTAATGCTGATGTATATGGATTTCCTAGTAGATTATCTCCTTCTTCCGACCATACATTATCTGGATCTGTATCAAAATCTGCATTCGTTGTGAAATATACAGGAATATCAATTCCTGTTTCATTGATTTTTCCATCCATTATTGGTGTAAAACTTCCAGCACTTTCAACTCTAATTGCATACCCAACTCCTGGAATTAAATCTGCACCTGCATTATCTGCCCAATCTGAACTTGCAACGCTTGAATTAAATTTGTAAACAACAGGCTGACTTGGAAATAACACCGATGGATCTGAATCCGTTTCTACTAAAGGAGAACCCCAGTATGAATAAAAATAAGGGGCTGAATAAGCAGGTGAATTTTGATTGACAGTAAACGTTCCACTTCCTGTTACAGCATTTACACATGAATGAAAAATTAATGAGCCTCCGTCTTCAACAACAATAGTTCCGTTATTTACCAAATTATAATATACGTTCAATGTTCCACCACTTTTTATTGTCACTGTTGCACTTGCATCCACAGTTAAACTACCAATGAGTGTATTTGCAATTATGTCTGGATTATTAGAACCATTATTAACAACAATAGTTTGCGCATTATCTGCATCTGGATTTGATCCACCAGACCAATTAGCTGTTGCAGACCAAACGTTAGAAGATCCTCCTGTCCAAGTATAAGAAACATCACTATCATCAGCAATTATTTCAGAATCAATTCCTGAATCTGAAGAAGCTCTATAATGTATTTTTTCTCCATTTTGATAGGCAACTAAATCTGTTCCAGAAGTTAGGTAGGTACTTTTATTTGTGTCGATTTCTGAATCGGTTCTCGCAACATTCCAAATTCTAAAAAGAGAAATATTACCTGTAAAATAATATTTAGTATTATCATTTCCAGTAAAGGTATTATTATACGTTTCTGTAGTAGAACTGCCAATTGAGCTTGCATTCCAATTACTTACTAAACTTGAAGGGTATTTAAGATTTCCGCCCGATCTTCCAAAATTTATATCTCCAGTGTGTTTTTTTACTGTAAAACCTGTTTGAGAATCTTTTTCTACTCCGTTTAAATACCATTTTAAAGTACTTCCACTATCTAAAGTCATTGCTACATGATACCAGGTATCAGTCTCTATATCTCCACTACCTGTCCTAAAAAGCCTTCTTTTTGTAGATGCATTAGCATTATCACTGTATTGACCTAAGTAAAGTCTATCACTTTCAAGGAAAAAATAAATTGCATTTACTCCACCCCCTTCTTCGAACAATACTTGTTTAGTTGTAATATCTGAAGCTTTAAACCAAAACTCTATTGTTCGGTTAGCTACCGCTGTATTATTTGCATTAATATAAGTCGTATTGGGTATTTCTATAAATTCATCTACTCCATTACCTATATACCCAGAAGAACATGGTTGCTGAGCAAAAAATACTTGGGGAAACACAGTTACAATAACCAGCAAAAAATATTTTATCGCTTTCATAAATCTTAATCTTTTTCTATTCATTTGACACAAAGATAATTAAAATACAATTATCACTAAAAAACATTATTTAATTTTAGTTTTTTGATATAAAAAATTAATCAAATTTTATACCAAAAGTTTGTACATTGATTTTTAAATTTACAAAAAAATATATAATTCATATACATGAATCCACTTTTACAAGATTTTAACACGGCACCGTTTTCTAAAATTGAAGAAAAACACTACAAACCTGCAATTAATAAAGCAATAGAAATTGCCAAAGAAGAAATTAATGTAATTATCACGAATTCTGAAGTCCCAACTTTTAACAACACTACTGTGGCGTTAGATTTAACAGGTGAAAAATTGAATAGAATTACTACTATTTTCTTCAATTTAAATTCAGCAGAAACTACAGATGGGATTCAAAAAATTGCAAAAGATATTTCGCCATGGCTAAGTGAATTTAAAAATGATATGATTTTAAACACAAAGTTGTTTAAAAAAGTGAAAGTAGTCTATGACAAAAAAGAAACGTTAGATTTAAATCCAGAGCAAGAAATGCTATTAGAAAAACAATACAAAGGTTTTTCTAGAAATGGCGCTAATTTAAACGATACTCATAAAGCAGAACTTAGAAAAATTGATACTGAATTATCTAAATTATCATTACAATTTGGAGAAAATGTGTTAGCAGATGGCAATGCTTTTGAAATGCATTTAACAGACTCAACTGATTTAGTTGGTTTACCAGAAAGTGTAAAAGAAGCTGCCAAAGAAGTTGCTCTTTCTAAAGATAAAAAAGGATGGGTTTTTACCTTAGACTATCCAAGTTATATTCCTTTTGTTATGTATTCTTGTAAAAGAGAATTAAGAAAAAAATTGGCTGTTGCCATGGGTAAAAAAGGATTACAAGATAATGAAAACAACAATGAAAAAGTTGTGTTAAATATTGTGAACCTTCGTCATAAAAGAGCGAATCTATTAGGATACAAAACACATGCACATTTTGTTTTAGAAGAACGAATGGCAGAAAGTCCAGAAAAAGTTTTAGCGTTTTCAAACGAGTTATTAGCAAAAGCTAAACCTGCAGCAAAACGTGAATTTGCTTCCTTAGAAAACTATGCAAAAAAATTAGACGGAATAGATCAATTACAGAAGTGGGATTCTGCGTATTACTCAGAAAAATTAAAGAAAGAATTATTTAATTTAGATCAAGAATTACTTAAACCTTATTTTAAATTAGAGAATGTTATAGAAGGTGTATTTCTAATCGCTGAAAAATTATTCGATTTAAAATTTGAAGAAATTAAGACCATCGACACCTATCATGAAGATGTAAAAACCTATAACGTTACTGATACTACTGGTAATTTTATTTCGGTATTTTATGCTGATTTCCATCCAAGAAAAGGAAAACGAAATGGCGCGTGGATGACGTCTTATAAATCACAACAAATTAAAGGTAATACTAATGAAAGACCTCATGTTTCAATCGTTTGTAATTTCACAAAACCAACCGCTACAAAACCATCGTTATTAACTTTTAATGAAGTTACAACCTTGTTTCATGAATTTGGTCATGCCTTACATGGCATGTTAGCAAACACAATGTATAAAAGCTTATCTGGAACTTCTGTTTCTTGGGATTTTGTTGAATTACCAAGTCAAGTTTTAGAAAATTGGTGTTACGAAAAAGAAGCCTTAGAATTATTTGCCAAACATTACGAAACAAATGAAGTAATTCCGATGGAGTATGTTGAAAAAATTAAAGAATCAGCTAGTTTCCATGAAGGCATGCAAACCTTAAGACAGTTAAGTTTTGGATTATTAGATATGCGATGGCATGCTGGCGAGTCTCCAGAGACAATTACCTCTGTAAAAGATTTTGAAAATGAAGCTTTTGCAGATACAAAATTATATCCTGATGTTACAGAAAACTGTATGAGTACCGCATTTTCTCATATTTTTCAAGGCGGCTATTCCGCTGGATATTATTCCTATAAATGGGCAGAAGTTTTAGATGCAGATGCGTTCGAATATTTCTTAGAAGAAGGAATTTTTAATAAAGAAGTTGCTACAAAATTTAAAGAGCATGTTTTATCAAAAGGTGGAACAGAAAAACCTATGAAGCTTTATAAACGCTTTAGAGGTAAAGCACCAAAACCAGACGCACTTTTAAAACGCGCAGGGCTAATTTAAATAGTTTAACTAGCAAGAAGTAACTGACTTGATAAATTTTTATATTTTTACCAAAATTCATTAAATGAGCAGCAGACGCGCTATCCCTTTATTTCTGTTATGTTTTCTTTTTGCTAATCTATTAAGTGCAAAAGAAATTATTAAAGGTTTTGTGGTCAATCAAAATAGAAGTGCTGCAGAAAATGTTACGGTTTACTTAAACTATACATCAGTTCACACTACTACCAATGCCAATGGATATTTTGAATTGGCTGCTGATGAAGGGAATTACGATTTAATTATATCTTCTGTTGGTTACACCACAATTAAACACAAATTAAAAATCACCAAATATAATTCGGCATTAACTTTTATTCTTGTTCAGAAAGGTTTAGCAAGTAAAAACACCAATTATAATAAAGTTTGGGAACATCATTTTGAAGAATTTAAACATGTTTTTTTGGGTACAAGTGAAGTTTCTAAAGGCTGTACCATTAAAAATCCTAAATCATTATATTTTACTTTTGATGTAAATACTGGAACTTTAATTGCAAAGTCTACCGAACCTATTTTAATCGAAAATAAAAGTCTTGGATATTTAGTTTCTTACGATTTACAGCACTTTTTATACTCACCTTCTAGAGTTTCCTATGATGGATATCTTCATTTTTTAGAGATGAATACTTTAGAATCTAACACAAAAAAATGGATTGATAATCGATTGAAAGCTTACAATGGTTCTAGAATGCATTTTGTGAGGGCATTATTAAAACAAGAATTAGAAGAAGAAGGTTTTTTTATCTACCAATTTAGAAAAATACCAAATAAAGATCGACCGACAGAAGAGTCCATAAAAAAAGCTAGAAATATAGTTACAGATAATTATAATTCACCAAATTTAAACCCCAAAGTAAAAAGACCAAGAACGGCATTAGATTCTGCTGTAGTTACTTTACGTAAAATTTCTCTACCTAAATATAAAGAAGTTTTGTACAAAAAATTTGTACCCTACGGGAGTATGACCAAAGAATACAATAACGAAACCTTCATCAATTTTAAAGATTATTTAAAAGTAATTTACACCAAAGAAGGTGAAGAAAAGGCGTATTTGCAAGCTAGCCAATTAAAAAAAACTCGTGAAGCTGGATATCAAATTACTAATTTAGATTTACTGTCTAAAGCCACTGTTTTAGATAAATCTGGAATGTTATTAGACCCGTTAGATTTGTTGGTAGAAGGATATTGGGCATTTAAAAGAATTGCTGATATGCTACCGATAGATTATCAACCACCCGTAAAAACTATGAATTAGTTTTATTCTTTTCTTCAATCCATTTACTCATATATTTTGTTGCCTGTAACGTTTGATGTTGGAGTAAATTCCCTAAGAAATTTTGATTTCTATGTTCTTCTAATTTTTCTTGAAGTTGGTTTATTGTATTGATAAAAGGAGTTTCTAACTGTTCTTTATCATATATTTTATTAATGATTTCAATTCCGTTTTTTTGAGCATTCCTCCAAATATTATTGTTGATATATAATTCAACTGCTTTTTTCGCAAACTCTTCAAAATCATCTTCAATAAAACCATTCCAAGGTAAATTATTATGCATTCCTTCTGAACCAATTGATGTAGTTACACTTGGTGTTCCACAAATCATAGCTTCTGTTAATTTTCCTTTAATTCCTGCTCCAAAACGTAGCGGAACTAAAACTACTTTTGCATTTGCAACAACATCTAGTGCATTCTCTGCAAAACCTTTAATGATAAAACCATCTTTTTGATTATGTAAATCTTGGATTTGTTGATTTACATAGGCTCCATAAATATGAACCTCTGCATTTGGTAATTGTTTTTTAATTGAATTCCAAACATGATTTTTTAACGTAATTACTGCATCAATATTAGGTTTGTGATAAAAATTACCAATAAAAACAAAGTGATTTCTTTCTTCAAAAGATTTCCATTGGTTAATTTGATGTTCGTTAATTTCACCTAATAAAAAAGGTAAATAATAGAGTAATCTTTCATCAATCTTAAAAACAGATTTAAGTAAATCCATTTCAAAAGTTGAGATGATTAAACTTAGATCGCAACGCAAAATTGACGCTATTTCGCGTTTTGCTTCATCAGATTTTAATAAAACTTCATTAGTAAAAACTTCTCCTTTTTTTAACTGTTGATGTCTTACTTTTCTTAAAAAATGTAAATCCTCAGTATCTAAAACCCGTAATACTTTCGGACAGTTTTCTGCAACTCGCCAACCAAATTGTTCTTCAATCATAAAACGATCAAATAACACAATGGTTGGATTTAACTCTTTTACAAATTCATCAAAAGAAGCATTATTCAATTGAATAATGACTTCTTCTACTCCAATCGAGTTTAAATCAAAAGCATTGTCGTTTTTTTGTGAAGTAGACGCAAAAGTTACCGTGTAATTTTGTTTTAAAAACAGTTCAATTAATTGCATCATTCTAGAACCTGCAGCAGAAGAATTAGGTTCTACCCATACAGTTCCAATAATTAAAATGGCCTTTTTCAATTATTTTGCGTTTAGTTGATCTTTATAATTTGCCTGAACTTTTTTACCCCAATCCACAATTTCAGCAATTTGTTCTTGCGTTAAATTAGCTTCACCATGCGTCCAAGTATACGAATCTAAAGGCATGTTTTTCTTTTCTACTTCTTCATGTACTTCATCCATTTTATGCTCTTTTCTTTTCAATGAATATTCAGCCCATTTAGAAAAATTGAGTTTCTTTTTCCCAACTTTAACATGATCTGCTAACCAATAATTTATTGGTGTAACACTATTATACCAAGGATATTTTGTCACATTACTATGACAATCGAAACAACTTTCTTTTAAAACTTTTTTTACATTTTCTGGCGGATTTGTTTCCGCAATAAATGCATCTAAAGAAGCATAACTTCCTTCATTTTTATCAGGTCTAAAAAATTGAGCAATGATAAAAACAATCAATAATAACCAACCAATTTTCTTCAGAATTTTCATAAAGATTTATTTTTAAAAGTTTAAAGATAGTAATTCTACCTAAATTTAATTTTATCAACATTTATATGTAATTTTGCTGTAATATTTTGAATAAAAAATACAACTCATGAAGTACGATTTAATCGTTATTGGTTCTGGTCCTGGAGGATATATTGCTGCAGTTAGAGCGGCACAATTAGGTTCTAATGTAGCAATTATAGAAAAATATTCAACTTTAGGCGGCACATGTTTAAATGTTGGATGTATTCCTTCGAAAGCATTATTAGATTCTTCTCATCATTATTATGATGCTGTAAATCATTTTGAAGAACATGGAATTTCTGTAGAAAAGCCTTCTTTTGATTTTGGGAAAATGGTTGATAGAAAAGCAAAAGTTGTTGAAACTACAACTGGCGGAATCAAATATTTAATGGACAAAAACAAGATTACTGTTTATGAAGGTTTAGGTTCTTTTGAAGATGCTACGCATGTTAAGATTGCCAAGAATGATGGTTCATCAGAAATAATTGAAGGAACAAATATTATTATTGCAACGGGTTCTAAACCATCGTCATTACCATTTATTACTATTGATAAAGAGCGAGTAATAACTTCTACAGAGGCATTAAAGCTAAAAGAAGTTCCAAAACATTTATTAGTTATTGGTGGTGGTGTTATTGGACTTGAATTAGGTTCTGTTTATAAGCGTTTAGGTGCTTATGTTACAGTAATTGAGTACGCTCCAAAAATTACTCCAACAATGGATGCTGATGTTTCTAAAGAACTAAACAAAGTTTTGAAGAAACAAGGAATGAAAATTAATGCAAGTCATGGTGTAACTGCTGTTGAAAGAAAAGGTGATGAAGTAGTTGTAACCGCTACCAATAAAAAAGGTGAAGAAGTTACTTTTACAGGAGATTACTGTTTAGTTTCTGTTGGTAGAAAAGCATATACTGCTGGTTTAGGATTAGAAAAAGCAGGAGTAAAAGTTACCGAAAGAGGACAGATTGATGTAAACGATCATTTACAAACCAATGTTTCAAATATTTATGCGATTGGTGATGTTGTTCGTGGAGCCATGTTAGCGCATAAAGCTGAAGAAGAAGGTGTTGTTGTTGCTGAATTTTTAGCAGGACAAAAACCTCATATTGATTATAATTTAATACCAGGTATTGTGTATACATGGCCAGAAGTTGCTGCAGTTGGAAAAACTGAGCAAGAGTTAAAAGATGCTGGCGTAGATTACAAGTCTGGTAAATTTTCTATGCGTGCTTTAGGACGCTCTAGAGCTAGTGGAGATATTGACGGATTTGTAAAAGTTTTAGCTGATAAAAATACTGATGAAGTTTTAGGAGTTCATATTGTTGGCGCACGTGCTGCCGATTTAATTATGGAAGCAGCTGTTGCCATGGAATATAGAGCTTCTGCCGAAGATTTAGCAAGAATATGTCATGGACATCCAACATATTCAGAAGCTATAAAAGAAGCTGCTAAAGCTGCTTGGGATGGAATGCCATTAAATGCCTAAAAGCATTCTTTAATAAAAACAAAAAAGCAACCAATTTGGTTGCTTATTTTTGTTTTAAAAACAGGCACCTATTAAAAAATATTTCTTAAATTTGAGGTAATTGCACTGAAAATGAAAAAATTACCTACGCTTTTTATATCCAAAGGATATCATAAAAAAGAACATCTTATCATTATTAAATTTGATTATAATGAAAAGTTAATTGCTCTTATAAAATCTATTAAAGGGATCCGATGGAGTCAGACTTTAAAAGCTTGGCATCTAAAAAACAATCCAGAAAACCTTCAAACTCTACACACTTTATTTAAAGATATCACTATCATTGATAGTAGTCAGTTTTTTAAAAAACAAATCAACATTATTAAAAAGAATGAACCTATTAAGAGAAATTTAGATGCTACTCAAAAAGAGTTTTTAAATGATTTTTATAAGTATTTAAGAGGTAAACGATATAGTAAAAGCACCATGGATTCCTATACTTTTTATGTAGCCGATTTTATTTCTTTTTATCATAAGAAACCACTTTCTGAAATTAATAATAGGGATGTTGAAATCTATATAGAAACTATTTTTATTAAACGGAATTATGCTGTTAGTACCCAAAGACAATTTATAAGTGCTTTAAAAGTATTTATTGTCTTTTGTTCTACTACACAAATAAATAGTTTAGAACTGGTTAGACCAAAAAAGCATAGAAGACTTCCTAACGTTATATCACAAGAAGAAGTTTTAGATATTATACGTTTTACAAAAAACTTAAAACATAGAGCTGCTATCACTTTATTATATTCCTGTGGATTACGGATTAGTGAGTTGATAAATTTAAAATTAAAAAATATTGATGTTGACAGAAAACAGTTACGAATAGAAAATAGTAAGGGAAGAAAAGATAGATATGTTAGTTTAGCTGATAGTTTTCTACCTTTATTCTCCAATTATTTTTATACGTTTTCTCCAATAAACTATTTTATTGAAGGAAAAGAAGGTGAAAAATATAGTGCAGAAAGTGTTCGACAATTTTTAAAACGAAGTTGTAAACTCGCAAAAATTAGCAAAGTAGTTACACCTCATACTTTACGACATAGTTATGCTACCCATTTATTAGAAAATGGAGTTGATATACGCTATATACAATCTTTATTAGGGCATGCAAGACCAGAAACAACTATGATCTACACGCATGTAAAACGAAAGGACTTATTAGAAATTTCTAACCCTTTAGACATGGCGATTAAAAAAATAAAACAAACGGATAATAACAAAGCGAATGTTCTTTTATCCCGTAAATTAACATAATAAATCCATATATTTGATTGGATATAACTAGTTGTACCCAATTAACCCAAGCAACAACTTCCCTACTCAAATTCGACTAAATGCATTGAAATTCTGAAATAAAAGCAAGAATGTTTTTTTATTTCTAACCGATTGTTTAGTTTTGTTATGTAAATAGAAGCAATGGCTCGAAAAAAAGAATATATTGAAGAAGAAGTTGTCGAAAAGGCAATGGATTTATTCTGGAAAAAAGGTTATGAAACAACTTCTATGCAAATGCTTGAGGAAGAAATGGGTATTAACAAGTTTTCTATTTACTCAAGTTTTGGCAATAAAAATGGGCTCTTTGTAGCTGCAATGAAACTTTATAGAAGAAAATTAGGAGAGATAACCAATAAATTAAAATTTTCAGACAATGGTGTTACTGGAATAAAAGAATATTTCTATGATTTTATTCCTTTTTCACATGACAAAGGACATTGTAAAGGGTGTTTAATAACTAACACTGCTAACGAAGTCAATAAAGATGCAAACCAATTGATTTTGACGGAAATCGAAAAATTTAGTATTGAAATTAGACAGTTATTTTTAAGTAACCTTAAACAACATCAAAATAAAGATGAAAAAACTATTGAAAATCAAGCTGATTATTTATTAATATCTATGATTGGATTGGCTACTGCATCAAGAATATGTAGTGAGACTCAACTTCATAATTATATAGAAAACACATTTAATAGACTATAAAAAAAATTTAATCAATAACTAAACAATCGTTTAGTTTTAAACAACAAATGAAATGAAAAAATCAAACAAAAAAATTGGAGCAATTGCATTAATCTTAGGAGCGTTTTTAAATATGATAAGAATGATACCAATATACTTAGAGGTTGGTATTACGGGTTATCCACCTAAAGACTTGTCTGAAACTATTCTAATAGCACAAACTAACGGATACTATATATCTCATACAATGGTATATTTTGCCACCCCATTATTTTTGCTTGGTTTTTACACTTTATATCAAGAACTTAAAAAGCGTACATCAAATAAGTTGCTTACTTTATCTCTTATAGTTTTTTTCATAGGGCAATTATTTTATACGATAGGTGTAGTCTTACACGGCTTGGTATTACCAGAAATGGCTCACGAATATATTGTCGCTTCAGTTTCATATCAAAATACTATGACGCCACTCTTTGAAGTCATACACCATATGGCAACAAGTTATGGTGGACTTGGGTTTGCGTTTTGTTTATTAAGTACTGGAATTTTAGGGTTTTATCTACGACCAAAATTTAAAATATTGGGTATCACTGCAATCGCTTTAGGGTTTTTAGCACTACTTGGATATAGTACAGGCACTTTAGCTATCTTATTATTCAAGAACTTTGAACTTACAGCAGGATTTATAACAGTCCTTTTCGTGTTCTATTTTGCAACAGGAATCACAATGTACAAATCATCAGTATTTAACGATTAAAGAACTAAATAACATGAATAACTTAAAAAACAAATACGGAACCAAAGCTTTAGTGACTGGAGGTTCTTCTGGAATGGGAAAAGCTTTTGCTAATGAGCTTGCTAAACAAGGAATAGAGCCTATATTAATAGCAAGAAGTATAGATAAACTAAAAGAAACGGCAAAAGCTATTTTTGAAGAACACAATGTTAAACCTCAAATATTCTCAGTTGATTTATCAGATGAAAATGCAATAAATAAATTTTTATCTGAAATTGAAAATCAGTCAATCGGATTACTAATTCATTGCGCTGGAATGGAAAATAATGGGAGTTTTCTCAAAATCAATGAAGGCAAGGAATTGCAAATGATAAAACTTAATGTTACATCTACTTATCTGTTAACAAATCACTTTGCGAGAAAAATGGCTAAAATTAAGAAAGGTGGTATTCTATTAGTATCAAGTATGGCTGGACTAATGGCAACACCGTATTTCAGTAATTATGCAGCAACAAAATCCTATGTTCATAATTTAGGACTTTCTTTATATCCTGAACTTAAAATGCATAATGTAGACATAAGTGTTCTTGCACCTGGATTAACAGAAACTAATATGGTTGCTGATAATGGAATTGATTGGTCAAAACTGCCTATGAAAAGTATGAAACCATCAGAAGTTGCTTTAATAGCATTAAATAACCTTGGAAAAAAAGGAACAATAATCCCCGGATTTATGAACAAAATGATGGTCTTTATGGCTAAAAGAGTTTTTTCTATTAAAGGATTTAGTAAAATGAATGGCTGGATGATAAGAAAAGCAATTTCAAACAACAAAATCTGAAAAATAACTGGGTACAACAATGTATAAAAGCAATAGCGGTTTGGGTGTATGCTCGAGCCGCTCTTACATTTAATTAATTATCTTGCTGCTCGAATGGTAAGTGTGTTAAATCCGCTACTTCTCTTATACTAAACGTTGGGCGCAATATGAAAATGACTGATAAAACGAGTAACTTCTTATTTTATAGTGGACTAATTCTACTTGCAGTCGGAGCTTTTGGACTGACTTTCGCTTCGTTCTTTGCAATAATCGGATTACCAATTTTTGTAGTTGGAATTATTTTGATTTTAGTTTCTAAAAAGACTTGGAAACAAAGATTAATACCAATCGGACTTTTCATTATCGGAATAATTGCTTTTTGGCCAATTTGGAGAAGTATTAATACTGTCGGACCAGAAACCTTCTTAATACCAAATGACTATAGAGGAAGAGTTAATATAATTCACAAAAAAGATTGCGGAATCTTACTCGATAGAACGGAAAATGGACTGATTTATGAAATCCCAAATGACGGAATTTTACTGTTGACTAATGACCTAAAATATGGCTTAATCGACCATAATTATTACTTAATTGACAAAAACGGAAAGAAAACTGAATTACCGAAAATGGATGTCAGAGATTTTAATGAAGAATGGACAACCGAAAAAAATCCTAATGAACCACCAAGAGACAAACTCGGAGTTTTTCATTGGGGACGAACAGGAAGTACAGGAATTATAAGAGACGAAAATGGAATTGCGACAAACGAAGATGAACAATACTCATTTTTAGAATTTTACGTTTCTACTTATAGTGACTTGACTGAAAAGTTTAATTTTAAATATGAACGGAAATTTGACACGATAAGAGATATTAAAGTAAAAAAATGCGAATAAATACTGTGCCCAACACCTTACAAAATTAATTGCTTTGTTTCTAGCCTACTTACGAAAGTCCTCGAGGACTTTCTTGGTTAGTTTTTTATTTAGTAAATTCTTTTCTTAACCACAGCAACTAATCTTGTACAAACACGTTGTACACCATTAACCAAAACCAATGAAATATATTAAATCATTAATTGCAATAACTTTTTTTATAACCTCAATCTGTAGTGCACAATTTAGTTTTGACAATTATGCTCTGCATAATTTAAATGTCATTGATGTCAATTCAAAAAAGATTCTTAAAGATTATTCAATTGTAATCCACAATGGTTTAATTATAGATATTTTACCAACAAAGAATTTTATTGAGAACGATAGCACACATTCAATTAATCTAAAGAATAAGTTTGTTTTACCTGGTTTAATAGATGCTCACGTACATTTTGCGACAGACCCAACTGAAGAAAGAAGAGATAATGCTGAAAAAGTTCTGAAAGAAATGCTTTTAACAGGAGTTACTTCAGTTAGAGACATGGCTGGTGATACAAGAGCTCTTTCTAACCTTTCAAGAAACACTTTAGTTGGAGATATTGATGGTCCAAACATTTATTATTCTGCTTTAATGGCTGGTCCAGATTTTTTTGCTGACCCAAGAACTATAGCAACAGCACAAGGAGGTATAAGTGGGAAAATGCCTTACATGAAAGCTATTGATAGTACCTCAAATTTAACTTTGGAAATTGCACAAGCAAGAGGTACTGGTGCAGCTGGAATAAAATTATATGCAAATTTGTCAAGTCGAGAAATTAATAATATTGTAAAAGAGGCTAAAAATCAAGGTATCAATGTCTGGGCTCATACTGCTTTAATGCCAACAAAACCATCTGATATAATAACTTCTGGAGTAATTTCCGTGTCTCATGTAGATATGTTGCTTTATGAATACTTTAAATCGAGAAAAGAACTAGTCGACAAATGGACAATTTCTGAAAATAACACAAAAAGCAGTAACTATTGGGATGATGAATTTAAGAAACTTGACTTTTCAGAATTGTACCAATTAATGATTGATAACAAAGTGGTTCTTGATGCTACAATGACGGTCTATGAAAAATATAAAGATAGACCTAAATATACTTGGCGATTTGAAATTGGAAAGCGAATTACAAACCAAGCCTATAAAAAAGGAGTTTTAGTAGCAGCTGGAAGTGATTCTGACCAAAAAACGTTTGTTCAACATGAGATGAAATTATTAGTTAATGAATGTGGTTTTAGTCCTTTTGAAGGAATTGTTGCAGCAACCAAAAATTCTGCAATGGCTACTGGAATTTTAGAAACAGAAGGCACAATTGAAAATGGAAAAAAAGCTAATTTACTTTTATTGAATTCAGACCCAACAAGCGATATAGAAAACATAGATAATGTTTTTATGGTAATCAAAAACGGTAAACTTTATAATCCAAAATAACGGTGTACAACAAAGTACTGTGGTAAAAAACAAGTAAAAACTCATTAAATATTCACTAAAGTACTTCTATAAGTATCATCATATATTAATCCTGATTTAGCAATGGCAAATGCTTGTTTTAATAGTTTATTACACACCGCTATTAATGCTAATTTTTTACTCTTTCCTTTGGCAACTATTCGTTCATAAATTTCTCTACAAGCCTTGTTGTATTTACAAGCATTAAAACTGCACATAAATAATAAATTTCGAAGCTTCTGGTTGCCTATTTTACTTATTCTGGCTCGTCCATTTATACTACTTCCACTTTGTCTAATTACAGGAGTTAATCCAGCATAACTACACAATTCACTTCCGCTTTTAAAACGATCAAATCCATCTGTTAAAACAACTAGCATTAGCGCTGTTTTATTTCCAATTCCAGGTATTGTTTTTAAGCGTGTTAAAACATCTTGATGTAGCTTTCTTACTAAAATTAATAATGCTGCTTCTACCTTTTCTATTTGTTTTGTTACCTGTCTCAAACTACTTTTTAATGAGCTCGTAACTACTTTACTTGGATTGCCCAAAACTTCTTCTCCATGTATTTTGTTTTTTAACATAGTACTCTGTTTTGTATACACAGAAAGAAGTCTTGTCATTTGTAAGCATTCTAACTGATGTTTTGAATTACCTTGCCATAACTTTAATTCAACTTGTTTTGCATACTCACAAATCAATCTTGAATCGCTTTTATCTGTCTTTATTTTTGATAACTTCATCTGGATAAAGCGTTTCACCGACAGAGGGTTTTCTACTGAAACTTTTATACTGTTTTCCTGTAAAAAATAAGCCAACCTGTAATGGTAATAACCTGTAGCTTCCATTACACAATGACTATTGTAATCTAGATGTTTTACAAATTTTTTAAATCCAGTTACATTGTTTTTAAACTGATAGTAATTACCAGAAGAATCTGTAACATCAAATACTAAATGACTAATGTCTATTCCAAAATATTTAATATCTTTATTCATAAGAAAATGTTTTAACGAAAGGACAACCTACGCAAGTTTCAACGACTTAAAATCGAGGTCTGAAGCCTCATAAAACTGTACGAAATCTGTGTAGAAAAGAGAGGGGATTTTCAATGTTGACGAGATCAATAGTCTCTCCGTATATAATAACCTTAATCCTCTCTTCTGTGCTTTCTAATTTATATTGCTTAATTTAACCTTTTTATTAAAATGCTAACTTAAGACGTATAAAATTAATTGCTTGTTTCGAGCCTACTTACGAAAATCCTCGCGGATTTTCTATTAGGTTTGTACTTGCAAAGTTAGTTACTAAACCACGCAACTAATCTTATACAAGACCGTTAGCTACAATTAAAAACAAACATTATGAAAAATTCAATTAAACTTTTAGGACTACTTATTTTCTCTTTGATTTGGAATATTACCAATGCTCAAGTCAAAATGAACATTGAATTTGACACACCTTATGGAGAAAATGAAACAGTTGGGAATTATATCACAATAGATGGAGCAAAAATTTATTATGAGGAATATGGAAAAGGCGAACCATTATTACTTATTCACGGAAATAGTGGTAGTATTAAATCAATGGGTAATCAAATAGATTATTTCAAATCAAAATATAGAGTAATCATAGCTGACAATAGAGGACAAGGAAAATCTGAATTAAAAACAGATTCTTTGACATATGTTCAAATTACAAAAGATTGGGAAGGAATAGTTAATCACTTAAAATTAGATTCTATTAATATTATTGGATGGAGTGATGGTGGAATTATTGGATTGAAGATGGGAATTTCAGGTAAATCAAAAATTAAAAAAATTGTAGCGATGGGAGCTAATTTGAGACCTGATTCAACAGCTGTTAACTCTTGGGCAGTTAATTACGTTTTGAAATCCAAAAAGATGGTTGAGTTAAAAATTCAGGAGCACGATACTACTCGAAATTGGAACTCACAAAAACAACGTCTCGGACTATTGGGGGACCAGCCAAATATCCCAATTAAAGACTTGTCAAAAATTAAAGCAAAAGTATTAATAATGTCTGGAGATGAAGATATAATTAAAAGTAAACATAGTTTAGAAATATATGAAAATATTCCCAAAGCTCAATTATGCATAATGCCGGGCGAAACACATTATACACCTGCATCTAATCCAGAATTATTTAATGAAATTGCGAATAGATTTTTATCAAAAACATTTAAAAGACCTGATTCTGATTTTACAAAATGGTAGAAATAACTGTAGCTAACAAAGTACTGTGGTAAAAAACAAGTAAAAACTCATTAAATATTCACTAAAGTACTTCTATAAGTATCATCATATATTAATCCTGATTTAGCAATGGCAAATGCTTGTTTTAATAGTTTATTACACACCGCTATTAATGCTAATTTTTTACTCTTTCCTTTGGCAACTATTCGTTCATAAATTTCTCTACAAGCCTTGTTGTATTTACAAGCATTAAAACTGCACATAAATAATAAATTTCGAAGCTTCTGGTTGCCTATTTTACTTATTCTGGCTCGTCCATTTATACTACTTCCACTTTGTCTAATTACAGGAGTTAATCCAGCATAACTACACAATTCACTTCCGCTTTTAAAACGATCAAATCCATCTGTTAAAACAACTAGCATTAGCGCTGTTTTATTTCCAATTCCAGGTATTGTTTTTAAGCGTGTTAAAACATCTTGATGTAGCTTTCTTACTAAAATTAATAATGCTGCTTCTACCTTTTCTATTTGTTTTGTTACCTGTCTCAAACTACTTTTTAATGAGCTCGTAACTACTTTACTTGGATTGCCCAAAACTTCTTCTCCATGTATTTTGTTTTTTAACATAGTACTCTGTTTTGTATACACAGAAAGAAGTCTTGTCATTTGTAAGCATTCTAACTGATGTTTTGAATTACCTTGCCATAACTTTAATTCAACTTGTTTTGCATACTCACAAATCAATCTTGAATCGCTTTTATCTGTCTTTATTTTTGATAACTTCATCTGGATAAAGCGTTTCACCGACAGAGGGTTTTCTACTGAAACTTTTATACTGTTTTCCTGTAAAAAATAAGCCAACCTGTAATGGTAATAACCTGTAGCTTCCATTACACAATGACTATTGTAATCTAGATGTTTTACAAATTTTTTAAATCCAGTTACATTGTTTTTAAACTGATAGTAATTACCAGAAGAATCTGTAACATCAAATACTAAATGACTAATGTCTATTCCAAAATATTTAATATCTTTATTCATAAGAAAATGTTTTAACGAAAGGACAACCTACGCAAGTTTCAACGACTTAAAATCGAGGTCTGAAGCCTCATAAAACTGTACGAAATCTGTGTAGAAAAGAGAGGGGATTTTCAATGTTGACGAGATCAATAGTCTCTCCGTATATAATAACCTTAATCCTCTCTTCTGTGCTTTCTAATTTATATTGCTTAATTTAACCTTTTTATTAAAATGCTAACTTAAGACGTGTATAATTCATTGCTAGTACTCGCCTACTTACGAAAATCCTCGCAGATTTTCTATTCGGTTTATATTTGCTAATTTAGTTGCTGAAACACGCAACGAAATCATACACAAACACGTTGTGCTTCATTATAACCAACAGCTAACCTATGATAAAATTCTTTAGAAAAATTAGACAAAAACTGCTAACTGAAAATAAGTTTAGCAAATATCTGATTTACGCAATTGGAGAAATCATACTTGTCGTTATTGGAATTTTGATTGCGCTTCAGATTAATAATTGGAATGAACATCGTAAAACAGCTAAAGAACTACAAAGTTACTATCAACAAATACTAATTGAAATCAATCAGGAAAAACAGTATATAGATAGAGAATTATATAGACTTAATAAAAGTATTGCAACTTACGAAGCTTATACAGAATATATTAAAAACTCTGAATTAAAACCTAATGAAATAATTCAGGAACTTGGAAAAATTGAATTAACATTTTCATATTTAACTTTTAGCAATGAAACAATAACTTCGTTAGAGACAACTGGAGAGATAAAGTTAATTCCAGAAAGTATAAGAAATAAACTAATTGAATCTAAAAGACTTAAAGAAGTACTTATTAGTCAACAAGCTGGAAACGACCAATTGTATTTAGAAGGGCAGAAAAAGGCTTTTGAGCTTGGTTTTAATAGACTTTTAAAATATACAGAACCTTATCAAGGGATTAATGTTAATAGAAATACTACGGAAATAATCTTAACTCTTGAATATGCTTTCGGACTTAAAAACTATACTGAAAATGATAAGATTAGAATGCTAAATGGTTTGTTAGAAAATATTATGGAATTAGAAGCAATGATTAGAAAAGAACAAAAATAAATAACGAAAGCACAACAATGTGTATAATTCATTGCTAGTTAAAGCCTACTTACGAAAGTCCTCGCGGACTTTCTATCTGTGATTTATTTGCTAAATTTAGTGCTTAAACACGCAACGAAATCATACACTAGACCGTTAGCAAAAATTTAAAACCAACTGAAATGAACAAAATAATTCTAACATCATTAAGCATAATTTTTGCTTTTAATTCAATTTTCGGGCAGACGAACGAAGATAAATATGCGAAAGATGTGCAATCAATAGATGCAATAATTAATGCATATTATGATGTTGTTTCAGGTTCGAGTAGTGACCCTTGGGAATTCGAAAGAGATAAATTTATTCATTCAGAAAATGCTGTAATCACAAGATTGGACGAAAATGGAAAAGCGGAATCGCATAGTCTTGAAGCGGAATATATACCAATCGGATTATCACCGAAAGAGGATTTTTACGAAAAGGAACTTAAAAGAAAAGTGAGCAAATACGGAAATATTGCACAAGTTTGGAGTGCATTTGAAATACGAACTGACCCAAATACGGAATCTAATATTAGAGGACTGAATAGCGTTCAACTTCATTACGAAAATGGAAGATGGTGGATAGATAGTTGGACTTGCGAAATGGAATCTGAAAAAAGTTCTGTGGTGACTGAATTTATGAAGAATGAATAAAAAAACTTTTGCTAACAAAGTACTGTGGTAAAAAACAAGTAAAAACTCATTAAATATTCACTAAAGTACTTCTATAAGTATCATCATATATTAATCCTGATTTAGCAATGGCAAATGCTTGTTTTAATAGTTTATTACACACCGCTATTAATGCTAATTTTTTACTCTTTCCTTTGGCAACTATTCGTTCATAAATTTCTCTACAAGCCTTGTTGTATTTACAAGCATTAAAACTGCACATAAATAATAAATTTCGAAGCTTCTGGTTGCCTATTTTACTTATTCTGGCTCGTCCATTTATACTACTTCCACTTTGTCTAATTACAGGAGTTAATCCAGCATAACTACACAATTCACTTCCGCTTTTAAAACGATCAAATCCATCTGTTAAAACAACTAGCATTAGCGCTGTTTTATTTCCAATTCCTGGTATTGTTTTTAAGCGTGTTAAAACATCTTGATGTAGCTTTCTTACTAAAATTAATAATGCTGCCTCTACCTTTTCTATTTGTTTTGTTACCTGTCTCAAACTACTTTTTAATGAGCTCGTAACTACTTTACTTGGATTACCCAAAACTTCTTCTCCATGTATTTTGTTTTTTAATAAATTGCTTACTTTTAGCATAACATAAACGCAACAAAGCTTATACCAAACCGTTGTGCCCAATTAAAAAATTCCGTTTCATTAGATAATTCAGAATAAATGATTGTATCTTTGATAGTATCAAATGATATTATCATAAATGAAACCACCCTATAAAATAACATCTTCTATTTTAAAATTAATAACTTCTATTTCAGAAAAAATAGGAGAAGTAAATGCTAATTTATTAAACAGACCTTCACCTAAATTGAGAAAACAGAATAGAATCAAAACTATTCATTCTTCTTTGAAAATAGAAGGAAACACACTATCAGTAGAGCAAATAACAGCACTTCTTGAAAACAAAAGAGTTATTGGTCCTAAAAAAGATATTCTTGAAGTTTTAAATGCAATTAAAATCTATGAAAACTTAGAAGATTATAATCCTTCAAATGAGAAATTCTTTTTAAAAGCACATCAAAACTTAATGGAAGGTTTAATTGAAAATTCTGGAAAATATAGAAATCAAAGTGTCGGAATTGTAAAAGGCTCAAAAGTTGAGCATTTAGCACCACCTTTTGAAAATGTTCCATACTTAATGAAAGACCTTTTTGAATATTTGAAAAAGTCTGATGAAATTGAATTAATTAAAAGTTGTGTTTTCCATTACGAAATGGAATTTATACATCCATTTTTGGATGGAAATGGTAGAATGGGAAGATTATGGCAAACTTTAATTTTAATGGAAAAATATCCAATCTTTGAATTTTTGCCTTTTGAAACTCTAATCTGTAAAGACCAGGAAAAATATTATAAATCTTTAGCTGAGAGTGATAAATCAGGAAAGTCAACTAATTTTATTGAATATATGCTAAACGTTATTGATATTTCAATAAGTGAACTATTAGATTTCAATAATCGAACGTTAAATGAAAAAGATAGATTAGACTATTATGTTTCATTAAATAAAACTGAATTTACAAGAAAAGATTATATGGATATTTTTAAAGATATTTCTTCATCAACAGCAAGTAGAGATTTAAAGAAAGGAGCTGAATTGGATTTATTTGAAAAAATAGGAAAAAAAAATAAGACAATCTATCGTTTAAAATAACTGGGCACAACAACATATATAATATATTGCTGTTTCTAGCCTACTTACGAAAATCCTTGCGGCTTTTATTTGTCAGTAATTATTTACTAAATTAGTTGCTGAAACACGCCACTATCATACACAAAAACGTTAAAGTACATTAAAAATTGTTAGTTTATAAGGGAAATCAAATCAGTTGTGTTTTTCGTTAGAAAACTTTCCACTATTTTTGCCTTGTGAAAAAGTATCCTACAATTATATTTTTATTTTTTTCTATTATCTTTTGTTTTGGACAAAAAAAAGATACCATTTATTTCAAAAACGGGATAGACAAGCCTAGTATGCTAACAACGCATCATTTTGGAATGTTTAGTTCACGTATTAATCATAATTTTAAAGAGATTGCACCAAAAAGAAGCACGCTTAGTTTTAATTATGAAACTGGAAATTCTTTTCATCCATTTGTTGAAGGTTATTATCCAAAAGACCCCAATATTAGAAAACATTTAAGTCAGGTTATTTGGCATGATAGACGTTTTAATTTTATAGATCAGCAAACAACACCGGCTGAATATACCAATATTATAATTGATGCTGTTTTTAAAAGTTTTAGAGTCGACTTTAATACTGCTTTATCTGAAAATCATGAACTCGGCATTTCACTTCGCTCCTATTTAGCTACAAAAGGAAATTACCCATTTACTTTTTTCATGTCTGATGAAAGCATTGAATGGTTTCATAGCAATGTTGCTGGCGGCGAGGATCCTTTTGGAAGAAGATATTATGGCTTAAATCAAGTAAACATAAAATATACCGATAGAAACGGCAACGTATTAGAACTTAATGAAGGAGATTTTTTTGGTCTAGGAATTGAGTTTAATCATTTTTATTATCCAACATTTATTAATAAAAACAAAAAAGATATTCGTGTTAATTTTGGTTCTCACTTAGGAATTAACACCTCAAAATTTAATCCATCAATAGATATTGGAATTTCAGCAAACGGAATTAAAAAATGGACATTAAAAAACAATAATGAATTTAGATTTGCCTTGGGAGGGAGTATTTTAAGAAAAAACCTTATCAATTTTAAAACAGTAATTGATTTAGGAAACAGACCCTACCTTTTTACAATTGAACCTCAAATTGAATATACAAAATACACTCGAAAAAACAATTATCATTCTTTTGGCGTTCATTTCCAGCTACAAACTAGCTACAATAAAGCATCTGAAAGAGACTATTATTTTTTAGTAGGTAAATGGCAGGAAATTCATTCTGGCTGGCAAAACGGTGTAGAAAAATTACATGAAGGACTACAAGTTTGGACATTTTTATACACTTATGGAAGAGAGAATTTCACACTTTCATTATTTCTTAAAGAAGATTTATTTTTAAACAATGCACCAGATGGTCAAACAGGAATCAGTTTAAAAATACCCATTTTTAAAAATTAAGAATTGTATTTTTGCATACGTATATGCAAAGAACAATTCGAACTTTTTCCGTTGAGAATATTGGCAACTTTAAACAAAATCTTTTAGTTTGGTCTCAAAATTTCGACACTGCACTGTTATTAGATTCAAATAAATATCAACAAAAATATTCATCTTTTGATTGTGGGTTGGCTGTTGAAGAATTCACTTCTATAAAAACTGATTATCATAATGCTTTTGAAAAATTAAAAGAATATCAAACCATAACTAATGATTATATCTTTGGTTATATTTCTTATGATGTAAAAAATGATGTAGAAAATCTTTCTTCTACTAATTTTGATGGATTAGACTTTGCTGATTTATACTTTTTTCAACCGAAAAAAATTATTTTTATAAAAGGAAATACTATTGAATTTCATTACTTAAAAATGGTTGATGATGAGATTGAAAATGATTTCAAAAACATTCAAGATTCTAAGCAGCAGAAAATTATAAATTCTTGTAAAGACATCAAAATAAAGTTAAGGATTCATAAAGATAAATATCATCAAAAAGTAAGTAAAGTTTTAGAGCACATTTATAGAGGTGATATTTACGAAGCTAATTTTTGTCAAGAGTTTTATGTTGAAAACTGCACAATAGATCCATATAAAGTTTACGAACATTTGAATCAAATTTCAGAACCACCTTTTGCAACTTTTTTAAAAATTGATGATAATTTTTTACTATCTGCTTCACCAGAACGTTATATAAAAAAAGAAGGGACAAAAATTATATCTCAACCTATAAAAGGAACTGCAAAACGATTTATTAATAAAATTGATGATGATAAAGCTGCTTTTGATTTAGCACGTGATGAAAAAGAAATATCAGAAAATGTAATGATTGTAGATTTAGTAAGAAACGACTTATCTAAAACAGCAAAAAAAGGATCTGTAAATGTGGAAGAACTCTGCAAAGTATATTCTTTTAAACAGGTTCATCAATTAATTTCTACTGTTGTTTCTGAAGTTGAAGAAACCACTCATCCTATAGACATTATTAAAAGTACGTTCCCGATGGGAAGTATGACAGGTGCCCCAAAAGTTTCTGCCATGCAAATTATAGAAAAACTTGAAGAAACTAAAAGAGGATTATATTCTGGTACTGTTGGTTACTTTACTCCTACTGGTGATTTTGACTTCAATGTAGTCATAAGAAGCATACTTTACAATCAAGAGAAAAAATACATTTCCTATTCTGTTGGCGGAGCAATCACAGCAAAATCAACTCCTGAAAAAGAATATGAGGAATGTTTATTAAAAGCCAAAGCAATGAAATATGTTTTGCTAAATTCTGATTAAACTTTTAGTTATATTTACAAATGATTCTTAACAAAGAAGAAAAATTTAAACATGTTTTTGATACTCTAAAAGAAAAACAGACCGAACAAAGCATGTTCAATATGTTTTTAGAAAACTATCCAGAAGATTGGAAACAATTAAAAATTACGTTCTCTAAATTTAATAGAAGTAAACAATTTGGCAAAACAATTCCGTTACCAAAACCCGAACAATCTTTACGAAAAGAAATTAGAGTTTGGCTTAAAAAACAACACTTATGAAACATTCAGAATTTACTTTCAATATTTATAAAACTGATTTTTCAGGTCAAATTTGGGAAGCAAAAAGTACAAAAGCAGTTGTAGTTTTAGTGCACGGAATGGGCGAACATGTTTCAAGGTATACGAGTTCTGTAATTCCAAAACTACTAGAAAATGAATATTCTGTTGTTGGTTTCGATCATTTTGGACATGGAAAAACTTCAGGAAAAAGAGGTCATAATCCAAGTTATGATGCCGTTTTAGAAAGTATTTCTGAAGTAATCGAAAAAGCGAAAAACTCTTTTCCAAACAAACCAGTTTTTTTATATGGACATTCGATGGGAGGAAATACAGTTATTAATTATACACTTAAAAAAGATAATGAAATAACTGGAACAATTGCAACAAGTCCGTTTTTAAAACTTGCCTTTCAACCACCAAGTTGGAAAATTTCTTTAGGAAAAATCATGCAAAAAATTGCTCCTTCTATTACTTTAGGAAATGAATTAGATGCAAATGATATTTCAAGAGATAAAGTTGAAGTTCAGAAATACATTGACGATCCTTTAGTACATGATAAAATAAGTCCGAACTTTTCTCTAACCTTTATAGATACTGGAAAATGGGCAATAGAAAATGCTGCAAATTTAAAAACTCCAATGAAATTATTTCATGGAACAAGCGATAAAATTATCGATTTTAAAGGATCCGAAGATTTTACTAAAAAAAGCAAAAAAGCTTCATTAAAATTATACGAAGACGGATATCACGAATTGCATAACGATCTTTGTAAAGATGAAATGCTTCAAGATGTTGTAGATTGGTTAAATTCTCAACTTTAATTTAAAGTCGTTCTGAACTTGTTTCAGAATCTCACATGAAATTTAGATTCTTGTTTTTCCAGGAATGACAAGCCAACTAAAATCCGTACTTTTGAAACTGAAAATGCTTCAGGAATTTCAAAAACATATAGACACTAATTTCCCTTTTCTAAGGGATAAAAAATTACTCATTGCTATTTCTGGAGGATTAGATTCTGTAGTGTTAACAGAGTTATTACACAAACTAAATTTTGATATTTCACTAGCGCATTGCAATTTTAAACTTAGGGAGAAAGAGAGTGATTTAGATGAAGAATTTGTTATTTCTCTGGGTGAAAAACTAGATTTAAAAACATTCGCAATTCAATTTAACACCGAAGAATATTCCACAAAAAATAAAGTTTCTACACAAATTGCAGCAAGAGAATTACGGTATTCATGGTTTGATGATTTAATTGAAGAACATCATTTTGATTTCCTTCTAACCGCGCATCATGCAAATGATAATTTAGAAACATTTTTAATCAACTTAACTCGCGGAACAGGTTTAGATGGCTTAACAGGTATTCCTGTTATTAATGGAAAAATTGTTCGTCCACTTTTAGTTTTTTCAAGAGAAGAAATCACGCATTATGCTACTGATAATAAAATTGAATGGCGAGAAGATAAAAGCAATGCTTCAACTAAATATATTCGTAATAAAATAAGACATCAAGTTGTCCCTATTCTAAAAGAAATTAATCCGAGTTTATTAGAAACATTTGCAAAAACTTCAGAAAACCTTCAAGAAAGCAATCAAATTATTGAAGACAGCATTGAAAAAATTACTTCTGAAGTTATAGAAAAAGATTTCTCGTCTGAGCTCGAAATGATAAAAGTTGATATCAAAAAAATAAAACAGCTTTCTAACCCAAAAGCCTATTTATATCAACTTTTAAAAAGCTATGAATATACTGAATGGAATGATGTTTATGGTTTATTAGATGGTCAATCTGGAAAACAGGTTTTATCAAAAACACATAGATTGATAAAAGATAGAGAGTTTTTATTATTAACTAAAAAAAAACCTTTCGACTGCGCTCAAGGAGACAAATATTATATTGCAAAAGATGAATTAGAAATTTCTAGTCCAATTCATTTAACTTTTAAAGAATCAAATCAGAATTCATCAGCTGAAAAAAACTGTATTGATGTAGATAAAGATTTGTTAAAATTTCCATTAATTGTAAGAAAATGGCAAAAAGGTGACTATTTTTATCCTGTTGGAATGCAAGGAAAAAAGAAGTTGAGCAAATATTTTAAAGACGAAAAGTTTTCGTTGATTAATAAAGAACAGACTTGGTTACTTTGCAATAATGACAATGATATTATTTGGATTATCAACAAAAGACAAGACCGACGTTTTAGCACAAATAAAACAACTGAGAACAAAATAGAAATTACTTTTAAATGAAACAATTAACCCTCATATTTTTTCTACTCTTTAGTATTGTTTCTTTGGCACAAACAGAAGATAACCCAATACTTTTAACTACATCATTAGAAAAAATATCCGATACAGAATACGATGTTGTTTTTAACGCAAAACTGCTAAAAGACTGGTATTTATATTCACAATACAATCCAGATAATGCTTCTCTACCTATTATAATTAGTATAACAGAAGGAGAAACCGGCTATCAATTAGTTGGGAAAGCTAAAGAAAGTGAAACATTAAAAAAGTATTCTGACACTTGGGAAAAAGAAGAAATTGTTTTTAAAGACAAAGCTACAATTACTCAAAGAATTCAATTAACCAATAAAGAGATTAATCAAGTAAAATTAAACTTTTTTGGCCAAGTTTGTGAAACTGCTTGTATAAATATTGATGAAGATTTTATTGTTTCTTTAACTGGAGGTTCAACAAAACAGGATGTAACTATAGACAAAAGAAGCAAGGAATTATCTAATAAACTAAAACTTGATTTAAAAAATACAGCATTATTAAAAAATGGATCAGACTCTGATTCGGATGAGAAAAGCGGTTTATTTAATATCTTTTTCTTAGGGTTTATCGGTGGATTATTAGCCTTATTAACACCTTGTGTTTTCCCAATGATTCCCTTAACAGTTTCGTTTTTCACCAAACAATCTCAAAATAAAAGCAAAGGTATTCTCAACGCCATTTTATATGGCTTATTTATTGTTTTAATTTACATTTTATTGAGTGTTCCCTTTCATTTTTTAGATAATTTAGATCCTGAAATATTGAATAATATCTCAACAAATATTTGGTTAAACATATTCTTTTTTGCCGTTTTAGTATTTTTTGCAGGCTCATTTTTCGGGTTTTACGAAATTACATTACCAAGTTCTTGGGGAAATAAAATGGATTCAGCTTCCTCAGTTGGTGGAATCATCGGTATCTTTTTCATGGCATTAACCTTAGCTATTGTTTCCTTTTCTTGTACTGGCCCAATTTTGGGATCTTTATTAGCAGGGTCATTAACATCCGATGGCGGCGCATATCAACTAACAGCTGGTATGAGTGGTTTTGGATTAGCGCTTGCGTTACCATTTGCATTGTTTGCATTGTTTCCTAGTTGGTTAAATTCGTTACCAAAATCTGGTGGCTGGCTAAATACAACGAAAGTTATTTTAGGCTTTTTAGAATTAGCTCTAGCTTTTAAATTTTTATCAAACTCTGATTTAGTTGGACATTGGGGAATTTTAAAACGTGAAGTTTTTATCGGAATTTGGATACTCATTTTTATAGGTTTAGCCTTATATTTATTAGGGAAAATAAAATTCCCTCATGATTCTCCAATCAAGAAACTATCTTTTTCAAGAATAAGTTTTGGTGTGTTAGTAATTGCTTTTGTTATTTATTTAATTCCTGGAACACTTAAAAATCCGACTTGGAATTTAAGTTTATTAAGCGGTTTTCCTCCTCCACAATTTTATAGTATTTATGATCAAGAAAATGATTGTCCTTTAGGGCTAGATTGCTATAAAGATTGGGATACTGGTTTAGCTAAAGCTAAAGAAACCAACAAACCAATTTTATTAGATTTTACAGGTTGGGCTTGCGTAAATTGTCGTAAAATGGAAGAAAATGTTTGGAGTGATCCATCAATTTATAAATTATTAAAAGACGATTATATTTTGATTTCTTTATATGTTGATGATAACGAAGAAAAACTTCCAACAAATGAACAATTTGACTTTTTAAGAGCTAACGGAAATATCAAAAAAATAAAAACGAAAGGTAGCAAGTGGGCAACTTTTCAAGCGTTGAACTTTAAAACAGCTTCACAACCTTACTACGTTTTAATGAGTCCAAATTTAGAGATTTTAAATTCACCTCAACAATACACCGATAAAACAACATATTACAATTGGCTGAAAGAAAGTTTAGACTCTTTTAAGAAGGGAAATACTGGCATAAATTTTGATGATAATAAAAATCTAAACATCAACTAATTATGAATAAAACTACACTTCTTTTCTTAGGACTTATTTTTACTTCTTCATCGCTTTTAGCGCAAACAAACAACTCTAAAAAACTACCTATTAGTATCTATACATTTAACAAAATCACAAAAGATAATTACGGATTTGCATCAATTAATAAAAGATTAAACATTAAAGAATATGATTTTGCTTTTGTTGATTTTTTCGACATAGAAAACAACCTTTTTACTTTTGATTATAAAAATTTTGGTAGAGATGCTAATACTTTTAATGAAGATGATTTAAAAAGGTACCAGAATACAAATTTCACTAAAAAATTCTTGTTAAAAAACGACCCAACAAGGTGGAATTTACATAATTGCAACAACAGAACTCAGTAAATTACTGTTTAAAAAAGCACAAAACACAGCTTTAATCATTAAATAATAACATTTTTTAATCAAAAAACGCAATCTACATCGATTTCGTAAATTATTAAAGACTAAATCTAACAACTTCTCTATCTGTGAAGTATTTTTGTAAGACACGATTTTAAAACGAAAATGATGTCTGCACAACCGAAATTAAAAAGGTTTAACGAAAACGTACTATCAAAATATCAAATTTACAATAGTATTTTCATGACCTTACCTTTTGATGCTATTGGAAAAACTGGTGTATTATTACCCCTTTTTCATGCTGTTTGTAAAAAAGGGTTTGCACAAGGTAAAAATCCATCTGAAATAGTAGATACTTTTTTTAAGAAGTATCAAGAAAATCCAACAGAAAAAGAAAAAATAAGTTTACTATTTAAATTTATTCAATATATAGAGCGTCAAGTAGTTTTGTTTGATGCCATTGAAGATGCTGCGTTTCCTATTGTAAATAATATGGATGGAATTGGAACACTTAGAAATTCTAAAGAGATTGCACTTTCTAAAGATAAAAAAGAAGAGTTAAAAGAATACTTAGAAGAATTTAAAGTTCGTGTAGTTTTAACCGCACATCCAACCCAGTTTTATCCAGGAGCAGTTTTAGGAATTATTACAGATCTAGATAAAGCCATCCAAAACGATGATTTATTATTAATAAAAAGTTTATTGGTTCAACTTGGAAAAACACCTTTTTTCAAAAAGAAAAAACCAACACCATATGATGAAGCAGTAAGTTTAATCTGGTATCTAGAGAATGTATTTTATCATTCAGTAAGTGAAATTTACAACTATCTACAACAAAATATTTTTGATGGAGAACCTATGGAAAATGAGATTGTTGATCTTGGTTTTTGGCCAGGAGGTGATAGAGATGGAAATCCTTTTGTAACAACAAAAATTACTATTGATGTTGCAGAACGTTTACGCCAAACAATTCTTAAAAATTACTATAAAGACATAAGAAATTTAAGAAGACGTTTAACGTTTACAGGTGTTGAAGAAATTTTATCTAGATTGGAAAAAAGATTACTAAAACATGTTCGTAAGAGTTATGAAAAAGTGAACTTTTCTCAACACGTATTATTAGAAGAATTACACGCTATAAGAACTATTTTAATTGATGAACATCAATCGCTATTTTTAGACGAATTAGATGATTTCATCAACAAAGTAAATATTTTTGGTTTCCATTTTGCAACCTTAGATATTAGACAAGATAGTAGAGTTCATCACGATGCATTTACACAGATTGTTACAGATTTAATTGCATCTGGAGATGCAACTTTTCCAAAAAATTATTTAGATCTTTCTGCTGATGATCAAATAGCAGTTTTATCTAAAGTGAAAGGAAATATAGACACGTCTATCTTAACTGATGAAATGTCTGTAAAGACCATCGAATCTATTTTTGCTTTAAAGAAAATTCAATCTAGAAACGGAGAACGTGGCGCTAACAGATACATTATTAGTAACAACCAAACCGCATTAAATGTTATGCAAACGTTTGCTATGCTGAATTTATGTGATTTTGGTGACACTCTTCCAGTAGATGTAATTCCACTTTTTGAAACGGTTGAAGATTTAGAAAATGCTGAAGGTGTGATGCGTCAATTATACTCTAATCCAATATATAGAGCACATGTTTCACAAAGAAAAGACAAGCAAACTATTATGCTAGGTTTTTCTGACGGAACAAAAGACGGAGGGTATTTAATGGCAAACTGGGGTATTTTTAAAGCCAAGGAAGCCTTAACAAGAATTTCTAGAGAATTCGGAATTACGGTTATTTTCTTCGACGGTCGTGGTGGACCACCAGCACGTGGAGGTGGAAAAACACATCAATTTTACGCTTCTTTAGGCCCAACGATTGAGGATAAAGAAATTCAGTTAACCATTCAAGGGCAAACGATTAGCTCTAATTTTGGAACCAAAGATTCGTCTCAATTTAATTTAGAACAATTATTAAGTTCTGGGATTAAAAATGAGGTGTTTACCAAAGATCAGATTACTGATAAAAATAGAATTATCATGAATGATTTATCTACTACAAGTTATAAAACCTATGTAGATTTTAAAAATCATCCACAATTTTTACCGTATTTAGAAAAAATGAGTACGTTAAAATATTATGCAAAAACTAATATTGGTAGTAGACCAAGTAAGCGTTCTAATTCTGACACTTTAGATTTTTCTGCGTTGAGAGCAATTCCGTTTGTTGGTAGCTGGAGTCAGTTAAAACAAAACGTACCTGGATTTTATGGTGTAGGAACTGCGCTTAAAAAATATGAAGATGCAGGTGAGTTTGATAAAGTTGTTGAGTTTTACAATACGTCTGATTTCTTTAAAACGTTGTTAGAAAACAGTATGATGAGTTTAACAAAATCGTTCTTTGAGTTAACTGCTTATATGGCGAATGATGAAGAGTTTGGAGACTTCTGGAAACTAATTTTTGAAGAATATAAAACAACAAAACGTTTACTTTTAAAATTAGCAGGTTATACAGAATTAATGGAAAATCATCCTGACGGAAAAGCATCTATTGAAGCTAGAGAGCAGATTGTTTTACCTTTATTAACCATTCAACAATTTGCGTTAAAGAAAATTCAAGAATTACAGAAAGAAAAACCTAATTCTAAAAAAATAGCAACTTTAGAAAAAATGGTGATGCGTTCTTTATTCGGAAATATTAATGCGAGTAGGAATTCAGCTTAAAATAGATTCCTGCCTACTCAGGAATGACAAACAATAAAAATGCCAGCAACTTATTGCTGGCATTTTTTTATTCATCAATATTCTTTATCTTTAGCTAAAAAGAAAAAGAATGCTAGTTAAAGTTTTTGGCTCTGCCGTTTTCGGTATAGAATCTACTACAATTACTGTAGAAGTAAATATTGATAAAGGAATTGGTTATCACTTAGTTGGTTTACCAGATAATGCAGTAAGAGAAAGTTCCTACAGAATTTCTGCCGCACTAAACAATAATAATTTTAAACTTCCTGGAAAGAAAATAATCATTAATATGGCTCCTGCTGATATTAGAAAAGAAGGTGCTTCTTATGATTTAACAATTGCTATAGGAATTCTTGCAGCTTCCAATCAAATAAAATCAGAGAACATACATGAATATATAATTATGGGTGAGCTATCTTTAGATGGAAGTTTACAACCCATAAAAGGTGCATTACCCATAGCTATTAAAGCAAAAGAAGAAGGTTTTAAATATTTAATTGTTCCAAATGATAATGCGAAAGAGGCAGCTATTGTAAATGATGTTCAAGTTTTTGGTGCTTCTTCTATTTTAGAAGTTATCAATCATTTTAATGGTGATAATAAATTGACTCCAACCATTATTGATACAAGAGCTGAATTTTATAAAAACATCGATTTTCCAGAGTTTGATTTTTCTGATGTAAAAGGCCAAGAATCTATAAAACGTTGTATGGAAATAGCAGCAGCTGGTGGTCATAATATTATTTTAATTGGTCCTCCAGGTTCTGGAAAAACAATGTTAGCAAAACGATTACCTTCTATTCTTCCTCCAATGACTTTACATGAAGCATTAGAAACTACAAAAATTCATTCTGTGGTTGGGAAAACAAAAAATAACGGATTGTTATATGAACGTCCTTTTCGCTCACCTCATCATACAATCTCCGACATCGCTCTTATAGGTGGCGGCAATAGTCATCCACAACCTGGAGAAATCTCTTTATCACATAATGGTGTTTTATTTTTAGATGAATTACCCGAATTTAAACGTGGTGTTTTAGAAGTGATGCGTCAACCTTTAGAGGATAGAGAGGTCACCATTTCTAGAGCAAAATTTACGGTTAATTACCCAAGTAGTTTTATGTTGGTCGCAAGTATGAATCCGAGTCCAAGTGGATATTTTAATGATCCTGATTCTCCTCTCACCTCTTCCCCACAAGAAATGCAACGGTATTTAAGTAAAATTTCTGGGCCTTTGTTAGATAGAATTGATATTCATATAGAAGTTACTCCTGTTCCATTTGATAAGTTATCCGATGATAGAAAAGGAGAATCTTCAGTTGCAATTAGAAAACGAGTAACTGAAGCTAGAGAAATTCAATCTGAACGTTTCAAAGATTTTGAAAACGTACATTATAATGCGCAAATGAGTGTGAAACAAATTAGAAAATTCTGTAAACTATCTCCAGAAAGTTTAACCCTTTTAAAGACCGCCATGGAAAAACTAAATCTTTCAGCTAGAGCGTATGATCGAATTTTAAAAGTTTCAAGAACTATTGCAGATTTAGCAAAAAAAAGTGATATTTCTCAAGATCATATTGCAGAGGCAATTCTATATAGAAGTCTAGATCGTGAAGGTTGGTTGGGGTAAACTAATGTTAAAATAAAAACACTTTCAATTATAAACTTTAAAGAGAATATGTATATTGCTTATTAGATTATACAAAAAGAATGAAGCCAACAAAGTTTGAAATTGCCATCGCATTAATTGACAAAAAAAACACTGAAGACACTAATACTTACAAATTTTCAGAAGTAGAATACCCAAAAGAATTATTGTATTCTCATAGAATGACAAGAACATTGCTTCAATTTCATCCTACCGCTTCCGAAGAATTACAAATTGCAGCGAGAGCACAACATATTTGTCGTTGGAAAATTCCTAGAGATGAATATCCAATGGATAGAATTGGCTATTTAAAATGGCGTGAAACGCTTAAAAAAATGCATTCGGATATTACTGGAGATATTTTACAACAAGTTGGATACGATGATGATTTCTCAAAAAATGTTCAAAAAATAATATTAAAGAAATTCATTAAAAAGAATGAAGATTCTCAAACCTTAGAAGACACCATTTGTTTGGTTTTTTTAGAATACTACTTTGAAGAATTTGCTGTAAAACATACTGATGAAAAAGTAATTGATATTCTTAAAAAAACTTGGAAGAAAATGTCCGATAAAGGACATGAAGCAGCATTAAAAATAACTTTTTCAGAAAAAAGCTTAAATTTAGTTAAACAAGCGATTTCTTAATTAAAAAAACAAAGGAATTACAAATTGATAATATAAAATAAGCAACCCAACTGCGATTAAGTTTAAAACAATTCCTGCTCTAACCATTTGATTCACTTTTACATAACCACTTGCAAATACAATAGCGTTTGGTGGTGTTGCCATCGGTAACATAAACGCACAACTAGAAGCCATGGTAACTGGAATTAATAAATTTAAAATAGGAATATCTAATCCTATTGCAATTCCTGCAACTACTGGCGCTAAAACAGCTACTAAAGCAACATTACTCATTAGCTCTGTCATAAATAACATTAAGATTATTAATAAAGAAACTGTAAATAAAATATTAAAGTTTCCTGCAGCAATTGTATCGGTAATTAACGCAACTAATCCACTCGAAGCCATTCCTTTTGCAAGTGCTAAACCTCCACCAAAAAGGATTAAAATTCCCCAAGCTAATTTTTCTGTGTCTTTCCATTCTAATATAAAATTTCCTTTTTTAAAATTCATAGGAACTGCAAATAAGGAAACTGCACCTATTAAACTTATGACAGTATCAGACAATTTTAATCCAGGAAATAATTTATTAATAATAGTTCTTGTAATCCATAAAGAAACGGTGATTGCAAAAATGGTTAACACTCTTTTTTCTTCTGTAGATATTTTACCTAACTTTTTTAATTCATCATCTATAATTGTTGCTGATGAAGTAAACAAAATATCTTTACAAGGAAATAGCCATTTTACCAGCACAAAATAAACGGCGGTTAACATTAAAATCGAAAACGGTAATCCAAAACTCATCCAAGTTAAAAATGATATTTGAATGTTATATTGATTTTCTAACAAACCAATTAAAACCGAATTTGGCGGAGTTCCAATTACGGTTGCAATTCCACCAGCATTTGCAGAAAATGCGATACCTAACATAATTGCTAACGCAAAGTTTTTATCTGCTTTTGTAAATCCGTCTTCGTCTTTTATTAATAATCTAATCACAGAAATAGCAATCGGTAACATTACAACTGTACTTGCTGTATTGCTAATCCACATACTCATAAAAGCAGTGGCAATAATAAAACCTAAAATGACTTTATTGGGTGTTGTTCCTGTTAGTTTTACAATGGTTAATGCTATTCTTTTATGTAAACTGACTTTCTCTAACGCCAACGCCAATACAAAGCCTCCAAAGAATAAAAAAATAATGGGGCTTCCGTAATTAGCACCAACATCAGTAATTGGCATTACTTTTAATAATGGAAAAAGTATTAATGGTAATAAGGCTGTAACGGCAATATTTACAGTTTCTGTTATCCACCAAATAACCATCCAAATTGCAACAGCAATTACTGCGTCTGCTTTTTCTGAAACTATTGTAATCGGTAAAAACTGAATTAGAAAAAATAAAAGTGGCCCTAGTATTAATCCTGTTTTTTTTCTAAACTGCATTATTATACTTTTTAGGTGGTAAATTTAACTTATATTTATAAAATATAATATACCCCTAAATATTATGTTTTTAATTTTATTGTTTTTTCAATGTAAAGCTTGCTGTATGGATCCCGGTGGAGGTAATTCTTGCAGCAACCCTTCTAAACAATGTAAAGGCTGTCCAGATCCTCCAGGTATACCTATAGATGATTGGATTTTTTATCTAATGATTATTGCTTTATTTTATGGAGTATGGATAATAACCAAAAACTATAAGGCATCTAAATTATAAAACAATAAAACCCTCTCAAATTTAATGAAAGGGTTTTCAAATTTTTATTAAGATTTCCTGCCTAAACAGAAATTATAAACAATTAAGATTTTAATCACTAATAACTAGCGACTAAAAACCAATAACTATCTCTAGTATCTATAATGTTCTGGCTTATATGGGCCATCTACAGTTACACCAATATAAGAAGCTTGATCTTCACGTAATTCTGTAAGCTCTACGCCTATTTTTGCCAAGTGTAATTTAGCTACTTTTTCGTCTAAATGTTTTGGTAACATATATACTTCATTTTCGTACGCATCTCTGTTTGTCCAAAGTTCAATTTGAGCTAACGTCTGATTTGTAAATGAGTTAGACATTACAAAACTTGGGTGCCCAGTTGCACAACCTAAGTTTACTAAACGTCCTTCTGCTAAAATGATAATATCTTTTCCTGCAATATTATATTTATCAACTTGAGGTTTGATTGTATCTTTGGTATGACCGTGGTTTTTGTTTAACCAAGCCATATCAATTTCGTTATCAAAATGTCCAATATTACAAACAATTGCTTTGTCTTTTAAAGCTTCAAAATGACGTCCTTGAATAATATCTTTATTTCCAGTTGTAGTGATTACAATATCAGAATTACCTATAACAGTTTCTAATTTCTTTACTTCAAAACCATCCATTGCAGCTTGTAATGCACATATTGGATCGATTTCTGTAACCGTTACAATAGAACCAGCACCCTTAAAAGAAGCGGCTGTTCCTTTACCAACATCACCATAACCACAAACAGTTACACGTTTACCAGCTAACATAATATCAGTTGCTCTTCTAATTGCGTCAACTGCAGATTCTTTACATCCGTATTTGTTATCAAATTTAGATTTTGTAACAGAATCGTTTACATTAATTGCTGGCATTGGTAACGTTCCTGCTTTTACTCTATCATATAATCTATGAACTCCAGTTGTAGTTTCTTCAGATAATCCGTTAATTCCTGCAGCCAATTCTGGATAACGATCTAACACCATATTGGTTAAATCTCCACCATCATCTAAAATTAAGTTTAGTGGTTTTTTGTCTTCCCCAAAAAATAAGGTTTGTTCTATACACCAGTCAAACTCTTCTTCTGTCATATCTTTCCAAGCATATACTGGTGTTCCAGCAGCAGCTATTGCAGCAGCAGCTTGATCTTGTGTAGAAAAGATATTACAAGAACTCCAAGTAACTTCTGCTCCTAAAGCTTGTAATGTTTCAATTAAAACAGCTGTTTGAATTGTCATGTGTAAACATCCTGCAATTCTAGAACCTTTTAACGGTTGACTATCTTTATACTCTTCTCTTAAAGACATTAATCCTGGCATTTCTGCTTCTGCCAATTCAATTTCTTTTCTTCCCCAATCCGCTAAAGAAATATCTTTAACTTTAAAAGGAACATAGGTAGCGGTTTTTGTGCTCATAATATGTATATTTATATCCTAATTTTTTCGACTGCAAAGGTACGATATAGATTTTAAAAAACATGCCGCTTTATAAAACAATTAACGTTAATAAAAGAACTAAAGTTCTGATTTGGAAGATTTCTGAAGATGTAAAAACACTTTCTACTAATATTGATCTAAATGATAAAAACCAAGTAAGATTAGATGGAATGAAATCAGAATTACATCAAAAAGGTTTTTTAAGTGTGCGTCAATTATTAAAAGTTGCTGGTTATGTTGATGCTGATGTTATTTATGATGACTATGGAAAACCTCATTTAAAAGATGGAAATTATATTTCGATAACCCATTCTTTTACATTTTCTGGATTGATAATTTCTGAGGATATACCAGTTGGAATTGACATTGAAAAACAACGTGAGAAAATTTTAAAAATAGCGCATAAGTTCACCCCTTTTGAAGAATACAAAACAATTGCAAATGTTGATGCGTTGATTAGCAAATTGACTATTGTTTGGGGAGGAAAAGAGAGTTTGTATAAAATTTACGGAAAGAAAAAACTACTTTTTAGAGATCATATTTTTGTAGATGACTTTAATTTTATTGATGAAAAAACTACAGGAGAAATAAGATATGATGGAAAAACTTCTAACTATGACATTCACTTTTTAGAATTTGATGGTTTTACTTGTGTTTATGCTTTTTAAATGAATAGCAAAGTTTCAAAGTAAAATAGTGGCAAAGTTTTGTCAGTTCGAGTGAATTTGTGATGAAAGAACAAATTTGTATCGAGAACTTCTTATTTTCGCAACTGTGAATATTTACCAAAACATTTTATCAGCAAAAGAAAAAGACAAAAAATTACTCGCTGTTTTAATTGATCCTGAAAAAATTGATTTAAAAAATATTCCTTCATTTTTTGACAAAGTTCATCAATCTATTGCGACACACATTTTTGTTGGTGGAAGTACTGATGAAAATAATCAAACAGAAGAAGTAGTTATTGCTATAAAAAAAGTAACTCATTTACCTGTTATTTTATTTCCTGGTGACATAAAACAAATCACAAATAAAGCAGACGGAATTCTTTTTTTAAGTTTAATATCTGGTAGAAATCCAGAATATTTAATCGACCAACAAGTTCGCTCTGCTCCTATTTTAAAAAATACTGATTTAGAGATTTTACCAACGGGTTATATTTTAATTGATGGTGGAAAAGAAACTGCAACGCAAAAAGTCAGCAAAACAAAACCACTTACTCAAAATAATATTGATTTAATTTTAAACACTTCTTTGGCAGGAGAATATTCTGGAAAAAAACTTATTTACCTTGAAGCTGGAAGTGGAGCTATAGTACCTGTGGATGCAAGCATTATTAGTCTTGTAAAAAAAGATCTAAATATTCCATTAATAGTTGGTGGCGGAATCAGAAATAAAAAACAACTTGAAAATGCCTTTAACGCTGGTGCTGATTTAGTAGTCATCGGAACAGCTTTTGAAAATGACGAAAATTTCTTTGAAGAATTAAAATCTTAATTCGTCATGCTGAACTTGTTTCAGCATCACATAATTATTTACTTTTACATTTTCACAAAAACAAACATGAAAATATCAATTGAATTAACGTTAACACCTTTGCGAGATAATTTTGAAGAACCTATAATTGAGTTTATTAAAGAATTAAGAGCTTCAAGTTTTACTGTTTTAGAAAATCCTTTGAGTACACAAATCTATGGCGATTATGATACTTTAATGCCATATTTAACAAATGAAATAAAAACAGCCTTCGAAAATATTGACAATGGTTTGTTAACTATGAAAATTGTAAAATCAGATAGAAGCAGCTATGAACCAACTTTTTGATTTTTTTCTAAATGCTTATCAAAACACACCTACTTCTTTCATAATTTTAGAAGCAGTTGCTTTTGTATTTGGTATTGCCAGTGTTTGGTATGCTAAAAAAGAAAATATTTTAGTTTATCCTACAGGCTTAATTGCCACAATTATTACTGTATATTTATTATATAAAGCAGAGTATTTTGGAGACATGATGATGAATTTCTATTACTCAGTTATGAGTATATATGGATGGTGGAATTGGTCTAGGAAAAAAAACAACAAAGTTCTAGTTCCTATTTCTAGAACAACTTCAAAAGAAAAAATCATTGGAATAATTTTAGCTATAATAACTATGATTGTCACCTATGGTGTTTATAGATATTTTGGTAATGAAATTAAAACAGAAAATTATTTAGATATTTTCACTTCTGGTATTTTCTTTACTGCAATGTGGTTCATGGCAAATAAAAAATTAGAAAATTGGACGCTTTGGATTTTTGCTGACTTAATAACAGTTCCTTTGTATGCCTATAGAGGTTTAGGAATGTTATCATTACAATATCTTATATTTACCATTCTTGCAATTCAAGGTTACATCACATGGAAAAAAAGCTTAGTCAAAAACCTATCAACTTAGTAAAAGTTGTTTTATTTGGTCCAGAATCAACAGGAAAAACGACACTTTCTGGTCAACTTGCTCGTCATTACAATACGGTTTGGGCACCAGAATTTGCACGTGAATATTTGCAGAAAAAATGGAATAATGAGCGTAAAACATGTGAACAATCAGATTTAATTCCAATTGCAAGAGGACAAATTAAATTAGAAAACAAATTAGCCTTAAAAGCGGATAAAATATTAATTTGTGATACCGATTTACTCGAAACAAAAGTCTATTCAGAAGAATATTACGGAGGTTTTGTAGACTCAGAACTAGATAATGCTGCAACAGAAAATCAATATGATCTCTACTTTTTAACCTATATAGACACGCCATGGGAAGAAGATGATTTACGTGATAGACCCGAACAACGTTTAGAAATGTTTACCGCTTTTGAAAACGCATTAATAAAAAACAATAGACCTTATATTTTATTAAAAGGCGATAAAGAAACTCGTTTAAAAACTGCAATTAACGCTATTGATAAAATCATAAAAAGAAAAGAGAATTTATATTCGTTTTCAAATACACTAACCGATTTTGACATGCATTTTATGCATCAGAATATCAACTAACTCAAAAAAATGAAAAAATTTAAAAAGATTGCTACAATAACATTATTTATTACAATAAATTGTATTTATTCCCAATCAGATAAAAAAAATACAAAAAATAATATTTTAAAAACTTCAGGCAAAGTCATAAAAAACAGTTTGCTAACAATACCTAGTGATTTTGTATTTATAGGTAAAGAATTATCAAATGATTGGAAAAAAACAGGATATTATTTAGCAGGAATTACTGGTTTAGTATTAACTGATAAAATTACTACTCGTTTATGGCATAAGCATGTAGAACCAACAATAAATTATTCTTTACCCGATATCACAATGATTAACAATACCTCCACACATAAGTGGCTTCTTAATAATAATGCATACATTTCTTATCCAATTATTGCTAATTATTTAGGTGCGTTTTTTTCAAATAAAGAAAGAGGTCAGTATGCTTCTATTAATGCTTTAAAAGCTATTCAATATTCTACAATAATAACTCAATTAGGTTTAAAAACTATTTTTGGAAGACATAGACCTAATAGACCATTAAGTGAACCTGCAAAGCATCCTTGGACAAATGATCATTTAGATTTTTTTAATAAAAGAGAAAAATATCTTTTTTCTAGCCCAGAAGGTTCTGCTTTTCCTTCTTTACATACAACTGCTTATTTCGCTATTGCAAAAGTTTTTCAAATGGAGTATGATAATTATTGGATTCCATATAGTTTTATGTCTTTAATATATCTCGCTGAGATTAAAGAACATAATCATTGGGTAAGCGATTTAGTTGTTGGTGGAATTGTTGGTACTTTAATTGGAAAGTCTATAGTTTTGAGCAGTTGGAAAAAAAGAAATATTAATGGTCAGTTAAAAAAGGAGAAACACATCTCTTTTAATATTGTCCCACAATATTCAAAAGATTTTACAGGAATTCATATCGTAGGTGTTTTTTGATGAATAAAGAAGCCATCATAAAAGAATTAAAATTTAAAGGAATCAGAAGTTCTGGCGCTGGTGGTCAACATGTAAATAAAGTTTCTTCGAAAATAGAATTAACCTTTGATTTAGAAAACTCATTAGCTCTTTCTGTAGAAGAAAAAGAACTTTTAAAAAGTAAACTTTCTTCAAAACTATCCAAAGAAAATAGTTTGATTTTATTCTGTGATGAAAGTAGATCTCAACATAGAAATAAAGAAATTGCAATTAAACGATTTTTAGAAATTATTACTAAAAGTTTAATCAAACCTAAAAAAAGAAAATCGACTAAACCAAGTAGAGCATCCATCAGAAGAAAAGCAGAGAACAAACAAAAGCAAAAGCTAAAAAAAACACTACGAAAAAAACCTAAATTAGATTAGTTATTCATTTTTTGTAAATATTCACCCATTTTTTGATGCACCATATTCACTGCCTTTAAAGGTCTAACCATTACTTTTATTTCTTTTAATTTTCCTTCATCTGTAAATTTTAGCATATCTACTCCTTCAACACTTATTTCGTTAATTTCGGTTGAAAATTCTAGAACTGCGCCAGTTTCATCTGTTAGTTCACGTTCATATTTAAAATTATTATTGGCTATTATTTCTGCCGCTGCCATTAAATACATCGTTACCATAAATTTACCTTCAATCGGTTTAAAAACTACTGGTGAATATAAAACTGCATCATCATCAATAAAACTATCCAATCCATCTGTATTTTTTGTTGTTACAAAATGATGCCAATTCTCTAAACCTATTTTTACGCTCATAATCTATATTTTATGCTATAATCAAAGCTACAAAAAAAATACTTTTGTTGTTTGTCAATTCAAAAATGCTATTTACTTTTGCCGCGTTCTCATAAAGGGGTGCTAATTTAAAGTTATTCGTTTTTAGTTATCAGTTTTTAATCTTATTCAACTTTTAACTTTCTAACTTTTAACTAAAAAAAGGCTGAGATCATACCCATTGAACCTAGAACAGGTAATGCTGTTTAGGAAAGCAAGCGTTAAGAAAAGATCAGGTAGATCTTTTTAGCGAGTGCAAAAAGTAAAGCTATGCTTTACACAAAAATTATTCAATATTAATCACAAGAATAATTACCTCTTTTTATTCGTTTTAAATTTTTTAAAATGAAAAAAAACATCTTTTTTTTATTCTTGTTTACAAGTATACTTGTAAACTCCCAGACATTTACACTCTCAGGAAAAGTTGTAGATGAAAGTAATCAATCTTTACCAGAAGCAACTATTTTGGTAAAAGAGACTAATCAAGGAACTTCTACTGATTTTGATGGAAAATTCCAATTAAAACTTAGTAAAGGAACTTATAAGATTGAAGTATCTCATGTAGGTTTTAAAACTGGTTATTTTACCCAAGAAATTTCTAAAAATGAAGACATTATTATTAAGTTAATTTCAGATTCTACAGTTTTAGACGAAGTTTTAGTTTCCGCAGTTCGAGTAAAAGCAGATGCACCTGTTACACATTCTAATCTTTCAAAAAAAGAGATAGCAAAACGTAATTTAGGACAAGACATTCCTATTTTAATGAATTATTTACCCAATGTAATTTCTTCTTCTGATGCGGGTGCGGGTGTTGGATACACATACATTCGGGTTCGTGGTTCAGACGCTTCTAGAGTAAATGTAACTGTAAACGGAATTCCTTATAACGATGCAGAAAGTCAAGGTACATTTTGGGTAAACATGGGTGATTTTGCTTCTTCTACACAGAATTTACAATTACAGCGTGGTGTTGGAACTTCAACAAATGGTTCGGGAGCTTTTGGAGCGAGTTTAAATATTTTAACAGATGCTGTTTCGGAAGAATCTGGCGGAGAAATTTCGAATTCTTTTGGTTCTTATGGAACAAGAAAACATACTGTAAAATTTACAACTGGAAAAGTAAATAAGCATTTTGAATTTGCAGGTCGTTTATCAAATATTTATTCTGATGGTTATGTAGACAGAGCCTTCACAGATTTAAAATCATACTTTTTACAAGGAAGTTATACGGATGAAAACACGTTAATTAAGGCATTAGTTTTTGGTGGAAAAGAGCATACATATCAAGCTTGGTTCGGATTAACACCAGATGAATTAGCTGCAGACAGAAGACAAAACCCGTATACGTATGATAATGAATCAGACAATTATCAACAAGATCATTATCAAATCCATTGGAATGAAAAATTAAACAACAATTGGTCTACAAACATTGGCTTAAATTATACAAGGGGAAAAGGTTTTTTTGAACAGTTTAAAGATGGTGAAGATGCCATAGATTATAACAATTTAATTGTTGACGGAAGTGATGTAATTGTAGATAGATGGTTAGATAATCATTTTTATGTGGCAAATTTTAATGCAGATTATCAAAATGAGAACTTCAATATTATTTCTGGTTTTTCTTACAGTAATTATAAAAACGATCATTATGGAGAAATAATATGGGGAAGTGATTTAGCTGCAAGCACTAATATTAGAGACCGATATTATGAAAGTAATTCTAAAAAATCTGACTTTAGTGTTTTCTCAAAAGCTACTTTTAATCTAGCAAAAAAAATAAAGGCTTTTGTAGATTTTCAATACAGAACTGTAAACTATACAACTGTAGGGTTAACATCTGACAGAGCCCCAATAAATGTTGATAAAACTTATAACTTTTTCAATCCGAAGTTAGGGTTTACTTATAAAGTAAATGATGAGAACAGTTTATACGCTTCTTATGCACGTGCAAATAGAGAGCCAAATAGAAATGATTTTGAAGGTGGAAATTCTAAACACGAAAGTTTAGATGATTACGAATTTGGTTGGCGTTTAAAAAATGAAACTGTTAAATTAAATACCAATATTTATTATATGGATTACCAGAATCAGTTAATTTTAACGGGTGCAATTGATCCAAATACTGGTGAACCATTAAGAGGTTCTAGTGGTAGCAGTTATAGATTTGGTTTAGAAATTGATGCAAAAATTACATTATCTGAAGAATTTTCTATGATTCCAAACTTAGCTATCAGTAAAAATATCAATAGAGATTATCATGAAAAAATTGACGGAGTTTTACAAAATTTAGGTGATACACCAATTACTTTTTCACCAAACATAGTTTTTGGAAATTCATTTGTTTTTAAACCTATTGATAATTTACAAATCGCATTTTTATCAAAATTTGTAGACAAACAATTTATGAGTAATTTAAATAGTAAGGTATCTAAATTAGATGTTTTAAATGACTTCTTTACAAGCGATTTAAATGTGGTTTACGAAGTTGAAACTTCTAAAATTTTTAAGTCAATTGTATTTACTGCTTTAATTAATAATATTTTCGACAAAGAATATGTTGATAGAGGTTATTATTACACATATGATGACACTTGGTCTAACCCTGGAACAGCAAAAACTATTGATGGTGCTGGATATTATCCTCAAGCAACAAGAAATTTTTTAGTTGGAGTTACTTTAAAATTTTAAAAATAAAAACGAATAACTTAAACCTTCTAGATTCTTCTAGAAGGTTTTTTTGGTTATAAAAACCACCGCTACTTGAACAATCATTCCCATAAACATCTATATTATATTAGTATTTTTGAGTATAGATAATTATTTACCATGAAAAGATTACAATTATTTCTTTACTTCCTAACTGTATCTAGCTTCGTTTTTGCAAATGACACAACGCTAACTCCCTCAACATTTACTACTGCAAATTTAAATGCAATTGCTAATGGAAGTACTATTACATTAAGTGCTGGAAACTATACATTAACAAGTACACTAATTTCAGTTTGGAGTTCTGGTAGTAAAAGCAATGTTAGTTTTATAGGTAATGGTAATGTTATTATGGATGCTACTAACGCCGGAGACATTAAGGATAATAAAATGGATTTTGTTAGTTGGAGTAATCTTACGTTAAAAAATATCAATTTTAGAAATGTACAAATCTTAATAACTAGTTGCTCTAATACAACTTTAGATGGTATAAAAGTTTATGATCAAAAATATAATAGCAATAACTTACCAAGTGTTAATAATAGTTCTAGTCCTAAAAAAGCAGCTGAATGGTCTTTAAGAGTTGTTGATGGAGCCAACAACGTAATTAAAAACTGCACTATTGAATGGCCATCTACTTCAGAACCTGGTAAAGGGCTTAAAGTAAATGATGGCGATAATCATCATTTTTTAAATAATAGTATTACTGGAAACCTGGTAATGGGAATGAATATAATCACTACTAAAAAAGACACAAATTCTATAAACCCTATTACAAATCATGTTGTAAATGGTGGGCAAATTATTCGTACTGTTAGCACTACTTATTCTGGTACAGAATGGGAAGATCATGGTCTTTATCTTCATAATGTAGCTAATATTACCGTTACTGGAGTTACTTTTGATGGTTGGTCTGATAGACCTTCTGGCCATGGAATTAAATTAAAAGGTGTTCAAAACGTTGAAATTAGAAGCTCTACATTTAAAAATATTGGCGGTATTATTATTAGAGAAGCTTCCAATTGGGAAGATGTAAATGATCATATTTGGATTCATAATAATAGTTTCGAAGATTATGGTATTAATGCATTTGGTATTAGTGGTCCCGCTATAAGAGAGTCTATAGTAATTGAAAAAAACAATATTAGAGGAGGAACTATCGAGTTAAAAAATGAAGCTCCGAGTCAAATAAATGATTTTAATACTTTAGCGAATAAAGCGGGTGGAGTATATAACAATTGTACTAGTGCAATGATTGATATTAAAAGCGGAATTAATAATTCTAGTAATGGAATTAATTGTACAATATCATTAAGTGTTAATGATATTCTCTTTAAAAATATTAGAGTATATCCTAATCCTTTAAATAATCAATTAAATATTGATTTAGGAAATAACCACAGAATTAATAAAATTGAATTAGTAAATCTTAATGGGAAATTAATCTTAAATAAATCTATAAAAAGTGATGACAAAAAAATGTCTTTTAATCTAAATAAACATCAACTTTCTTCGGGTGTTTATTTTTTAAATTTATCTACAGGAAAGACAACTAAATCTTTTAAAATAATTAAAAACTAATTATTTTCTTTTTTCCATTGATTATAACCACCTATCACATTAAATGTTACAAAACCATTTTCTTGTAATATTTTAGCAGATTTTTCGCTTCGTTTACCAGATCTACAATACAAATAAACAGGTTTAGATTTATCTAATTGACTTGAAGCATTTTTGTAAAAATCTTTGTCATAAAAATTAGCAAAGCGAGCACCAATTATATATCCTTCATCAATTTCTTTTGGTGTTCGAACATCTAATAATTGAATGTTATTTTTAGATACTATTTTTTTTAATGCTATTGTAGAAATTGATTTATCCTCTTGCGCATTTGTACAACTAAAAAATAAATTAATTATTAAAACTGACAAAAGACTTCTCATAGTTTTATTTTAATGTTGACGGACATACCGAATCTGTTCTTTTAATAGGAGTCTTTTTTATTGCTCCATATCCTCCAGCTACATCAATTACCTTATGAAAACCTCTAGCTTTTAAAATAGAAGCTGCTATTACAGATCTATACCCACCAGCACAATGCACATAAAAATCTTTATCTTTTGGAAATTCTGAGATATGATCATTTAAAAAATCTAAAGGAGTACTTTTTGCACTTTCTATATGTTCATTGTCAAACTCACCAGGTTTTCTAACATCAAAAACTAAGGCTTTTTTATTTATTTTTTCTGCTAAAGTTTCAGCAGAAATAGAAACTAAGGTGTCAATTTCTTTATTTTCTTTTTCCCAAAATTCAAAACTACCTTCGAGATATCCTAAAACATTATCAAATCCTACACGTGACAATCTTGTAATTACTTCTTCTTCTCTTCCAACAGGAGAAACTAATAAAATAGGCTGTTTTATATCTTTAATTAAAGCACCCACCCAAGGAGCAAATCCTCCATCTACACCAATAAAAATTGATTGTGGAATAAATCCTTTTATAAATTCTGATTGATGTCTAACATCTAAAATAACGGCGTTAGTTTCATTAGCAATCAATTCAAAATCCTGAACAGAAAGAGCTTTATTACTCGTTTTTAATACTTCTTCAAAACTCTGATATCCTTCTTTGTTCAATTTAACATTTAAAGGAAAATATGCTGGAGGCGGTAACAAACCATCGGTCACCTCTTTTACAAATTCTTCTTTTGTCATATCCGCTCTTAAAGCATAATTTGTTTTCTTTTGCTCTCCAATGGTACCAACCGTTTCTTTACTTAAATTTTTACCACATGCTGAACCTGCACCATGTGCTGGATATACCAATACATCATCAGACAATGTCATTATTTTAGTTCGTAAACTATCAAATAATAGGGATGCTAAATCTTCTTGGGTTAAATCGCTTTTTTGAGCTAAATCGGGTCTTCCAACATCACCTAAAAAAAGTGTATCACCAGAAAAAATTGCATGATTTTTTCCAGTTTCATCTTTTAATAAATACGTAGTACTTTCTAAGGTATGTCCTGGAGTATGCAACGCTGTTATTGTTATATCTCCTATTTTAAATACCTGATTATCCTCAGCAATTAAAGAATCAAAATCTGTATTAGCTGTTGGTCCATATACAATTTTTGCACCTGTTTTTTCAGCAAGCGTAACATGTCCGCTCACAAAATCTGCATGAAAATGGGTTTCGAAAATATATTTAATTTTTGCATTATTCTTTGACGCTTTACTAAGATACTCTTGTACTTCTCTTAATGGGTCAATTATAGCTACTTCTCCATTACTTTCTATATAATACGCACCTTGCGCTAAACAACCTGTATAAATTTGTTCTACTATCATAAATCTTTTCTAACTATTAATGGTATGCTTGATGTATATATTCTGCATACTTTTTTTGATGATCTCTATCTCCTGTTTTATAAAATTTTACGGCACCATATGCACGCATAAAAAAATGACTTACATCTACAATTTCTAATAATCCTGCTTTAAATAAAGAATCTCTTACAGGCCCTTTTATCCCAGCAAAATAAAAAGTGATACCTTTCTTTTTATAAAACCTCACTCTATCTTTTAACATTTCAACTCCTGTACTATCGACTCTATTTATGCTTTCTCCATCTAAAACAATAAGCTTTAAATTATCCCCTTTTGCTAAAGTCATTTCTTCTAAATTATCTCTAAAATAACTAGCATTTGCATAAAATAATTGTGCGTCAAATCTAAAAATTATAATATCTTTTTCAACTATTACATCTTTAAACCTGTTTTTATTTCGATAAAAATCTGAATCTGGCACTTGTCCTAATTCTGTTACATAAGGTCTCGATGTTCTAAAAATTAATACGATTAACGATAAGCCTACACCAGTAATTATACCAAACTCTATACCTAATAATAACGTAGCTAAAAATGTTGCCATCATTAACCAAAAATCTAAAGTATTCGATTTCCATAAAAATGAAGCTTCTTTAAAATTGATAAGTCCTGCTACAGAAACTATAATAATCGCTGCTAATACTGTTTTTGGTAAATGATAAAATAATGGCGTTAAAAACAATAAGGTTATCAAAACCATGCCAAACGAAATAATGGCAGCCATTCCTGTTTTTCCGCCACTTTCTTCATTAATTGCAGATCGTGAAAAACTTGATGTTGATGGATATGCTTTAAATAATGAACCTACAATATTACTTACACCTAAAGCAATTAATTCTTGATTTGGTCTAATTCTATATTCGTCTTGTTTGGCTTCAAGAGATTTCCCTATCGATATAGTTTCTAGATATCCAACCATTACTAATGTTAAGGCTATTGGTAACAATTCTCTTATTTGTTCAAACTCAAAATTTGGAATATCAAATTTTGGTAATCCAGAAGGAATTTCTTTTACAATAGAAACATCGATAAAGTTTTTACCAAAATAACGCATTACTAAAATGCTAATTATAACAACTATTAATGCATTTGGAATGTTCTTATTAATTTTTCTAAAGATGATAATTATTAAAATTGCTCCGATTCCAATTAATGTTGTATGATTATTAAAACTAAGAATGTTAGACCAAATATCTTCCAATAAGATTTGTATTTGATCACTCTGAATAAAATCTACCCCTAATAAATTTTTAAATTGATTCAAACCAATAATTAAAGCTACTGCAGATGTAAATCCAGTTATTACAGGTTTTGAAAGGAAATTAACTATAAAACCTAATCTAAAAACACCCATAAAGAATTGAATTACTCCTACCATTAAAGCTAATAAAATAGCAATAGAAATATAACTTTCCGACCCAGCTAATGCCAATGTAGAAACTCCTGTAGCAACAATTAACGAATCCATTGCAACTGGACCAACTGCTACTTGACGAGAAGAACCAAAAATTGCATACATCAATTGCGGAACTAAAGCCGCATATAAACCATAAATAGGTGGCAATCCAGCAATTAAAGCATAGGCTATTCCTTGCGGAATTAAAATAATTCCGACAGTAATTCCCGCAATAAAATCTCCTCTAAAATTTGAAGCTTTGTAGTTTGGCAACCACTCTAAAATCGGTATGAGTTGCTTTAATAATTTCATTTAGAACAATTCTCCTTGATTTTTTCCTTTTATCCTACCCAAGTGTTTATAGGCTAAATCTGTAACTTCTCTTCCTCTTGGAGTTCGCATAATAAATCCTTGTTGAATTAAAAAAGGTTCATATACTTCTTCAATAGTTTCAGTATTTTCAGAAACAGCAGTTGCAATGGTACTAATACCTACAGGACCTCCTTTAAATTTATCAATTATGGTCGCTAATATTTTATTATCCATTTCATCTAAACCATGCGCATCAACATTAAGCGCTTTCAATGCATATTTTGCAATCTCAATAGTAATATTTCCATCTCCTTTAATTTGTGCAAAATCACGTACTCTACGTAGTAATGCATTCGCAATTCTAGGTGTCCCTCTACTTCTACCAGCAATTTCAATTGCTGCTTCCATCGAGATTGGTACATTTAAAATATGTGAACTTCTCTGAACAATAGTTGTTAAAAGTTCTGTAGAATAATAATGTAATCTGCTGCTAATACCAAAACGAGCTCTCATTGGAGCAGTTAATAAACCAGAACGTGTAGTTGCTCCGATTAAAGTAAAAGGTTCTAAATTGATTTGAACTGTACGTGCATTTGGTCCAGATTCAATCATAATATCGATTTTATAATCTTCCATTGCAGAATATAAATACTCTTCTACAATTGGACTTAATCGATGGATTTCATCAATAAATAAAACATCACGTTCATCTAAATTAGTAAGTAAACCTGCTAAATCTCCTGGCTTATCTAACACAGGACCCGAAGTTACTTTTATACCGACTTCTAACTCATTTGCTAAAATATGTGCTAAGGTTGTTTTTCCTAATCCTGGAGGCCCATGAAACAACGTATGATCTAATGCTTCATCTCTTTGATTGGCTGCTTCAACAAAAATTTTTAAATTTTCTATTGCTTGATCTTGACCAGAAAAATCTTCGAAACTTAACGGACGTAATTTTTTTTCTACGTCTAATTCTTCATTAGAAAGGTTTGAGTTTTCTGGGTTTAGATTTTCATTCATATCCTTACAAAGATAGTTTAAAATTGAATGGTTTTATTGATAAATTCCAGCCTCGATAAATGCTTTTTTAGCTGCTTCAGTTACATCACCTTCAAACAATTTTTCATATCGAGCATCTAATACATATGCTTTTACTAAAACTTTTGTTGCAGCATGATCATCAAAATGATCAAAAAACAAAATAGTAACAGGTTTATCAATATTTAAATAACGAGAAGTAATGGCTGCTTCTTGAGCAATTTTTCTAACCTTCGTAATATTTACATTTACTGGCAACCATAAATTGATAACTACCATACAATCTAAAGCTCCAGAATTTGCATTTGAAATACTATCAGAAATTATCGCAGAATTGGGGATAGTTACTAAATTATCATCCAACGTATTTACTTGCGTATTCCTTAGACCAATATTTACAACTTCACCGTAATTTCCTTTAATATTTATTCTATCACCAATTTGAAAAGGTCTATCTAAAATGATTAATAATCCACCAAAAACATTTTTTAAGATATCTTGTAAGGCAAAACCTAATGCTAATGCAGATGAACCCATTAATGCATAAATTGCTTCTGCAGATGGATTAAACAGTGTGACAATTAAGGTATAGATTGCAAGTGTCCACACCAAAATATTGATGACGGGTTGAATACGTAAAATTTTTAATCTGTGACGATTAAAGTTTTTAACCATGTTCTTAAAAAACCAGTTAAACAACTTTATTAATCCCCATGTTAAAACAAGTACTACAAAAATGGTAATGACTTTAGTAAACGATACTATCTCTGTGGCATTATTTAATGTATCTCCAACATTTTTATGAACATCTTCAACAGTTTCTTCTTGCGCAAAAATGATTCCGCTTAGCAATAGAAATATATAGGTAAGTCTCTTTTTCATCTTATTTAATATTTCTGTTTAAACGTTCTCTTAGTCTATTTTTTAACTCATCTAAATACATTAAATTAATTCTGTATTCAGTATCTCCTTTTTTATTTTGAGTAGTTCTTATCAAGTTTTTTTCAAGTAATTTTTCAATTGTTAATCTACTTTGTCTGTTAGAGTTTCTTAATACCACATTAAGTTCATTAATGGTTAAAGCTCTATGTTGAAAAATTGCTTCTAGAATGAATAAATCACTTAATTTAAGTTCTTCAATTATTTTAGGTTCATAGGGTTTTATGTACACCGATTTTTCCTTGACATTAAAGGCTGAGTTTCTAGCATATAAAATTGCTTTAGACATATTCCCATTTGCAAATTCAAATAGTTTTTTAAAAAACAACTCTTCTAACTGTTTCTGTCGTTCTTCTTTTGATAATTTTTTTAGTTGATTTTCTAACTTTTTTGTAATAGTGTCAGGCTTTAAAAAGACCATAGAATATCCAGAGTTCCTTGCTAGAATATCTTCTTTTAATTCTTGATTTTCAATTGGATTTAAATTGATTACATATGGAAAATGCGAAGAGAAAAATTTTACTCTATTTAAAAAGTAAAAAGAATATTTGTTTACAGAGATTATCCAGTAAATATGCTTTTTTGTTGCGTGTAAAAACAATAAAAAATCTTCAAGTAAATTAAATCCGTTTATTTTTCTAATGAACAAACGTTCAATATTTTCAAGAATAATTACTGATTCTTCTATATTTTCAACAATATAATCTTTAAGATCTTTTAGTGTTTTAAACTCCTGGTCTATCTGTAAATCTTTTTGTAAGTGATTGATTAACTTTTGATAGGTATCAATAGCTTCGTGACTTTCTAAAATTCTAGCTGAAGGATAAATATAAGTACTTGCATGTAATAAAGACGTTGCTCCCTCTCCAGGATTTGTAACAACTAATAATGGAGCTTTTACAATTTTCCAATTATCATAGGCTCTTTCTAGACTTAATAATCCATTTTCTCTTCCTTTTAAAGCTTCCTTACTTTGTAAAGAATATAGAGTAAATCGTTCTAGATATTCATCTGGTAATTGTCTAATTTCTTCTGCTTCTTCAATTAAAGAAACTTCTTCATCAGTTTCAATATCGAGAACTTTAAAGATTATATTTTTAAATTTTTGCCACTTTTCTGAAGAAAACATCTATTCCAATTTATGAATAGTAAATATAATCAATAGAAATGAAAATTACTAGGCACAAAAAAAGGCTTTCAAAATTGAAAGCCTTTTTATAAAATTTATATTTTTTTAAGAGGGTTCTTCACCGTCTTTTAATGGTGTAGTTTGTAGTACAAAATCTTGTCCGTGAACATATTCTCCATTTTCATCAACCTTACTATAGTCATATGCCCAACGATGAACTTCAGGAATTTTACCTGGCCAGTTTCCATGGATATGTTCTACTGGAGTTGTCCATTCAATTGTATTTGAATTCCAAGGGTTTTGAGATGCTTTATTTCCTCTTTTAATCGAGATAAAGAAGTTTGCTAAGAAAATAATCTGAGCCAATCCTCCAATTAAGGCAAATATGGTAATTACAACATTAATATCTGCTAAATCATCAAACATTGGAAAGTTTGTATTTGTATAATATCTACGTGGTAATCCAGCTAAACCAATAAAGTGCATTGGCCAAAATACTCCGTATGCACAAATAATTGTAATCCAGAAATGCCAATATCCTAAGGTCTTATTCATCATTCTACCATACATTTTTGGAAACCAATGATAAATCCCGGCATACATTCCGAAGATAGCAGAAACCCCCATTACTAAGTGGAAATGTGCTACAACAAAATACGTATCATGAATATTAATATCTAGAGCAGAATCTCCTAAAACTAATCCTGTTAAACCTCCTGTAACGAATGTAGAAACTAATCCGATAGAGAATAACATGGCAGGGTTTAATTGTAGATTTCCTTTCCAGAGTGTGGTAATATAATTAAATGCTTTTACCGCTGATGGGATTGCAATTAATACCGTTGTAAACGTAAACACAGATCCTAAGAAAGGATTCATTCCTGAAATAAACATATGGTGTCCCCAAACAATTGTAGATAAAAATGCAATTGCCATAATAGACATCACCATCGCTCTATATCCGAAAATTGGTTTTCTAGAATGTGTCGATATAATTTCTGATGTTATTCCTAATGCTGGTAATAATACAATATATACTTCTGGATGTCCTAAGAACCAAAATAAGTGTTCAAATAATACCGGCGACCCTCCTTGATAATGTAATACTTCTCCAGAAATAAATATATCTGATAAGTAAAACGATGTTCCAAAACTTCTATCAAAAATTAATAATAATGCTGCAGATAATAAAACTGGGAAAGAAACTACACCAATAATTGCAGTGATAAAGAATGCCCACATTGTAAGAGGCAATCTTGTCATTTTCATTCCTTTTGTTCTTAAATTGAAAATTGTTACGATATAGTTTAACGATCCAATTAATGAGGATGCAATAAATATTGCCATAGAAACTAACCATAACGTCATCCCTGCTCCAGAGCCTGGAATGGCTTGAGGTAATGCACTTAATGGTGGATAAATTGTCCAACCTGCTGATGCTGGTCCAGCTTCAACAAATAAAGAGATAACCATTAAAATACTTGATATAAAGAATAACCAATACGATATCATGTTTAAGAAACCTGATGCCATATCTCTTGCTCCAATTTGTAGTGGTATTAATAAGTTAGAGAATGTACCACTTAATCCAGCTGTTAATACAAAGAATACCATAATGGTACCGTGTATAGTAACTAATGCCAAATACATATCTGGATTCATTACACCATCTGTTTGATGTGGTCCTAAAAATGCTTCAATGATCGAAAATGATTTTTCTGGCCATGCTATTTGTAAACGAAATAACATTGACATAAACACTCCAATAACACCCATAATCATACCTGTGATTAGGAATTGCTTCGAAATCATTTTATGATCTTGACTGAAAATATATTTTGTTACAAATGTTTCTTTATGATGATGATCTGACATAATCTTGTAATTTGTAGTATCTCTTTTAAATTCTTATTTAATAACTTCTGCTAAGGTTGGTTGTTCTGCTAACCAAGCTTTGTATTCTGCTTCTTCTACAACTGTAATTTTCATTTGCATGTTGTAATGTGATGCTCCACAAATTTTATTACAAAGTAATAAGTAATCAAAAACATAAGGGTCTTCCCCTTTAGCTTTTCTAATTTTATTAATTACTTCATTTTTCGCAATTACTTCTTCGTTTAACCTCATTTCCTCAGTTGTAAACTTTGGTGTAAAACCAAACTCTGTAACCATACCAGGAACACAATTCATCTGCGCTCTAAAGTGTGGCATATATGCTGAGTGTAAAACATCTTGCGAACGGAACTTGAAATGTACTTTTTTACCTTTTGGTAAGTATAATTCTGTCGCATAGATATCATCTTGAGAGTTTTTATCAGACATATCAACACCAATTGTATTAATACCTTTAATAAAGTTTACGTTCCCAAGACCTAATGTGTTATCAGCTCCAGCATAACGTGCTTCCCATTGAAATTGTTTTGCATACACTTCTATAACAATAGAATCATCATCAGATAAATCCATCATGTTGTTCCATTGCCATAATCCATATCCAATTAAAACAACAATTACAATTGCAGGGATGGTTGTCCAGATAATTTCTAATTTATGACTATCTGCAAAAAACAATGCTTTGTTTTCTTTCTTTCCTCTATACTTAAAAGTAAAGTAGAATATTAAGAATTGCATGATAAATTGAACTATACCAATTAACCAAAACGTAATGTCAAATAAATTATCATCATGTTCTCCTTCAATAGATGCAGATTCTGGCAACATTAACACGTTCATTGCAATTAAACAATAAACCATCGCAGCATAAAAACCAACAGTAAAAAGAATTGCTAATTTACCTTGTGTGTCATTATCTTTATCGGTAGCAATATCACCTCTTAGGTTCATGATTCTGGTTATCTGCCAAAAACTTACTCCTATTGCAACAGCTATTAAAATATAAAATAGAGCTAGCATATTATTTTGTCTTAATTTATTTTAATTCTTTATTATTAATGATGGTCTTTAGCACTTTCTCCTCTATGCTCAATATTGTAATAGTGGAAATGCTCACTTTCTTTTAAGAACGGATTCCCTTCTGGAACAGCACTTGCTTTTGCAAATGAACTAAATGTAGCATAAATAAATATTCCTAAGAAAAACGCTATAGAACTTAGTTCTGGTATTCCAATAAACCATTGTGCTCCAACTGTAGCAGGCATTATCATAACAAAAACATCAATATAATGTCCTGCTAAGATTACTAAACCTCCAATGACAACAAACCAAGGAATACTTTTAAAATCACTATTGATTAAAAGTAAGATTGGAAATGCAAAGTTCATGGCAACCATTCCTAAAAACGGTAATTTATATTCTGCAAAACGCATTGCAAAATAAGTTGTTTCTTCTGGAATGTCTGCATACCAGATTAACATAAATTGTGCAAACCATAAATAGGTCCAGAATACAGAAAAACCAAACATAAATTTTGCTAAATCATGTATATGACTATCATTTACTCTTGGTAAATATCCTTTAGAACGTAAATAGATCGTTACAAAAGCTATAGTTGTTAATGCGCTTACTAATAAAGTAGCTAAAACATACCAACCAAATAAGGTCGAGAACCAGTGAGGATCTAAGCCCATAATCCAATCCCAAACTGCCATACTTTCTGTAAGCATAAATAAGAATAAGAAAACAACTGATATATTATAGTTTCTTTTATATGTTTTATTACCATCGTTTGCAGTATCTTCTGCAATAGAATTCTTACGGATAAACCATCTATAAGCATTCCAAATTGCTAAATAAATAACACTTCTTATTGCCCAACCTGGTAAATTAATCCACCAAGATTTACCATCTACTATGGCATCATATTTATCATGTCCTGGCGTAAATGTTCCTTCTGCCATCCAAGAAAACAAATGATTATAATGCATTGCTGAAGCAGCAATAACTAATAACATAATAATTGATGTAGGCACTAAGTTAGCCGTAATTGCTTCCATTACTCTAAATAAAACAATAGACCAACCAGATTGTGCAACACGTTGTGCTGCATAAAAAGCTAATACTAATAACGTAACACCTAAAAAGAAAAATAAAGCTACATAAAAAGCAGACCAAGGTCTATTTTGTAATTGATTAAAAACATGTTCTGCATGTGCATCATCATGAGATGTTCCATGAGAATCAACAGCTGCATGGGCGTCTTTTACTTTTTCTACGTGATTAGCGTGAGTTTCTTCTCCATGTGCGTGCGTCTCTTCTTTCTTTTTTTCGTGATGATTTTCAACAGCATGCGAATCTCCATGAGCACCATGAGCTGCTTGGTGTGCTAAAATTTCTTTAGCTTCTTCAACTGTTTTTGGAGCAGTTAAAAAACCGTATCCTATACCTAATGCTCCTAAGATCATTAAGATTATTGAGAACATTTTTAATTTACCTGAGAATTGATACATATCTTTAGTATTCTATCTTTTTGTAATTATTTTGTTAATTCTGTACGTAATTTCTCTACGTATTGCACAACTTCCCAACGTTCATTGGTATTTAATTGTGATGAATGAGAACCCATTAAGTTTTTACCATACATAATAACATGGTAAATACTTCCTGCATTAATATCTCTATCTTTATAATTAGGAATTCCTGCGAATTTCTCTCTCGTTGTTAATGTTCCTTCTCCATCACCTTTTTTACCATGACAAATAGCACAATAGATATCGTAGTTCTTTTTACCATTTGCTAAACTCTCTTCAGTTACTTCTAAAGGATTTGTTAGTTCAGCTTTTGCTTTCTCATAACCTTCGTTAGTATCTGCAATATCATAAGCTGGCTGCCCTCCTCTAGGAATAGTCCCAGCAACTGGTTTTAAGTTAACTGCTTTTCCGTTTAATCCATCAACACCATTTACATCATAAGGTACAGACACATACATATCTGGCATATATTGTACTTGAGGCGTACGTTTATCGTTACAAGAAATGATACTTGAAACTACAACTAAAGCGATAAGTAATTTAAAATGTTTCATTATCTATTGACTTAGTGGGTATCTACTACATTAATTTCTACAGCGCCAGTATCTGCTAATAAAGACTTAATCTCATCTTCATTATTATGAACTGGAATTTCCATTAAAAAATGATCATCTGTTGTTCTTGGGTCTGGATTTTCAGCTTTCTTAAATGGCCATATTCTACTTCGCATATAAAAAGTAATTACCATTAAATGCGCTGCAAAAAATACCGTTAATTCAAACATAATTGGAACAAATGCTGGCATATTTTCTGCCCAAGAAAAACTTGGTTTACCACCAATATCTTGTGGCCAATCATGAATCATTGTATACCAAGTAAGCCAAATAGCAGTACTTAATCCTACAATTCCAAACATAAAAGATGCAATTGCAATTCTTGTTGGCGCTAATCCCATGGCTTTATCTAAACCGTGCACAGGAAAAGGGCAAAATACTTCTTCTATATGATGATGTGCTCCTTTAACTTTCTTAACTGCGTCTAATAAGACTTCGTCATCATTATAAAATGCGTGAATAACTTTTGAAGATCCCATAATTATTCGTTTAATAATTTTTTAGCTTGTTCTGCCCAGTTATCACGTTCTGCTCTTCCAGGAAAAGATTTTGTGATACTGTCTAACAAGTCATATTCTTTTTTAGTCATTTTACTCACTTGTTGAAAAGTGAATAATCCAATTCCATTTAAAACTCCTTCTAATTTTGGTCCAACACCGCTAATCTTTTTTAAATCGTCAGCAGTTTGAGTTTTGGCATCAAAAACACCAATAGTTCCAAATAAACTTTTTAATTTATCAGCAGAATCACTAACAGCATCTGTTATATCTTCTACAATAGAAGTATCATCTTTTTTGGATGCTTCAACATTTCTTGGTTTCGTTTCTATTGGACCAGTTGCATTTTTACCATCTCTTCTTTTCTTATAGAATTCTCCAGAAGATTTCAAGATGGTCTTTACTTCCGCTTGCGCGATAACAGGGAATGTTCTTGCATATAATAAGAATAATACAAAGAAGAATCCTATGGTTCCAATAAAGATACCTACATCAACAAAAGTTGGTTCAAAACGCCACCATGTAGATGGTAAGTGCCCTTTACTTAATACAATAGCAATAATATCAAAACGCTCAAACCACATACCAATATTAATAAATATCGAAATGATGAATGACCATATAAAACTTCTTCTAATTTTCTTAAACCATAATAATTGTGGCGTTAATATATTGAAGAATAATAATGAATAAAATGCCCAAGCATAAGGTCCTGTTGCAGCTCCAACAGATAAGTATGTGTAATTTTCATATGGCGATCCAGTATACCAAGCAATAAAGAATTCAGTTGCATAAGCTACTGCTACAATTCCACCTGTTAAGATGATAACTATATTCATATATTCAACGTGTAAACGTGTAATATAATCTTCCATATTCGTCACCTTTCTCATAATTCCTAATAAGGTTTGTACCATGGCAAATCCTGAAAAAATTGCTCCTGCTACGAAATAAGGTGGGAATATTGTTGAGTGCCATCCTGGATTGATTGACGTAGCAAAGTCCATCGATACAATTGTATGTACAGAAAGTACTAATGGTGTAGCTAAACCTGCAAGCACTAAAGATACTTCTTCAAAACGTTGCCAATCTTTTGCTCTACCAGACCAACCAAAACTTAATAATGCATATATTTTTTTCTGAAAAGGCTTTACAGCTCTATCTCTAATCATTGCAAAATCTGGTAATAAACCTGTCCACCAGAAAACTAATGATACAGATAAATACGTTGAGATTGCAAATACATCCCATAATAATGGTGAGTTAAAGTTAACCCATAATGATCCAAACTGATTTGGAATTGGCAATACCCAATATCCATTCCATGGACGACCCATGTGAATAATTGGAAACAATCCTGCTTGAAAAACCGCAAAAATTGTCATTGCTTCTGCAGAACGGTTTATGGCCATTCTCCATTTTTGACGGAATAATAAAAGTACTGCTGAGATTAATGTACCAGCATGACCGATACCTACCCACCATACAAAGTTGGTAATATCCCAAGCCCAACCAATATTTTTACTTAATCCCCAAACTCCAATACCTGTTCCAACAGTATAAAAGATACATCCAAATCCCCAAAGCATTGCTGCTAAAGAAATATAGAATGCCATATACCAGTTTCTATTTGCTTTTCCTTCAATAGGTCTAGCGATATCCTCGGTAATGTCATGGTAACTTTTATCACCTAATACTAAAGGTTCCCTAATGGGTGCTTCGTAATGAGACATATTCTTATATCTTAATTTTTAATTACGCTTCGTTTGTATTTCTTACTTTCACTTGATACACTACATTCGGTTTCGTTTGTAGATAATCTAATACGTGAAATGCTCTTTTATCTTCTGCTAATGCGGCAACTTCGTCTTTTTCGTTATTAATATCTCCAAAGACCATAGCACCTGTTGTACATGCTGATGAACAAGCTGTTTCAAATTCGTCTGTATTTACAGCACGTCCTTCTTTTTTAGCTTTTAAAATTGTTGCTTGTGTCATTTGAATACACATAGAACATTTTTCCATCACACCACGAGAACGAACTACAACATCAGGATTTAACACCATTTTACCGTATTCGTTATTCATGTTAAAATCGAATTCGTTATTATCTGCGTAATTAAACCAGTTAAAACGACGAACTCTATATGGACAGTTGTTTGCACAATATCTTGTACCCACACATCTGTTATATGCCATTTGATTTTGTCCTTGACGACCATGCGATGTTGCGGCAACTGGACAAACAGTCTCACAAGGAGCATGGTTACAGTGCTGACACATCATTGGTTGGAAAGTAACTTCTGGATTTTCAGCCTCAGTTTCTAACTTTCTATATGTTTCTGCTCTACTTAAACCAAGTTCTTTTGCATCTTCTCTTGTTTCTACTTCAGAAGAATAATATCTATCGATACGCAACCAGTGCATATCTCTACCTACTCTTACTTCGTTTTTTCCAACTACAGGAACATTGTTTTCTGCATGACATGCAACTACACAAGCTCCACAACCTGTACAAGATGTTAAGTCTATTGATAAATTAAAGTGATGTCCAATTTCTCTATTGTGCTCATCCCATAAATCAATAGTTTTTGCTTCTACTTCTTGATGATCATAAGAAACATATGCAGGTTTGTTCCAAGAATGTTTTGGATCTACATCACTATTATATTCTTTTAATGTTGCTACTTTTAAAATATCATGACGTCCAGCAATAGTTTTTTGTACTTGTGTACAAGCAAACTCATGAACTGGGCCAGATGTTTTTTCTATAGTTACATTGTATTGTATAGCATTACCATTTGCATAGAAAGGATACGCATTTATCCCTACTTGCATTTCTGGTTTTAAGTTTTCTTTTCTACCAAATCCAAGTGCTAATCCAACAGAACCTTTTGCTTGTCCTGGCTGAACCATTACTGGAATATTTTTAATAGTTACTCCGTTTACTTTTACAGTTGCGTAGTTTCCATTAATTGCTCCATTATCTTTCACTGGATTAGAGAAGCCTAACGCTTTTGCATCAGACATAGAAACTGTTAAGTAATTATCCCAAGAAGCTCTTGTAATTGGATCTGGAAATTCTTGTAACCAAGGATTGTTTGCTTGCTTACCATCACCTAAACCAACTTTAGTATATAAATTTAATTCAAAAGCTGATGCTTTGGTTGCTTTTGCTAATTCAGCAGCAGCAGCATTTACATCAACATCAATTGCTACATTACTAGCAGTGTTTTCAATTTTTACAATACCATCATGCACAGCTTTGTTCCAAGAAGTTCCTCCTAAAACAGTTCCAGAAAATGCTTTTAAATACTCGTAATACGAAGTACTGTTTCCAGTCCATTTTAATAATGTATCTTGAACTTGACGTGTATTAAATAATGGTTGGATTGTTGGCTGAACTAAACCGTAAGAATTTTCTGATGTTTGAACATCTCCCCAAGATTCTAAAAAATGTGGAGCTGGTAATGCAAATTGAGTAGCATTTGCAGTTGCATTATTTTCAGTTGAAATTGCAACAGATAAAGATGCTTTTTTTAATCCATTAACAAAACCTGAAGAATTTGCTAAAGAATATACAGGATCAACATTATATGTAATAACTCCTCCTATATTTCCTGCATTTAAGTCAGTAATAAATTGTGCAACTTCTGCATCATTTCCTTGACGGACATTCAACGTATTATTTACATCAATTACTTCACTACTTAACGCTTTATTAATTGCTAAAGCTATTAATTGCGCATTCTTATCATTAATTCCGGTAAGAACTACCCCTTTATTTCCTGCTTTTTTAAGTGCTTCAGCTAATTTCTTAATATCTGCATCTACAGGTGTTGCTTTAGAAGCAACTGAATTTCCTGTTACTGCATTATATAAATTTAACAACGCAAATACTTGATCTGATGGTTTTGCAACCACACGCTTATCAGCATTCGCTCCCGTTAAAGACATATTTGCCTCTACCTGAACATGGTAAGACATCTTACCTCCTTCTGGCTTTCTACTAGCAGCATATGATTTATCGAATCCACCGTGAAAATCTCCTAAGAAATCTGCTCCAAAAGAAGCAATCACTTCAGCTTTACTAAAATCGTAATTTGGTAACGCACGTTTACCGTACATTGCCTCAAAAGCATCAGCGGCTCCAGATTCTGAAACTGCATCATATGTAATATGTTTTACATTTGGATAGGCTGCAATAAATTCTGAAGCTATTTTATCGGTAGAAGGACTTGCCATTGTTCCTGTTAAAAAAACAACAGGCTTATTCTCCTCTTTTAATTGATTTAATTGAGCTCCAATTGCTGCATCAGCATCTGCCCAAGTAATATTGTTACCATTATTTTTTGGTTCTTGCAAACGTAAATCACCATCATATAAAGATAAAACAGAAGCTTGCACACGTGCATTTGTTGTTCCGTTTGCCTCTTTATTTGGCATGATTTGAATTGGTCTACCTTCACGAGTTTTTACTAAAACATTAGCAAAATCATATCCATCTGCAATTGTTGTAGCATACCAATCTGCAACTCCAGGAGTTATATCATTTGGTTTTACAACATAAGGAATTGATTTTCTAACCGGCCCTTCACAGGCAGCTAAAGAAGCAGCAGCAGTTGTGAAACCAACATACTTTAAGAAATCTCTACGAGATGTAGATGTGTTCTCTAAGGTTTCTTGATCACCTAAAAAAGCATCTGTAGGTATTTCTTCTACAAACTCTTGTTTACTTAGCGTTTCAACAACAGAACTATCTTTTAGTTCTTCAACACTTTTCCAGTATTTTTTGTTTGAAGCCATTTATCTATTAGTTATTAGTTGTTAGTCTTTAGTTCTTAGTTTTCACTAAAATCAAAACTATCTTTTCTTCTTTTATTAATAATGACACTTACCACATTCTTTTCCACCTAACTGAGCAATTGTAACTTGATCTACACCAAACTTAGCTGCTAAATCTTCATGGATTTTCTTGTAATACTCATTACCTTTTAAATCTACTTTTGTTTCTTTATGACAATCTATACACCAACCCATAGTTAACGGAGAATGTTGATATAATTCTTCCATTTCTTCTACGGGACCATGACATTTCTGACATTTTAATCCTGCAACAGTAACGTGTTGTGAATGATTAAAATATGCAAAATCTGGTAAATTATGAACACGCACCCATTTTACTGGTTTTGTTTCTCCTGTATATTCTAATTTCTCTGCATCCCAACCAGCTGCTGCATATACTTTTGCAATTTCTTTATCTAAATCTTCTTTACCTAAAGTAACATCATCCATTACCACTTTTGTATCTGAAGCTACTTCTGAAATAAACTTATGACAATTCATACAAACATTTACTGTAGGTATACCTGATGTTTTACTATGTTTTGCTGATGAATGACAATACTGACAATCTATTTTATTATCTCCTGCATGTACTTTATGTGAAAATGCAATTGGCTGAATTGGTTGATATCCTTCTTCTACACCAATTTTAAATAGTGTTCCAAATAAGAAATAAGCCGTAACTAACAATCCAAAAATAACAGCCAACACATGTAAAAACGTGTTTTGCTTGATTCCGTCCCAAACTTCATGTAACGTACCTAAGGCTCCTGGAGTTTTTGGCGCTCCTTTTAATTCACTAATCGTTTTTAATAAACTTGCAATGATTAAAAAGGCAACGATGATTGCAGAAGCTAAAATATAGATAAGCCAAGGAACCTTTTCCTCTTTAGGTTCTATTGGGCTCTCACCTCCTGGCGGAAGTGGATCACCAACAGTAGTATAATATAAAATATCATCTATCTGCTTATCACTTAACTGAGGAAAAACAGTCATTTGTGAGCTATCAAACAGTGATGCTTCTGCCGCTAATGGATCTCCAGAAGCTATTAATTCTGCGTTATTTTTAATCCATTTTTTTAACCAGTCATTCTCATATTTCCCTTCTACTCCACCTAGAGGAGGCCCAATTAATTTCTTATCTAACTTATGACAAGACCCACAAAAATTCTTAAATAATTTTCTACCTTCTTTTTGACGAGCTTCATCTACTGCATCTTGCGCAAAAGAAGAAAAACTAATGGCAAAAAACAAAAGAAATGTAAGGCTCTTAAGAAGTACGTTGGTTAGTCTATTGTGCAGTGCTACACTTTTCATATTTACAAACTATATTTTTAGTATCAGTATAAAAATGTAATGAAATTTTTACACCTCAAAACAGTTGCACAAAAGTACTACTTCTTCCTAAATTTTGAAATGGTAAAAGACTGTTAAATTATAATTTATAACAATTCTAAATAAGTTTATTTTTCAATATATTATAAAACAAGTCGTTACTTTTGTAGAAAGTAAAAGTAGTATGAAATTAAATTCAAAATTCGCTCTTTTATTGTTGATCGTTTTTATAGGGTTTTCTACCCAAAAAACGAAAGCACAAAACAATGATAATGAGAAAATTAAGAGTATGATTTCTAAAAAAAGAGCCTTTAACAAACGTTATGGTTTTGGTTTTAGAATTCAGCTATATAATGGTGCAGAACAACGCGCTAAAAGAACCAGAGCGAGATTTAGTGTTGAATTTCCTAATATAAAATCATATTTATCGTATGATACTCCAGAATGGAAAATTCAAGTTGGAAACTATAAAACAAGATTAGATGCCGATAGAGCTTTGGTAGAAATTCAACCAGAATTTTCTGGCGCTATTGTAGTTCCTCTTAAAGTAAAATAATTTTAAAATTATTCATAAAAAAACCGAAGCTTATGCTTCGGTTTTTTGTTTTATATATTTTTGATTTAATAAGAATAGTAAGGGTTTACTTCAACTTTTTCTTAACCGCTACTTCTTGATATGCTTCAATAACATCTCCTTGAACAATATCATTATATCCTTTTATTTGAAGACCACAATCGTATCCTTTTGCAACTTCTTTAACATCATCTTTAAATCGTTTTAGAGAGGTTAATAAACCATCGTGAACAACAATTCCTTCACGTATAATTCTAATTTTAGAATCTCTAAATATCTTACCAGACATTACCATACATCCTGCAATGTTTCCAACTTTAGAAATTTTATACACTTCTCTAATTTCAACATTACCACTAATTTCTTCTTTCATGTCTGGAGACAACATGCCTTCCATCGCATCTTTAAGCTCATTAATTGCGTCATAAATAATAGAATAGAATCTAACATCTACTTCTTCTTTATCTGCAACCGAACGTGCATTTCCTTGCGGACGAACATTAAATCCAATAACAATTGCATCGGATGCTGATGCTAATAATACATCACTTTCTGTAATGGCTCCAACACCTTTATGAATAATATTTACTTGTATTTCTTCTGTAGATAATTTCTGGAACGAATCTGTTAAGGCTTCAACTGAACCATCAACATCACCTTTTAAGATAATGTTTAATTCTTTAAAGTCTCCTAACGCAATTCTACGTCCGATTTCATCTAATGTTAATGTTTTCTGAGTTCTAACCGACTGCTCACGTTGTAATTGAGAACGTTTAGATGCAATTTGTTTTGCTTCACGCTCGTCATCAAATACATTAAATTTATCTCCTGCCTGTGGCGCGCCGTCTAATCCTAAAATAGAAACTGGCGTTGATGGCCCTGCTTCTTTTAGGTTATTTCCTTTATCATCAAACATAGCTCTTACTTTACCACTATGTTTTCCTGCTAAAATATAATCTCCAATTTTTAAAGTACCTGCTTGAACTAAGATTGTAGAAACATATCCTCTACCTTTATCTAACAATGCTTCAACTACAGCACCAACTGCATTTTTATTTGGGTTTGCTTTTAATTCTAAAACCTCTGCTTCTAATAATACTTTTTCTAATAATTCCGGAATTCCTTCTCCAGTTTTAGCAGAAATATCTTGAGATTGAATGCTTCCACCCCAATCTTCAATTAATAAGTTCATCGCAGATAATTGTGTTTTCACATTATCAGGATTCGCATTAGGTTTATCAATTTTATTGATTGCAAAAATAATTGGCACTCCAGCAGCTTGCGCATGTGAAATTGCTTCTTTTGTTTGCGGCATTACATCATCATCAGCTGCAGCAACAATAATTACTAAATCTGTTACTTGAGCTCCACGTGCACGCATCGCTGTAAAGGCTTCGTGACCTGGTGTATCTAAAAATGCAATTTTCTGATCTCCTACGTTTACTGAATACGCACCAATATGCTGAGTAATCCCTCCACTTTCTCCATCAATAACATTTGCTTTTCTAATATAATCTAACAAAGATGTTTTACCATGATCTACGTGACCCATTACTGTAATAATTGGCGCACGTGTTACAAGATCTTCTTCCTTATCTACAACTTCAACAATAGACTCTTCTACTTCTGCACCAATAAATTCTACTTTATAATTGAACTCTTCCGCAACAATTACCAAGGTTTCCGCATCTAAACGCTGATTCATGGTTACCATCATTCCTAACATCATACATGAAGAAATAATATTTGTTACTGGTACATCCATCATGGTAGCAACTTCACTTACTGTAACAAATTCTGTTACTTTAAGTATTTTGTTATCTAATGATTGAGCTTCTTGTTCTGCTTCTGTTTGCTCTCTGTGAGCATCTCTTTTATTTCTACGATACTTAGCTCCTTTTCCTCTGCTAGATTTTCCTTGAAGTTTTTCTAAAGTTTCTCTAACTTGTTTCTGAATTTGAGCTTCTGTAAGTTCTTCTTTTGGAACAACTTGTTGTCTTCCTCTTCCTCTATTATTTTGTCCACCTCTATTACCACCAGCTCTATTTCCACCAGTATTCCCTCTATTTTGACCTCCTCTATTTCCTACTGGTTTACTAATTCTTTTTCGCTTCTTTTTAGCGTCATCATTAGTTTTAGCGGCAGCTTTAGGATCTGGTTTTTTCTTCTTAGGCTTTTCAAACTGTTTTAAGTCGATTTTTTTTCCAGTAATTTTTGGTCCATCTAACTTCTTATATTGAGTTTTAATAGCCTCTGCATTTTCTGCTGTTATTTCAACAGGTTTTTCTACTACAACTTTCTTTTCTTCTTTCTTCTCTTCTTTTGCAGCAACTTCTGACTTAACTTCTTTCGCAGTTTCTTTTACTGGAACTTCTTTCTCTGAAGCTTCTTTTTCTGGTACTGCTACTTTCTTAACTTCTTCTTTTTTAGCTTCTTTAACAACTGGCTTTTTGTCGATATCAATTTTACCAACCGTTTTTATCTCAACTTTGGCTGCTTTGGCTTTAAGAACTTTCTCTTTCTCTCTCTTTTCCTCTTCTCTCTTCTCTTCTTCTAACCTCTTTTGCTCTAATTTAGCTTCAAGCGCCAAACGCATCGCTTCTTTTTCTTTGCGTTTTTCTTCTCCTACTTCTTTAGAAGCTGCTTTTTTACTAGCATCAGTTTCAAAACCGTCAAGCAAGACTTGATATACTTCAGTAGAAATTTTAGCGGTAGGTCTTGCTTCGATCTCATGACCGTTCTTTGCAAGAAACTCCACAGCTCTATCTAATGAGATATTAAGTTCTCTTAATACTTTGTTTAGCCTTAATGTAGCCATAAATTGTTTTTACTTTTGTTATAAAAACACACTTTATACGTAGTATAGTTATGCTCTCTTTTTATTACTTTTAGTTTAGTTAATCTTCGAACTCTTCTTTTAAGATTCTTTGTACGTCTAAAATAGTTTCCTCTTCTAAATCCGTTCTTTTCACTAATTCTTCTACTGTAGTGTCTAATACACTTCTTGCAGTATCTAAACCAATTTTCTTAAATTCGGTAATTACCCAATCTTCAATTTCATCTATAAATTCTGTCAATTCAACATCTTCTTCTTCTAACCCTTCTCTCTGAACATCAATCTCATATCCAGTTAACTCACTTGCTAAACGAATGTTTACACCACCTTTACCAATAGCTTTAGAAACTTCTTCTGGTTTTAATAAAACGCTTACTCGTCCTTTTTTACCATTTCTCTCTTCTTCGTATTCCTTTATTTCCATTGACGTTACTTTTGCAGGGCTTAATGCTCTTGCAATAAATAACTGTTCATTTTTGGTGTAATTGATAACATCAATATTTTCGTTTCCTAATTCACGAACAATTCCATGAATTCTAGATCCTTTCATACCAACACAAGCTCCAACAGGATCAATTCTATCATCATAAGAATCAACAGCTACTTTTGCTTTTTCTCCAGGAATTCTTGCAACTCCTTCAACTGTAATTAATCCGTCAAAAACTTCAGGAATTTCTTGTTCGAATAATTTATTTAAGAACAATGATGATGTTCTTGATAAAATAATTGCTGGCTTATTACCTCTTAATTCTACCGATTTTATAACTCCACGAACTGAATCTCCTTTTCTAAAGAAATCTGAACGAATTTGTTCGCTCTTTGGCATCACCAATTCATTACCATCATCATCTAACAAAATAATTGCATTATGACGAATATGATGAACTTCTGCACTATAAATCTCTCCTTCTAATTCTTTAAATTGCTTAAACACATTTGTACTATCGTGCTCATGAATTTTAGAGATTAAATTCTGACGCAATGCTAAAATAGCTCTTCTACCTAAATCTATCAGCTTAACCTCTTCAGATACATCTTCACCAATCTCAAAATCTGGTTCTATTTTTTGTGCTGCAGTTAATTCTATTTCTT